>DASSGV010000063.1:0-40515 GCA_035693225.1 Gemmatimonadales bacterium | reverse complement strand
CTCCCCGAAGCGCGCGTCCTCTACGAACTGGCCCATCGCGACCGTCCCTCGGCGGTCGACCTGATCCGTGAGCTCCGGCTCGATCCCGGGTACCTGAGCCGGCTGCTCCGAAGCCTCCTTCGGCGCGGCCTCATCACCGCCGCCACCCACCCGGGCGACGGCCGCCGACGGGTGCTCGCCCTTACGGCGCACGGCCGCCGTGAGCAGGCGGTGCTCGAACGGCGCGCCGCACGCGATATGGCCGCGCTGCTCCGGCCACTTGCCCCTCCCGACCGCGACCATCTGCTCGGCGCAATGGGGACCGTCGAATCGCTCCTGGGCGGCGCCCTGTCCGATGGCAAGGTGACGCTCCGGAGCCCCCGCGTCGGAGACCTCGGCTGGGTGGTTCAGCGCCACGGCGAACTGTACGCCCGGGAATACCGCTGGGATGAACGCTTCGAGGCGCTGGTCGCAGACGTGGTGGCGCGGTACGTGAAGGAGTTCGATCGGACGCGGGATCGCTGCTGGATCGCGGAGCGGGACGGTGAACGGATCGGGTCGATCTTCCTGGTGCACCAGGACCGGCGGGTGGCCAAGCTGCGGCTGCTGCTGGTGGAACCGACCGCGCGGGGGATGGGCGTCGGCGAGAAGCTGGTGGAAGAGTGCATCGCGTTCGCGCGGAAGGCGGGGTACCGGCGGATCACCCTCTGGACCAACGACGTGCTGCACGCGGCGCGACGGATCTACCAGCGCACCGGATTCACCCTGGTCAAGCGGGAAGCCCACACCCTCTTCGGCAAGGGACTCGTGGGAGAGACGTGGGAGCTCGACCTGGCCTCGCCGCCCCGAGGTGCTACGTCCGCGCCCACGCCAGGCGCTCCCGCCGCGGTGGCGGCAGGCCGTCGTGCCGATCGCGAAAGTACCGGTCGGCCAGTTCCGCGGGATCGACGAGGCCGCAATCGCTGAAGCCGGCTCGGCGGAGCTGCGCGAGGAGTGCGTCGGGCTCGAGCCTGGTCTTCCAGGGTTCTCCCATACGAGAAGCGCGGCGGGCCAGCCCGCTCGCGGCACCGTCCCGATCGTGCGGGGAGAAGGTGAACACGATCTCGCTCCCGGCCGGCAAGCGGGCCACCGCGTCGAACACGGCATCGATGGCACCCTGGTCGAGGTAGACGAGCACGCCGAGCCACGAAAAGAAGGTGGGGCGGTCGAGTGCCACGCCGCCGGCGACGAGCCCGGCGCGGAGCGGCGTGGTCTCGAAGTCGATCGGCACGAACCTGACGTTGCCGGGCACATCGATCCCGGCCCGGGCCAGACGGGCGCGCTTCGCCTCCTGGCTCGCCAGGTGGTCGACCTCGAAGATCCGGAGTTCCCGGGCCCAGGTCGGCTGCCGGTAGGCGAAAGTGTCGAACCCGGCGCCCAGCACCACGTACTGGGCGGTGCCGCGTTGCACGGCCTCCCCGAGTCGGTCCTCGGTGTAGCGGCTGCGGGTCACGATGTGGGCGCGCAGCCCGTCGACCCTCCGGTCGCGTGCCCCCTTTCCATACCGGACCATCTTCCGGATCATCCACGGGTCGACCAGCCGCACGGCCACCGGATCATCGAGGATCCTCGGTGCGTCGTCGATCAGCTGGTGTGCGGCGCGGAGGGCCAGCACACCGAGCGCGGTGCTGCTTGCGGCTCGGCGGCGCGAAAACAGTCCCGTCCGCGCCCACGCCGCCCTGATCCAGTCGACCGCGCGGGTCAGGGCCGCACCCACACGGTGCCGAATGCGGTGCGCGCGGCGATGACGAGGCCGAGCTGCGCGGCGAGGGAGTCGCCCGGCACCTGGGGCTCAAGTTCCGGCGGGAGCGAGACCAGCGCCGAGGGGCGTGCCCGGAACTTGGCACCAAACGCCGCGACGGTGTCGGATGCGAGCGTTGACGGGAGGAAGCGGGTCGGGCGGTGGGTGATGGTCCAGGTCCCGGCGGGGTCGCTCGAGTAGATCGTGAGCCCCTCACCGCGGGTGCGGAGCCAGCTCGCGATCGGCGAGTCCTGCCACTCCGGCGACTCGTAGCCGAGCCCGAAGCGGCGGGCCTGCCGCACCGAGTCGACGTCGTGCGCCGCCGCCGCCACGCACCAGAGCGCCACGGCGGCGATGATCGCGCCTCTCGACACCACCGGGCCGTCACGCCATCCCGCGGCCAGGACCGCGGCCGACGCCATGGCCAGGATCACGAACAGTGGTGCCAGGATCCGTGAGTCGAAGGGGATGTCCGGCCCGACGAGCACCCGGGCGGCGACGAGCATCGCGATGTAGCATCCGCTGAACAGACCGGCGGTGCAGAGAAGCGGTCGGGATGCGGCGGTCGGCGATCGCCACAGCCGCCACGCCATCGCCTTCAGCACGATCGCGACGATCACTGCGAGGCCAAGATGCCACGGCGACGGCAGGTGAGCGGGGACCAGCCACGCCACCGTTGTGTCCAGGCCTTCACGCAGGGTTCCAATGAGTCCCGCCGTCATCACCCCTCCGATCCCGCCGACGGGGGACATCCCCCGCATCCGCCACCAGAGATGCAGCGCGACGCCGGGTGCCACCGCGAGGGCCCCGCGTTGCACGCGCTGCCGGCGGGTGCCGGGCCTGGTGACGGCCCAGAGTGCGGCGGCACCGACGAGCGACACTCCGGCGAACCGGACCAGGTTGCCGAGTGCCGCGAGCACCCCGTACGCCAATGGCCGTTCGGGGCGGCGCGTCATCATCGCCAGGGTCCCCACGGTGCACGCGATGAAGAGCGGCTCGGAGAGGATCCAGAGATGGACGTCGGTCAATGCCGGCATCAGGACGAGCAGCGGAAGACCGAGCAGGACGCCGGCCAGCCCGCTCACGTCCAGGAGCAGGAGCAGGGCGAGCGTCGTCGAGGCACCCAGCGCGAGCGCCTGGATCCACCGCGCCGCGGTGGATGGCGCGATGCCCACAGCGATCGGCAGCGCGAGCGCGAGGGGGTAGCCGGGCGCGTAGTCGGTCAGCGCGGTGGTGCTGTCGGCGGCGTCCCAATCGGCGAACGGTGCGCGCAGCGTCCCGTGCTGCGACAGCGACACCGCGGCACCCAGGTACGACACGGAATCGGGCGCGATGGCGGGGCCCGGCGGCCTCGTGATCCACAATGCCAGCAGCGCCGTCCCGAGGCCCGCGAGCAGCGGCACCAGCCGGCGCACGGTCAGGAGTGCGTGCCGATCGAGACGGCGATGATGGATCCGAGGAGGAAGAGTGCCGCTACCACCGCGACCACCGTCATCAGCCGTCGCCGCATCCGGCGGAGCGCCATCCACGACGGCTCGTCGAGGTACCAGGTCCCTGCCGGCGTGGACCGGAGCACCGCATGATCGACCAGCCGGCGCCAGCCGATGTTCTGGTCGACCGCGAGTTGGGCAAGACTCCGCGCGGTGTCGGGCGACACGGCGCCGACGCCCCGGAAGTGATCCACCAGCTCGCGTTCCTTGCGCACGATGACCGCTGCGGCGACTGCTCCCATCGGTTCCATCCCGGTTCAGGTCGCTTGGAGCTTGTCACCCCCGGCCGGCGGCGTCAAATCGCGCCGATCCAACGGCCCGACCCGCTCCGACGTATCTGTCCTCGGTGCGTGGAAGGTGCGGTCCCACCGTTCGATCGAAGGAGCAGGAGATGCAGATCCGTTACTTGCTGGGCCTCGCCGCGTTGGTGGCGGCCCTCCCGGCCTCGGCCCAGCGCCCCGACAGCACGATGCGGGTCAAGATGATGATGCGCGACAGCGGGATGCGTCACGGACGCCCGGGGATGATGGCGGGCCGGATGGGAATGGGGCCCGGTCGGATGGGAATGATGACGCCGGGCGGAAGGTTCGCCCCGGAACGGCTGCTGGCGATGAATGGCGAACTCAAGCTCACCGCTCGGCAGATGACCGACCTGACCACGATCCGGGACGCCAGCCGGAGCGCCGCCGAGGCGGCGATGGCGGGCGCGAAGACCCACCTCGGTGAACTCAGGACCGCCATCGATGCCGATGGCACCGACACCGTCGCCATCAAGAAGCACTTCCAGGCGGCGCACGACCTGATGGGTCAGGCGATGCTGGAGCGGATCCTCGCGGGTGCCCGGGCCCGGGCGCTCCTGACCGATGCGCAGCGCAAGCAGGTCGAAGCGTGGCCCCCGATGGGGATGATGGGGGGCCGCGGGTGGCAGGGCGGGAGCTGGCAAGGACGCCGCGGTCCCGGGATGGGGCCGAAGGGGCCGGGTTCCTGGCCGCGTACCCCGCCGCCCGCCGGGGCACCCAAGGGGCAGTGACCCCGACGGCGTGAATATGGAGGGCCCGGCGGACGTCGTTCCGCCGGGCCCTTCGACTCTCCGGGCACCCGCTTGACCTTGACATCAGTGTGAGTGTTTACCTTGTGACCCGTGACCCGTGACCCGTGACCCGTGACCACGACCCACATGCACATCGGTGAACTCTCCCGTCAGTCCGGCGCCAGCTTGCGCGCCATACGCCATTACGACCAGCGGGGTCTGCTGGTCACGCGGCGCCTGCCGAATGGCTACCGGGAATTCGACGGCTCGGCGGTGGAGCGGGTGCGGACGATCCGTGACCTGATCGGCGCCGGGTTCACGGTGGAGGAGCTCAAGTCCCTTGCCGAGTGTCTGCAGGCCTGCCCCGACGATGCGCGCTGCTCGGCGCGGACGGCCGCCCTGTATCGCCGCAAGCTCGATCGGCTCGACGGGCAGATCCGGACGCTCGCGACATTGCGGCGCCGACTCAGGGAGCGCCTGGCGGCGCTCGGAAAGGCCCGATGATGCCGGGGATGATCGACGTGACCGAGGACAATTTCGTCGCCGAAGTGGCGGCTCCGGAGGTCCTGACCGTGGTCGATTTCTGGGCGCCGTGGTGCGGGCCCTGCCGGGCGATCGCGCCGATGCTCGAGGAGGTGGCCGCGGAACGGGCCGGGACGGTGCGGGTGCTCAAGGTGAACGCCGACGAGCATCCGAAGCTCGGCATGCGGTTCGGCGTGCGCGGGATCCCGACGCTGCTGTTCTTCAGGGGCGGTGTGTTGGTGGACCGCATCACCGGTGCCGTGCCCAGGTCCCGGATCGACCAGGTGATCGCGCGCCACGTGGCGTAGCGCCGTGCTGACGGACAAAAGGACGCCCCCTTCCCCGCGATGGGGAAGGGGGCCCCTTCACGCCTGGTCCCGACTCACTTCAAGCGGGGATTCGTGGTCCGGGGCGCCTTTTCGCAGGCGGGCCAGGTGGTCGGTACCCGGAAGTACCGGGCGAACGGGCTATTGATCCCGGAGCGCCGGACCAGCGCGGTGTCGGATGGGTTGGCCTTGGCGGAATCGACCAACGCCTGATGCTGGGCGGCCAGCGCCACCAGGTCCACCCGCTGCCGGCCTACGGTCGTCGAATCTTCCGATGCCATATAGGCCAGCATCGCCACGAGGGTCGCGTTCGACTTCAGGTCGTCGAAGACGATCTTGTCGTAGGTGTCGCGGTTGGTGTGCCAGGTGTAGTTGCCGTAGTCCCAGTTGAGGGAACCGAGCTCGATGGCCGGCGCCCCCCAGCAGACGAACGATGCGTGGTCGCTGCCGCCGCCGCCGGGGAGGCCGGCGCCGCCGAACTGGAGCTGGGTCTGGTACACCGCCGGCAGGTTGGTCATCCACTTCTGCAGGTGCGCCGCGGCGTCGGGGAAGCCGCCGCCGCCCACGCGAACGATCCGCCCGGTCCCGTTGTCCTGGTTGAGGAGGACCTGGAGCCCCTTCACGACGTCCTGGTGGTCCTCGGTGAAGGCGCGCGAGCCGACGAGCCCTTCCTCTTCGCTGCTCCAGTGCCCGACGATGATGGTGCGCTTCGGGTGTGGGTAGACCTGCTTCAGGATCCGCATCGCTTCCATCATCGTCAGGGTGCCGGTGCCGTTGTCGGTGGCGCCGGAGGACCCGTCCCACGAATCGAAGTGGGCCGAGAGGACGACGTACTCGTTCGGCTTCTCGGTGCCGGGGATCGTGGCGATGGTGTTGAAGACCGGCCGTTCGCCGAGGAGGTCGGCGTCGAGGTTCATCCGGACCTTGGGGTGCCGGTTGTCCTCGGTCAGGCGGAAGACGAGGCCGTAGTCCTCACAGGAAAGCGCCACGGCGGGGGCCTTGGTGTCGTAGGTCTCGAAGATCTCGATCGTGCCCCAGCCGTCCTTGGGGCGGGAGGTGAGGAAGCCGGCCACCCCCGCCTGCTCCATCCGGATGCCGAGGGAGCCGGTGCCGAGCGCCAGCGAGTAGCCGGTCGCCGCGATCCGCTCCCGCCACTCCGCCTGGATGCTCCGCTTGAGTGAATCCATCCGCGCCGCCGACTCGGGTGTGGCGTTCTGCTGCCAGTCCTCCGAGGGGCGGCAGGTGGGCTGCCCCGGCGCCACCAGGACGAACTTCCCCTTGGCCTGCGGCAGCCATGCCACGAACTCGGTCGAGTCCTTGAAGTGCGGCAGGATGATCGTGGAGGCGGTGAGGTCCTTCTTCTTCGTGCCGGGGCTCCAGCCGAGCATCGTTCCCTCGAGGCTCCGGACCCGCGGCTCGATCAGGTCGATGTGGGAGTAACCGCGCCGCCATCCGCGCCAGGTGCCGTACTGCTCGTTCTTCGCGTCGATGCCCCAGGAGGTGTACATCTTGACCAGCCAGTCGTTGGCGCGCTTCTGGTCGGGAGAGCCGGTGAGCCGCGGTCCCAGGGAGTCGAAGAGGGTGCGTGCCAGGAAGTCGGTCTGCGAGCTGTCCATCCCGATGTTCCAGATCCGCTTGAGGACCGGATCATTCGGAGTCGTCTGCGCCTGCATCGGTACCGCGAGGAGGAGTGCCGCACCGAGAGCGAACAAGGGCGATTTGCGCATGCGTGGTCTCGTGGAAGGTGGTCGTTGGTCGATGGTCGTCGTCGAGCGTCACAGGTCGCGGGTCTCAGGTCGCAAGTCTCAGGAGCGTGTGACCTGCGACCTGTGACCTGTGACCTGCGACCTGTGACCTGCGACCTGTGACCCTACTTCTCCGGCAACACCCGGATCTTGATGTTGCGAAGTTCAAGGCGTCCGTTGTGGTCCCCCTGGACGCCGATGAGGCCGGTGGTCGCCTTTCCATAATCGGCCCAGGCGCCGAACTTGCTCTTCTTGACCTTGGCGGCCCAATCGGGGCTGCCGAGGGTGTAGGAGAGCAGCTTCTTGCCGTTCATCCAATGCTCGACGTGGTTCCCGCGGACGATGATCCGCGCGGTGTTCCATTCACCGAAGGGGTGTTCGATCCCGGCGGGGGATGGGTAGAGGGCGTAGTCGGCGCCGGCCGAGGTCAGGCGGCTGGTGCCATCGGGGGCGTTCTTGTCGTCCAGGAGCTGGTATTCCGGTGCGCTCCAGTAGATGTGATCGTATTCCTCGGTGCCCCGGTAGAAGATCCCGGAATTTCCCGCCTTGGCGAGCTTCCAGTCGATCGACAGCTCGAAGTTGGCGAAGCTGTCGCGGGTCACGATGTCCTCCGCGCCCGAGTCCTTCACGATGATCCCGTCGGCCACGCGCCATCCCGCGGGGATGTCGGCCATCTTGTAGCCGCGCCAGTCGGCCATCGTCTTCCCGTCAAAGAGCGACCGCCAGCCCTTCGCCTGCTCGGCCTTGGTGAGGGTGTTCATCTGCGCCGCGGCGGGTGCGGCGGCGAGGAGCGCCGCGAACAGGGCGGCGCCGGCAAATGCTCGGTGCGTCATCGGATCCTCGAAGGTGCCAGCTGGTAGCTCGTGGGGGTACGACCCTAAGCATACGCGCAAATCGAGCCGGCCGCTGGGGCGGGCCCGCGGGCTGCGTTCATTTCCTGGGCATGTCCATCCCGCGCCAGGCGTTGGAGGTGCTGATGTCGTGCGCACCGGACGCCTTGGCGTACACAAAGAGCTCCATCTTGTACGCGGCGAGCCACTTGAGCGGGCCGTTGAGGATCGCAACGCCAAGGGGCAGGGTGACCGATCCCCCGGGCATCGGGGCGGCCTGGGTGGCGAACTGTTCCGGCGTGATCCCCCGAAAGAGCTCGGCCAGCTCCCCCTTCTGTCGCGCCATCGCGGCGGGGAACTCCGCCACCGGCAGGGTGGCGGTCCGTTCACGGAAGGGCGCAAAGAGCTTCCAGTCGGCCTTGAGCATCGAAGTGGTCCCCGCAATGCCGCAGATCGCGAGGTATCGCAGGAGCTCTTCCGTCGAACGCTGGTCGGGTGACGGACGGTAACCGGCCGCCTGCGGCGTCAACTTGGAGTGCAGGTGGATCGCGATGTCGCACTCCAGGCTCATCGCGGTGAGGAGGTCGTCCTTGGTGATCACGGGCAGTCTCGGAAGTTGGAGGCACGGCGGGATCGGTCGAAAGATGTACCGGCGTTACGGTCAGGGGGCAGGTGCGGTTCCATAATCTTGACACGGCAGATCGGATATCGGAACTTCCATTGTGAAAACCACTTGATAATGACTTTCAATACAGCGAACCCCAGAACTCTGGTGCGCCGGCTCGGACTGGCCGGTCTCCTCTTCTTCCTGGTGAAGGGGCTCCTCTGGCTTTCGGTACCGCTCCTCCTTGCGATCAAAGGATGTCAGCCGTGACGGCTCCCGATCTCCTTACTCCCGCAGCCGTGCTCAAGGCGCGTACCGCCGACCATCATCACCGCGCGGAGCGCTCGACCTTCCAGCGGCAGATGGTGAGCGGACGCCTGGCGCGGACGGAGTACATCCGATGGCTGGGCCAGATGCTGGTGGTGCACCAGGCGTTGGAGCGGGCGTTCGCGGACCGCCACATCCCGGCGCGGCTGGCCGCCCTGATGACCCCCCGGCGCCGGCGGACCCCGGACCTTGCCCGGGATCTCGAGCACTTCTCCAGCGCGGCCGGTGCGTCGCTCGCCGCAACGGCCGCGTTCGCATCGAGGATCGACGCGTGGGGCTCGGCCGGAGGCGCCGAGTTGGCCGGCGTCCTGTATGTGTTCGAGGGGAGCACCAACGGTGGGCGGCACATCGCTCGTGGGGTACGGCGCGGATACAGGCTCGGCGATCATGGAGGGACGGCTTTTCTGGATCCATACGGCGAGGCGCAGGGAGAACGGTGGGTCGAGTTCAAGGAGGCGCTCGACCAGGCGGTGGATGCACGCGACCTTCCCGCGGTCATCGCCGGCGCCGAGACGACATTCGACGCCGTCGCGGCGATCGGCGGAGAACTGCTGGCCACCGCAGGCTGACTTTCTCCGTTCCATCACCCTGACGCATCGGGCGCTGTATCTTGGAACCGTGACCCGGACTCCGGCGCTTCTTCTCTTCCTTTCCCTCCCGTTCGTCGCCTCCCGGCCCGCCGCTTCCCAGCAGGCGCCGTACCGTGACGCCACGCTCCCGATCGACGCGCGCGTGGCCGATCTCCTTTCCCGGATGACGGTCGAGGAGAAGTTCTGGCAGTTGTACATGAGTCCCGGCGACCTGCGCGACTCCACGCAGGACCACTCCCACGGCGCCTTCGGCCTCCAGGTCCGCGCTGCCGGCGACGCATCCGACCCTGACGCCGCCCGTCGACTGACCGCGCAGATCAACGACATCCAGCGCTACTTCGTCGAGCGCACCCGGCTTGGCATCCCGATCATCCCGTTCGAGGAAGCGGTCCACGGGCTCGTGGCCCCGGGGGCAACGGTCTTTCCCGCCGCGATCGGCCTCGCGGCAACCTGGGACACCACACTGGTGAGAGGGGTGGCAGGCGCCATCGCCGACGAGACGAGGAGCCGCGGGATCCGGCAGGTCCTCTCGCCGGTGCTGAATGTCGCGAGCGACGTGCGGTGGGGGCGGGTGGAGGAGACCTATGGCGAAGATCCGTACCTCACTTCGCTGATGGCACGGGCCTTCGTGGGCGCGTTCGAGCGGCGCGGCGTGGTGACGACGCCGAAGCATTTCATCGCCAACGTGGGTGACGGCGGACGCGACAGTTACCCGATCGCAATGAGCGACCGGCGGCTGGACGAGGAGTTCTTCCCTCCCTTCGAGGCGGCGCTCGATGCAGGCGCCCGCTCGGTGATGGCATCGTACAATTCCGTGGACGGGACCCCGGCCAGCCAGGACCGCCACCTCCTCACCGACATCCTCAAGGGGCGCTGGCAGTTCTCCGGATACGTCATTTCCGACGAATCCGCTGTCGGAGGCGCCACGGTGCTCCATCTCACCGAACCCGATACGCCGACCGCCGCCGCCGATGCGCTCAAGGCCGGGCTCGACGTGATCTTCCAGGGTTCGTGGAGCGACCATCGGCCGTACCTTCGCGCCTTCACCTCGGGGATGATCCCCGGTCGGGTCATCGACTCGGCGGTGGCGCGGGTGCTCCGCGTCAAGTTGGCCCTCGGGCTCTTCGAACATCCGTATGCGGACCCCGATGCGGCGGCACGGGAGAACGGGAGCGCTCAGCACCGTGCGCTCGCGCTCGAGGCCGCCCGTCGGTCGCTGGTATTGCTGCGCAACGAGCGGAACACGCTGCCGCTCAAGGCCGGCGCCGGGTCGATCGCCGTGATCGGCACCGATGCCTCGGAGGCCCGCCTCGGCGGCTACAGCGGACCGGGTGTCGACGTGGTCTCCATCCTTGACGGGATCCACCACCGTGCAGGGAAGACCACCCGGGTGTTCTACGCGCCGGGGCCCGGGCGCGGAGGTGAGGGCGCGGTCACCGTTCCCGTTTCCGCGTTCGGTGCGGGGCTCACGGCGGAGTACTTCGACAACATCGCGCTGTCGGGAGCTCCGCGGGCGACACGCACCGATCATCAGGTGGACTTCAACTGGACCTTCGAGGCGCCCGTCGAAGCGGTCGCACGCGACTGGTTCGGCGCCCGGTGGACCGGCACCATCACGGCGCCCGCAGGCGGTGTGCAGCGCCTGGGTGTCGGGGCGGACGACGGGTATCGGCTCTACGTGGACGGGAAGCTCGCGCTCGACAGGTGGGTCAAGGTGTCGGGAGGCGCGCGGCTGGTCGAGGTCGCGTTCGCGCCCGGTTCCAGGCACACGCTCCGGTTGGAGTACCGGGTGAGCCGTGGGAACGGAAAGATCCGCCTGCTCTGGGACACGACGACCGTCGGGCACTGGCAGGCCGCGATCGACAGTGCCGTGCGGGTGGCGCGTCGAAGCGCCGCGGCGGTGATCGTGGCTGGGATCGAGGAGGGGGAGTTCCGCGACCGGGCGTCGCTGGCGCTCCCGGGGCACCAGGAGGAGCTGATCCGGGCCGTGGCCGCGACCGGCGTGCCGGTGACCGTGGTGCTGGTCGGTGGCAGCGCCATCACGATGTCGGGGTGGCTCGACCGGGTGGGGGCGGTGCTCGATGCCTGGTATCCCGGGGAGGCCGGCGGGACCGCCGTGGCGAATGTGCTCTTTGGCGACGTGGATCCCGGCGGGCGGCTGCCGATCACCTTCCCGCAGGCCGAAGGGCAGTTGCCGCTGGTGTACGATCACGAACCCACCGGTCGCGGTGACGATTATGTCGACCTGAGCGGCCAGCCCCTCTTCCCGTTCGGGTTCGGGTTGAGCTACACCACATTCCGGTACGGCCAGCTCTCGATCACGCCCGATTCGACCGGCGTCGGCGGAACGGCGACCGTCCGGTGCACGGTGACCAACAGCGGCAGTCGCGCGGGAGACGAGGTAGTGCAGTTGTACGTCCACCAGGAACTCGCGTCGCTGGCGCAGCCGGTCATCCGCCTGATCGGGTTCGAGCCGGTGCACCTGGGGCCGGGGGAGTCGCGCCAGGTCGCGTTCACCGTCGGTCCGGATCAACTCCGGATGCTCAACGGCGACATGAAATGGGTGGTGGAGCCGGGGGCGTTCCAGGTGATGGTGGGGCGGTCATCGCGGGATGTGAGGTTGGCGGGGGAGGTGTTTGTCAGGTAGGTGCTGGGTACTAGGTACTAGGTGCTAGGTACCAGGTGCCAGGTGTGACGAGGCACGACGACCGCCGTCGGGCTCACCCAGGCGGACGCCGGAGAGTTGCCACGGCCCCCGTCACACCTAGCACCTAATGCCTGGTACCTCTCGTGCAAGAATCCTCCCCCCGCTCGTCCCTTTGCCGATCCCACCAGAGAAGCCTGCCGATGACCGCGATCGCGACACCCTTCGACGACAGCCAAGCGGGCCGCCGGATCCTCATCGCCGGCGCCACCGTGGGGCTCCTCGACGCGCTCTTCGTGGTCGTCACCTACGTCTGGATCAGGGACGTGACGACCACCCGCCGGATCTTCCAGGGGATCGCCGCGGGGATCCTGGGAAAGTCCACCTTCGACGGCGGCGCCGGAACGGAAATACTCGGCGTGATCCTGCATTTCACGATCGCCTACACCTGGACCCTCGTCTACTTCATCATATCGAGACGCTGGACCTCGATCCGCCGCCTGGTGCAGTCGCGCCGAGGCGCGGCGATCGCGGGGCCGGTCTGGGGCATCGTGATGTGGCTGGGGATGGACCTGATCGTGGTACCGCTCAGTCACGCCCGTCCCACCCCGGTGGGGAGCGGGACGTTCTGGTTCTTCCTGCTGCAGCACGCGGTGATGCTGGGGCCGGCGATCGTGTGGATCGTGAGATAGGCAGGTACTAGGTATTAGGTACTAGGTGTGACGGCGACCACGGCTCAGTGTCGACCTTGACCGAGTCCTCATCCCAACTCCCAGTGCGGCCTCCGCGTGCCCGGTACTAGGTACTAGGTATTAGGTACTAGGTGTGACGGTGACCACGGCTCAGTGTCGACCTTGACCGAGTTCCCATCCCAACTCCCAGTGCGGCCTCCGCGTGCCCGGTACTAGGTACTAGGTATTAGGTACTAGGTGTGACGGGGACCACGGCTCAGTGTCGACCTTGACCGAGTCCTCATCCCAACTCCCGGTGCGGCCTCCGCGTGCCAGGTATTAGGTACTAGGTGTGACGGGGACCGCGGCTCAGTGTCGACCTTGACCGAGTTCCCATCCCAACTTCCAGTGCAGCCACCGCGCCTCGGCACACCTAGCACCTAGCACCTAGTACCTACCCCTCGCCCAGCTTCCCGATCTCCTCCCGCCCCACGAACACCAGCGACTCCGAGTTCACGCAGAACCGGAGCCCGGTGGGCCTGGGGCCGTCCTCGAAGACGTGGCCCAGGTGGCAGTCGCAGCGGGCGCAGAGGATCTCGGTGCGCCGCATCCCGAAGCTCACGTCCGAATGGGTCACGACGTTCTCCTCTGCCACGGGCTGGAAGAAGCTGGGCCAGCCGGTCCCCGAATGGAACTTTCCGTCGGATGAGAAGAGGGGGAGGTTGCAGCAGACGCAGGCGTAGGTCCCCTCCCGCTTGTTGTCGAGGAGTGTTCCGCAGAACGGCTGCTCCGTGCCCTTGCCCCGCGCGATGGCGAACTGCTCCGGGGTGAGGAGCGCGCGCCATTCGGCGTCGGTCTTCACGACTTTGGACGACTCGACCGGGGCCGTCAGCGTTCCCGAGCGGTCATACACCCGCACTTTCATGGTCCGGTCCCTGTGTTGGTGTTGTCCGCCGGCCTGTGGAGGGCAGGGGGCGTGCAAGCGCGGCGAGCCTTCATCCGTAATGCACCATCGGCTGGATCAGGTTGACCGCCGCGAGCCACACCGGATGATACAACTTGTCGATGAGCTGCCACGCCACGACGATCCCGATGAGCCCCAGTCCGCGATGGGCCAGGACGAACGCCTGGTATTTGCGGGCCCCCGCGTCGTGCAGGAAGAGCGGTGGCACACCGGCGCCGTCGAGGGGAGGGAAGGGGAGGAGGTTGAAAAGGCCAAGAAGGAGGTTGAGCGAGAAGAACACGCTCAGGAGGAAGCCGCCCGCCTGCCAGAGCGAATCGGGGTTCGCCGCCTCGACGATATGGTCGAAGCTCACGCTGTCCGGTGCCAGGAAGGTGCCGTTCGACAGGCCGAAGTGCAGGCACGCGCCGGCGATGAGCACCAGCAGGAAATTGGAGGCGGGGCCGGCGAGCGCCATCATTGCGGCGCGGCGCGGGTGCCGCAGCGCCCACTCCGGATCGTACGGTGCGCTGGCGAACCCGATGGGCCATCCAGAGGCGATGACACCGAGGATTGGCAGCACCACCATGCCGATCGGTTCACGGCGGATGTGGGGGATCGGGTCGAGGGTCACCTGGCCGCCGTGATACGCGGTCGGGTCTCCCCCCTTGAGCGCGGCCCACGC
This sequence comes from Gemmatimonadales bacterium, assembly GCA_035693225.1. GTDB lineage: Bacteria > Gemmatimonadota > Gemmatimonadetes > Gemmatimonadales > GWC2-71-9 > CAMLHU01. Next base: position 26,352 of record DASSGV010000063.1, on the reverse strand, counting down.
GTGCGATGCCTCGTGCAGCGTGGTGGAGAAGAGGAACACCACGTAGTAGATGAGGCCGGAGACCAATGCGGGCATCGTGGACCAAGCTGAGGGTGGCGGCGTGACAGGTCGCGGAACGGAACCTACCTGCCGCGTGCCGGCGGCGAAACTCCGGGCAAAATCCTTGACACAGAGCGCACGGAGAAAGGACGGAGGCACGGAGGGTTCCGTGGACGGAGCAGTTCCGCTGGCCGGTTGCTCAGGTGCTTTGGTGGGAGGTCGCCGCGGGATCGGCCCGCAGGGGCGGCGCCTGCGCCGCCCGAGCTCTAGAAGAACCTTGACACGGAAAACGCGGAGAAAGGATGGAGGCGGTGGTCGATCGGACTCCGTGTGCGTAGGGACCCTCTCCGCCGCGGGCGGCGCATGCGCCGCCCCTGCGGTGACTCCAATAGGCACCGCCCCTGCGGTCGCGCCGCCCCGGCGGGGTCGCAGGCTTCACGGATCCTCACCCGTCGAGGCGTAGTAGTCGAGCACCATCTGCCGCGCGCCGGCCCGGGTATACACGTCCGCGCGACGCGACTCGATCACGTCGGCGATCACCTCCGCCACCTCCTCGGCGCTCTGGGAATTCGGGAACTGGCGCGAGTCGGCACCGCCGTGCACCGCGTTCAGGCCGAAATCGGTGCGTACGACGCCCGGAGAGACGAGCGACACCTGGATCCCCGGATGGGTCTGCTGGACCTCGAGCCGGAAGGTGGCGGTGAGCGCGTTGACGAAGTGCTTGGCGCCGATGTAGGCGGAGCGGATGACCGCAAAGGGGATCCGGCCCAGCATCGAGGAGATGTTGATGATGTGCCCCTCGCCCCGCGACTTGAAGTGGGGAAGGACCTCCTGCATCCCGTAGAGGACCGACGTCACGTTGATGCGCACCATCGCATCGATGTCGTCGTCGGTGAGCTCGCCTGGCGGCCGGGAGATCCCCTGCCCGGCGTTGTTGACCCACACGTCGATCCGGCCGAAGCGGTCGAGCGTCTCCTGGACCACCCGCCCGACATCGGATCGCCGGGTCACATCGGCGACGATGGCACTCGCCTTCCCGCCCGCACGGCGCACCGCGGCGTCAAGCGCCTCGGCGCGGCGCGCCACCAGGACCGGCACCGCGCCACGCTTTGCGACGGCCTCCGCCAGGGCCGCACCGATCCCGGCGCTGGCGCCGGTGATGACGATGACCTTGTCCTTCATCACCGGCCTCCCGTTGGTTCGTGGTCCCGACGTGCGCCTAGCGCGGCCAGAGCCAGCCGAAGACGCCGGCGGTCAGCAGGCCGAAGAGCAGCGCGTCGATGGTGCCCCTGATCGTCGTGCCCAGGTTCCGCTTGTACCAGATCGTCAGCGGCCACGCCGCGAGCGCGTATCCCATGAATGTCACCGTGCTCACGGTCCGGAACACGGTCATGTAGGCGGCGCCGGGGGCGATGGTGAGGCCGGCGGCGTAGCCTGCCAGGAGCGACACTACGAGGCAGAAGACGAACCATCCCACCAGGCTCCCGCTCATCGAGATCGGGCCGGGCGTCATCACCGTCATCACCACCACCGGCCCCGTCTTGTGCTTCTCGGCGAATCCCGAGCTCTTCATGTCTTCCATCGAGACGGGCTTGGGGACCGCATAGTCCCCGGCGGGGATCTTGAGCGGTCCGAGCGCGGCGCGGACCTTCTCCTCGTCGGGAAGGGTGGCAAAGTCGCTGTTGTGCCATCGCGTGAACATATGGATGATCGAACTGGCGATGAACACGACCACCGCCGACAGCAGGATCGGGAGCCATAACGCCATAAGGCCGGTCATAGGGACCTCCGTAGGAGAGGGAGCCGGATCTGCCGGGAATAACCTATGGTGCGGACGGCCGCTCGGCCACACCGCCCACGGACATCGACAGGAGCGCAAGCGCGGGCCCATCCGGTACCAGGTGCGTCGTCCCGGCGGGACGAAAGCCGAGACGTCCGAGAAGGTCGAAGGAGCGGGTATTGTCGGGCTGCACCACGGCATAGAGCTCCCGGGCTCCCGCGATCTCGGGCGCCAGGCGCACGATCGCCGCGGCCGCCTCGGATGCGTAGCCCGCGCCGCGAAATGCCGGCAGGAATGCGAATCCCAGGTCCGGCGCCGGGAGCGACTCCCGCTGGATGAGACCGCAGATGCCGATCGGCGTCGCGTCGGCGCGGACAGTCACCAGGTAGAGCCCGAATCCGTGCCGGTCGTAGCTCGCCATCGGGCCATCGGTGATGTACCGCCGGGCATCGTCCAGGTCGCGCACGCCGCGGTCACCGATGTAGCGGATCCAGTCGGGGTCGTTGACGAGCTCGAGGATGAAGGGCGCGTCGTCCGGCGTGAGCTGGCGCAGCGTGAGGCGGCTCGTATCGACGACGAACTCGGGTCGCGCGGGCGGCGTCATGGTGCCGCGGGTCGGCTGTACTTCGTGAGCGCCGCCAGGGCGTTGCGGCGGATGACACGCTGCATCGGGGACGACCAGCCGAGCAGGGCTCCCATCGGCCCCAGGGCCTGCCTGGCCCAGCGGTAGAGGTCGAACCGATCGGTGTGGTGGACGATCAACCCGTTTCGGAAGGTGAATTCGGCGTCGATCACGTTGTGGACCGATCGCCCGGTGCCGGTGAAGGTGTACCACGCCTCCCAGCGCGCGGTGGCGCCGTCCTCCTGCGCGTGGATGTCACGGAAGACGATCCGCAGGTCTTGGCCGCGCTCGCAGAGCATCCGCCACATCGTCCGGACCTCGTTGCCGCGGAGATCGGTGAACACGGGGTCCGAGAAGGTGGCATCCACGGTATAACAGCGCGCCATCGCGGCGTGGTCACGCCGGGCGAAGGCGGTGTAGAACTCGGCAACGATGTCAGTGGACGAGGGCATCGAGCTTGAGCACGGTGTTCCAGTTGCGGCCGGTGACCTGCGTGCCGAGATGTCGCTCGATCACCGCATTGGTCACCTTGGAGGTGCCGATGCCCGCCGGGTAGGTCATGTACACGTGTGTCCCGTTCCCTCGCACGCGCTCGGGGCCGGCGATGGACGCCTGCAGCGCCTGGACGGCCTTGTGACCCGCGGCTCCCTTGAGCAGCAATACCAGGAGGTGGCCTGGGTCGTCGCGTGCGGCGGCGGCGAAGGGATTGGCGGCCACGATCTCCCGCCACTCCGCCGCCGTGCGCACCATGAAGGTGGTTTCGAGGCCGAGCCGCTCGCTGGCTTCCCGTTCAAGGAGGGCTTCAAGCGCCTCTCGACCCCTGGCGGTGCCGCGGAACACGAGGTTCCCGCTCTGGAGGAGCGTCTCCGCGTCGGAGAAGCCGAGTTTGGCGGCCAGCGCCCGCAGGTCGGCCATCGCGACCTTCCGGTTGCCGCCGACGTTGACCCCCCGCAGCAGCGCGATGCAGGTCCTCACCGCCGCGTCACGGCTTCTGCCCGAGCTGGTGGAGGCGTCCCCTCGCTTCACGGTCGCCGGGGTCGCGCTTCTCCGCCTCGCGGAAGGCGGCGACGGCCGCCGCCGTATCGCCCTTCATCAGCTGCACGTCGCCCCGGGCATCGGCGATCCCCGCCGACGTGGGAAAGGACTCTTCATTCAACGAGAGCATCGCCAACGCTTCCGTGAACTTGCCTCCCCGAGCCAGCTGGGATGCCGTGGTATTGAGCGACTCCTCGCCGAAATCGTACGACGCCCTTCCATAGTAGCGCTGCCGCAGGGCCCGGTACGCCCGGACGGCCGAATCGGTGCTCTGCTCCGCCGCCTCCTGCATCAACTGGCTCAAGGGCACCGGGAGGGTCACGCCGCGGTGGCAGGTGGCGCAGGTGACCACGGGATCTCCCGTGGCGTGGCCCGGCAAGGTGTCCACCCGCCGGTTGATCTCCGCCACCATCCGCAGCATCTGCCGGGCGATGAGCTTGGTCTGCTTCTTGTCGCTGGGAAAATCGAGCCCGGCGGACGGCGGACCGGCCTTCTCCTCGTGGCAGAAATCGCAGCGCACGTCGAGCGCCGCGGTGATGCCGCGCATCGTGCTGACGACCTGGGAGACCGGTGTGTTATGGGGAAAGACCTGGGTATTGACGAGGGAGTCGGGAAGGAAATGGCCGGGGGCCTGGGCGGCGGCGGTCGACGTGGTGGCGAGGGAGAGGAACAGGAGCGTGGCGCGATGCATTGAAATGCTCCGAGATAGGGGTCGGTGATCGGTCCCGACGGCGTTGCCGCGGGAAGGTTTCCCGCGACCTTCGTCAGTCGGCCGGTCCGTCCGTGGTGAAGAATGGAGTTACCAGCCCGACGGTGCCGGGGCAACCCCGCGGTCACGGCGCCTCGGTCAGCGCCTTCCGCACCGCGGGGACCACCACCGTGCCGAAGAGCTCGATCGACCGGAGGATCAGGTGATGCGGCATCGTGCCGACGCTGAACTGCAGCAGGAAGCGTTCGTTCCGGAAGAGCCCGTGTTCGGTGAGCAGCTTGTCGATGACCTGCTGCGGACTCCCGACCAGGAGTGCACCACCCGGGGCCCGTTCCCGTTCGAACTGCTCTCGGGTCGGTGGCGGCCACCCGCGTTCCCGTCCGATCCGGCCCATCGTGTCGAGATATGGCGGGAACGCCTCGTCGGCGGCCTGCTGCGAGTCTTCGGCGATGTAGCCGTGGGAGTTGATCCCGACCTTGAGCGTTGCGGGGTCGTGCCCGGCCTCCGCCCCGGCGGCGCGATAGAGCTCGACCAGCGGTGCAAAGCGGGCCGGCTGCCCTCCGATGATCGCGAGCGCCATCGGGAGGCCGAGCGTGCCGGCGCGGACCACTGACCGGGGGGTGCCACCGACCGCGATCCAGACGGGCAGCGGCTGCTGGAGCGGGCGAGGAAAGACGGGTTGGTCGCGGAGCGGTGCCCGGTGGTGCCCGGACCAGGTGACGCGCGGGGATTGCCGCAGCTGGAGCAGCAGGTCGAGCTTTTCGGAGAAGAGGTCATCGTAGTCGTTGAGGTCGTATCCGAAGAGGGGGAACGACTCGGTGAACGATCCTCGTCCGGCCATGATCTCGGCCCGCCCTCCGGAGAGGAGGTCCAGGGTCGCGAAGTCCTGGAACACCCGCACCGGATCGTCCGAGCTCAGGACGGTCACCGCGCTGGTGAGCCGGATCCGTCGGGTGCGCGCGGCGGCGGCGGCCAGGACCACCGTGGGCACCGAGACGGAGTAGTCAGCGCGATGGTGCTCGCCCACGCCGAAGACGTCGAGCCCCACCTGGTCGGCGAGCTCCACCTCCTCGAGCAGGTCGCGGAGCCGCTCCGCGGTGCTGATGGTGTTCCCGCGAGCGTCGGGTGTCGTCTCGCCGAAGGTATAGATGCCGAATTCCATGGGGGTCCTGGGGTCGGGCAGGAGGGTGCTCACGCGTTCTGATCGGGCCCGGCGTCACTGGCCGCGCAGCCGCCGCTCGACCCGCTCGGTGAGCTCGGCGGGCGAGAAGGGCTTCACGATGTAGTCGTCGGCGCCGAGGCTGAAGCCCCGCACGATGTCCTCCTCGTCGCTGAGCGCCGTGACGATGATGACCGGAAGTCGGGGTGCGGCCAGTTCCGTCCGGATCTGCCGCAGCACCTGGAGCCCGTCCATCTCCGGCATCCTGATGTCGAGGATCAGGAGCTGGGGTCGCTGCGCCCTGATCGCGGCGATCGCCGCCGCGCCATCGCGCACGTGGGTCACCTGGTGGCCCGCCTGGCCGAGTCGATGGATGACGATGTCGGCGATGAGCGGATCGTCCTCCGCCAACAGCACCCGCGCCGATGCGATCGGTCCGGCGGGCACCGTGACCGCGCCGGGCCGGGCCGGGAGCGGCGTGAGGTTGTGCGGCGCATCGCGTGCCAGTCGGCTGGCCACCGCCGCGGCGACCATCGCCGGCTCGATCGGCTTCTCGAAATAGGCGTCGGCGCCGAGGGCGAAGCACTCCGTCTTCACGTCGATGCCAAGTTGGGCGCTCAACACGAACACGGGGAGCGTCGCGGTGTCCGGGGCGGCGCGCCAGCGGGCCAGGAGCCGTCGACCGTCCTCGTCAGGGAGGAAGAGGTCGAGCAGCACCAGGTCGAAGTGTTCGGAGCGGATCCGGGCGTCTGCCTCGGCGGCGGTGCCCGCGATCTCGGCGTTGTACTCGCCATCGGGCACCAGCGCGGCAAATACCTGTGCCATCGTCGGATCGTCGTCGACGACCAGGACCCGGTGGCCCAGCACCTGCGACCGGAGCAGGGTCACGAGTCGCGTCGTCGCGATCGCGAGCGCTTCGGGTGTCGCATCCTCGACGTCCCCGGCGAGCTGGGTCACCTTCGGATACCCGTACGCGCCGCCGGACCCGCGGAGCTGGTGGGCCACGCGCCGGATCTCGACCGCCGCCTCAGCGGGTCGGTCCGCGAGGAGCGCGACCTGGTGTTCCAGTCGGCCGGCGATGACGACCAGGTTGGCGAGATAATCCGCCACCAGTGAGAGCGGCAGCCGATCGCGGGAGCTCACGGGGTGCTCGGTGCCGGATGGTGAAGGGGTGTCGGGGTGCTCAAGGGCTGGTCGCCTTCCGATCGGGCGCGGATGCGCTGCGGGCCACTCCTCTGGATGGTAGTGGCCGTGCGCGTCGCCCGAAAGTCTCAGGTCGCAGCTGTCAGGCGGGGGAGTTGGCGCCGATCCTGCCGCGATACCAGAACGCGGTGCCGAGGACCAGGAGGGCCATCCACGTCTGCAGCGACCCCATCTCGAGCCGGCCCGAGAGCGACCGGCCGACGAGGTCCGTCGCGGTGGCCATCCCGAGCGCGAAGGAGAGCCAGCACAGCATCCGAAGCCGCCCGCGGAAGGCCGCCGTCACCGCCGGATCACGCCAGGTCGCGACGAAGAGGATCATCGGCAGGAGCAGCACCACGAGGTACGCTTTCCACGTGACAGTACCGAAGAGAGCGCCGACCAGGAGGACCACGCTCCATTCGGCCACCGTCCGCCGGGCGCGCGGATCGTATGCCCCCCGGAAGAGGGCACACGCCAGCAGTGTCACGATGGCGAGGAGTGCGAGCATCAGCCACCGGACCGCCGGCGCGCCGGAGGGGTCCAGTGCGTCGAACCCCGCCACGCTGAACGGCACGATCCCGTGCCCCACGGCGCGGTCGATCATGGCGTACACCGAGAGGTTCATCTTCCCCACCGGCCAGCCGGCGCTCAGCGCCTCGTGCCAGGCCCGCAGCTGGTCGAGGTACTTCGCGGGTCCGTAGGCCACGAGCGGGACCAGCGACCAGGCCACCGTCGCAACGGCGGTGGACGCGGCCGCACGCCAACGCCGGCGCCAGACGAAGTACGGAACGAACAGGACGGGCATCACCTTGAGCGCCGCCGCCAGGCCGATCACCGCGCCGCCGGCGCCGTCCCGTCCGCTGCGGTGGAGTGCGAGGCCGGCGAGCGCCAGCGCGAAGATGAAGATGTTCACCTGGAGGTGCTCGAAGTTGCTGAGCACCCAGAGCGCACAGATGAGGAGCGGCACCAGCACGGCGCCGCTCGCGGCATCGAGGGGGCGATCGTTCCCGGCCCCGACCCCGCGGATGCCCAACGGGCGGTCGTACACCAGCCGCACGCACAGGGCGATCGCGAACGCCAGGGCGCCCCAGTTGAAGAGGAGCCAGAGGATGCGGGTTCCCCGCAGGGAGAGGTGCGAGAGCAGCGCGAGCGGGATGCAGGCCAGTCCGAAGAGCGGGGGCCAGGTGTTGGTGCCCGGCACGGCGTCGCGATAGATGTCGCGCCCTTGCAGGCCCAGGTCGCCCACGGAGAGGTACCCGGCGAAGTCGCCCGCACGATGGGAGTAGATGAGCGTCAGGCCCACCACCACCACCGGCGCAAGAATGAGAAGAGCCAGGCTCGACTTGGGCAGTTTCACGATGGATCCCGGTGAGAATGGGGATGGGCCGTCCATGGCCCGGGCGTGACCTCAAAGTTGCATCCGATATGGCCGACCCCGCCACTCGGCCCGCTGGGGCCGATGCCCGGCGCGAACGTCGAGATTCCAGGAACGCATTCGGCGTTCAGCGGAGGAACTCCTCCGTTGGCCGGTCGCCCGCCCATCCTTCGATGGCCTCATCTGGATGGTGCCGGGGCTGGTCCCGCAGATAGGCCCGTATTGTGGCTACCTGTCGCCATCCGACGGTGGAGAGCCCATATCCGTCGGCCCACCGGAGTCTCCATCCTGCCGGCGCCGCATGACTTTTGTTCCAGAGCGTCGAGCTTCCGCCCTTCAGGTGCTGGATCAGCTTCGGGAAGTCGGTTTGGGGGTGCCCGGACAGCAGGACGTGTACATGGGTCCGGGTCGCCCCGATCTCCAATATCCGGGCCCGGTAGCGAGCGGCCACGGTGCGCAGGAATCGCGAGAGCATCTCGGCGCAGGCCCGATCGAGTGACGGTTCACGGAACCTCGTCGTCCAGACGAGATGAAAGTAGAGACGATGCCACATGGCTCCGGTTTGGGGTGCCGGGCGCCCTGGATCATCATCAAGGCCGTGCAAGGATGAGGCGAAAAAGCGCGTGCGTCCGTGAGGACGCCTGAGCCGAGTGGCGGCGTCAGCCGCCGAAGGATCCGTGATCGCCGTCGCGGTGCGAGTCACCGAAGTTATCGGACAATGGTTCGGCGGCTCACGCCGCCACTCGGCTCATCGGGGCTGACGCCCCGGACTATCCGTCCAACGACCCCGCTACTCGGCTCATCGGGGCTACCAGTCCGTCGGGCGGTAATCCTTCAGGAACTGTCCCCAGATGTGCTCACCGCTGTTGTGCCCGGCGATGATCGGATCCACGATCCGCGCCGCGCCGTCCACGATGTCGAGCGGCGGATGGAACCGGTGCTCCGCCACCTTCCGCGCTGCGATCTCGGCGGGATCCTCGTCGGTGACCCATCCGGTGTCCACGCTGTTCATGTGGATCCCGTCGGCGTGGTAATCGGTGGCGGCGGTGCGCGTCATCATGTTGAGCGCCGCCTTGGCCATGTTGGTGTGCGGATGGCGGGTGGTCTTGAAGTTCCGGTAGAACTGTCCCTCCACCGCGGACACGTTGACGATGTGCTTGTCGCGGTCGGGTGTCGTGAGCATCAGCGGCTTCAAGCGCGCGTTCAGCACGAAGGGCGCCACGGCGTTGACCAGTTGCACCTCCAGCAGTTCCACCGACGACACCTCCGCCAGCAACAGGCGCCAGGAGTTCCTGCCCCGCAGGTCCACCTGCTGCAGGTCCTGGTCGAGCCTTCCCTCGGGGAAGAGTCCCTGTTGCGCCTCCCGCTCTTCCGGCAGGAGCGGCACCTGCGAGAGCTCCGCCGCGTGCGTCAATCCCGCGATGTCGGTGCCGTCGGGAGCGGCGAGGGCGTGGCCGCCCCCTTCGGGGAGCATCCGGTAGCCACGGAGCCCTTCGTAGGCGCCGAGGAGGCTGCGCGTCTCCGGCGGGAGATCGTGCAGCGCCGCCCGCTCGTGCTCCATCATATGGGCGTAGAAGTCCGGAGGACGCCGTACGGTCTGGCAGGCGTTGTTGATGATGAAGTCGAGCCGGTCCCGCGTCGAGAGCAGATGATGGCAGAACGCTTCCACGCTCGGCGTGTGCCGGAGGTCGAGCCCGAAGACCTGGAGCCGGTCGCCCCAGTCGGCAAAATCAGGCTCCCGGGCGTAGCGCGCCGCCGAATCACGCGGGAATCGGGTGGTGACGATGAGGGTGGCGCCGCACCGCAGGAGTTTGAGTCCCGCCTGATACCCGATCTTGACCCGGCCGCCGGTGAGGAGGGCCACCCGTCCTTTCAAGTCGGCCAGCTCGGTGCGTTTCTGGAAATTGAACTCCGCGCAGCTGGGGCAGAGCTGATCGTAGAAATGGTGCAGCTGGGTGAAGTCCTGCTTGCAGATGTAGCAGTGCTGCGGTTCGAGCGCCTCGCGAAAGTCGGGCTCGCCGGAGACGTCCTGCTGGGCAAAGTCGGTGGGCGGGAAATAGTTGGGCGTGGTGAAGACCGGTTTCCGCCGAAGCTCGCGGATCCCCGTCTGGTGGAGCATCGCCTCCTCGCGTCGGGTCTTCTCGGCCTTGCGCTGGCGGGTGGTGGCCTTCACCAGGCGCCGGCGGGCGGTGATGTCGGGGTGGTACACCAGCTCCACCGCGGCGAGGAAGCGCTGGTACTCCTCGCGCGGGAGCGTGGCAAGGAGTCCCCGGTCGGCAATGATCTCCTCGAGGAGCTTCGTGGCCGCGCGCGCGCGGGCGATCAGGTCGGCGTCGGAAGGCGGAAGGTCGGCGGCGGTCATCGCCGCAAAGTTAAGCGGGTGGGCCCCCCGGCGGCGCGAACGCTCCGTCGATCCGGGCAAAGGGGACCGCGCCGTCGAGCCTTGTGAAGGTCCCGCTCCCGGCGATCCCCTCCGCGGCGCCGAGAAAGGCGCCCCACGCCACCCGCGCGAGCGCCCCACCCACGCTGATCCGCCGCACGCCGAGCGCTTCGGCGCGGGCCAGGGAAATGAAGCCGTTCCCCACGAGGAGGTTGACCGGTCTCGGCGCCACGGCGCGCACCACGGCGGTGATCTCCCCATCGGTGCGGATGCCTGGCGCAAAGAGGCAGTCGGCCCCTGCCTCGGCAAATGCGGCAAGCCGCCGCACCGTCTCCGCGAGGTCGGGGCGGCCGACGATGAACCCCTCGGTGCGGGCGGTGAGGAGGAGGCCGGTCCCGCTCGCCGTGAGGGCCCGCCGGGCGGCGCGGATCCGTTCGACGGCCAGGTCGTAATCGTGGAGCGGGCGCGCCGGATCGCCGGTCGAGTCTTCGACCGAGAGCCCCGCGATCCCGGTCTCCGCAGCGCGCACCACGTTGACCGCCACCTGGGCGGGGTCGACGGCAAATCCTCCCTCGAAGTCGGCGCTGACCGGGAGCTCCACCACCCCGGCCATCGTGCGGCAGTGCTCGAGTGCCTGCTCGAGGGTCACATGGTTGTCGGAACGCCCCACCGACCAGGCAAAGCCGGAGCTCGTGGTCGCCAGCGCCTTGAAGCCCATCTGCGCGAGAAGCCGGGCACTGCCGGGATCCCACGGATTGGGAGAGACGAAGCAGCCGCTCCGGTGCAGGTCCCGGAACGCCGCGATCCGTTCAGCCGAGCTTCGCGATGTCGTAGTCGAACTCATAGGAGTGCTTCCCGCCCTCGGCGATGATGATGTTCATCCCTCCGCTCAGCCCTTCGAGCTCCCCGGTGCCCGAGTCGGGGACCACGATGATGTTGAGTGCCGGCACGCCCCGGTCCATCGTGGCGTTGTGCTGGAGCGCAAAGGTACCGCGTTTCCCGTGCAGGGCCCCCGTCACCCGCTCCACCGCAACGTAACCGGCGGAGCCCCTGATCGCGGTGCCGACGGCCAGCATCTCGCCCCGGCTCGTGGCGGCAAGGTCGCCCCGGAACTCCTTGTCGATCGACATCCGGGAGAGGGAGGCCTCGGCGTCCTTGTTGTACGGATCGAGGGGGGCGAGCTTCACGTCGAAGGGGCCGGCGGCGCGGGTGGTCATCGAAGGTCCTGGTGGATGGTGCTGGGTGACGGTCACAGGTTCACGATACTCCGCCGGCTCCCGGAGATATAGTAGGAACGCGACGCGCTCATGCGGGAGGACGATGGACAGGGAACCGGCCCCCGCGCCCCGCGGGATCCTCAACGTTCCGCGCGGAGTCCCGGTGCCGGGTCACTTCCGGAAGCTCCCGGCGGCGGCGCTCCGTCCCCTCATCGAGCACTACTGGGTGGTGCAGTGGAGTCTTCCGGCCGGCATGCAGCACCTGGCGGAGACGCTGCCGCATCCGTCGTGTCAGTGGGTGACCGAGCGGGGGCGATCATCGCTGTACGGCGTGCCGACCGGACGCTTCACCCGTGTCATTGCGGGAAGAGGACAGGCGTTCGGGGTCAAGTTCCGTCCCGGCGGCTGTGTGCCGTTCGTGGGGATACCCGCGTCGCGATTCGCGGGCCGGCGGCTCAACCTGACCGAGGCGTTCGGCGCCGCCGGCGCCCTGATCGGCAAGGAGCTCCGATCGCTCGACCGGGAGGCACTCGCGAGCGACGAGCCCTCGGCGGTCATCGAGGCAATGATGTCGGCTGCGGACCGCTTTCTGCTGGCGCGGGTCCCTCCTTCCGACCCGCAGGCACTCCTTGCCGCGCGGATCGCGGGTGCGATCGCGGAGGACCGCCGCATCGCCCGGGTGGAGGACGTGGTGGCGCGGTTCGGCGTGCCGCTGCGCGCGCTCCAGCGCCTCTTCCAGCGCTACGTGGGGGTCTCGCCGAAGTGGGTCATCCGGCGCTACCGGCTCCTCGAAGCGGTGGAGCGGGTGGCGGCAGAAGACTCGATCCGCTGGCCGGCCCTCGCCCACTCCCTCGGCTACTTCGACCAGGCCCACTTCATCAAGGACTTCAGGGAACTCGTCGGGAGGACACCGGCGGCGTACGCGCGGGCGCTCGTGGCGCGCCGGTCGGCGGGAGCGTCACCTCGCAGGTGAGAGGGAGATGATCGCTCCAGCGCTTCCAGCGGGCAAAGCGGCCGAGCCGGACGGCGTCGAGGCGGGGGAGCCAGGGGCGCGGGAGGAAGCAGTAGTCAAGGTGATAGGGGCGGTGCGCGTGCCGGTATTCGAAGAAGGTCGGCCGCCGCTCCGCGCCGTGCGCCTCCCGGTGCCAGTGGTGGTACGCACTCACCAAGCCGAGCTGGCCGAGCAGGGTCACCAGTCCCGAATGATTCCATCCGGGCGGATGTTCGTCATCCCAGATCGCGTTGGAGTTCAGGTCGCCGAGGACCACCGTCGGCTCGCGACGGATCTGGCGGCGGAGGCGCCGGATGCCGCGCACCACGCCGCGGACGTAGCGGTCAGCCCCTTCGTTCTTGGCCCAGACTGCCAATAGAAGGAAGGAGACCGGACCGTGGACGTGGATCGGGATCACCCAGCGGGGGAGGGGAGTACGGAGCCGGACAGCGGTCAGCGTGAAGCGGGACGAGGCGAGGACCGCCACCCCACGACGTGGGTCGTTGCCGAACCAGCGCTGGCGCGGGGTCTGCTGGGGAAGCCTGGGGCTCTCGGACACGACCGCGATGTCGGCCTTGAGGGCTGACACCGCGGCGAGCTTCGTGTCGAGCGGTCCGGCGCAGCAGTTCCAGGCGACCAGGCGCATCGCCCAAGGTATCGCTATTCGTACCGCAGCGCGTGCATCGGGTCCACCTGGGAGGCGCGGAGGGCGGGGACGTATCCGGCCGCCCCGGCGACCAGCGCCAGCACCACGATCGAGAGTGCGAACACGACCGGATCGTGACCCTTGAGCCCATAGAGGAGTGAGGCGGCGGCCCTCCCGATCCCGAGCGCCACGGCCGCGCCGATCACCCCGCCGATCGCCATCATCGCGCCGACCTGGCGCAGGACCATCACCCGCACCCGCCGGGCGTCGGCGCCGAGCGCCATCCGCACGCCGATCTCGCGGGTGCGCTGCGCCACGGTGTAGGAGAGCACGCCGTACAGTCCGACCCCGGCGAGCAGGGTCGCGAGCGCGGCGAACGCGGCGGCGAGGATCGAGAGCATCCGGTCGAGGGAGATGTTCTGGGTGATCTGCTCGGGCATCGTCCGCAGGTCCTCGACCGGGATGCCGGCGTCGATCCGCTTCATCACTTCCGGAATGGTGTGGAGGATCGCGGATGATGGCGCCGGAGTGCGGATGTAGAAGCTCATCGAGCCGACGCCCGCGTCCTGCCGCCAGGGGGTGTAGAAGACGGGCGGCACCGTGTCCTTCACTTCGCTGTACTTGATGTCCGGAACGAGCCCGATGATCTGGATGTCGAGCGGACCGCCGTGTCCGGTGTTGGTGGACATGTACTTCCCGACCACGTCCTTCCCGAGGTTGAACTTCTTGGCGAACGCCTGGTTCACGATGGCCACCTTGCCGGAGCCCACCCGGTCGGCCAGGGTGAAGTCGCGTCCGGCCAGCAGGGACACACCGAGGACGCCGAAGTAGCCGTCCCCGACTTCGTTGTAGCGGGAGTTGTTGTCGATGTCCGGCCCCTCGGCAAATCCCTGTACCCGGACGTCGGTCCCCCAGTTGCTCCCGGCGAGGAGCGGGACCAGGGAGGCCGTGACCCCGGTGACGCCGGGCGTGGAGGCGAACTCCTGCTGCACTCGCTCGAACAGCCCGGCGGCGCGCAGGGTATCGTAGCCGCTCCGGTCGGGGGAGATCCCGAAGGTCGCGATGTTGTCGATCTTCACGCCGAGATCCACGTGGGACACGTTGGCCAGGCTCTTGAGGAAGAGTCCGGCCGAGACGAGGAGCGCGGTGGCGAGGGCGATCTGCACCGTCACGAGCGTGGCGCGGAAGCGGGCGGCGCCGCGGTGGGTGGACATCTGGCCGGTGTTGGAACGGATCGTGGTCACCAGGTCGGAGCGGGTGCTATGGAGCGCCGGGAACATCCCGAAGAGGAGCCCGGTGCCCACTGATACCGCCGCGGCGAACAGCACGACGGCGGGCTGCAGCGTGAAGCTCATGGTCTGCGACACTTCCGACGGAAGGAGGGCCGCGATCCCGTTGAGCGTCCACTGCGCCACCACCAGGCTGGCGACGCCGCCCATCAGCGCCAGCAGCACCGATTCGATCAGGAGCTGGGTCATCAGCCGGGCCCGGGTGGCACCGAGGGCCAGCCGGACGCCCATCTCGCCCGAACGGCTGGCGCCGCGGGCCAGAAGGAGGTTGGCGATGTTCGCGCAGGCGATGAGCAGTACCGTGAGGGTGACGCCGAAGAGCATCCACAGGGGGGTCTTCGACTTGGTGTGCATGTAGCTCTGTCCCATCGCCCCGGGTTCGACCAGGATCTTCTTCTCCCGGAACTCCGCCAGCCGCTTGTCACTCATCCCCTTCTGGAGCGGTGCCTCGATGTCGTTGATGATCGGTGCGTAGAGGGTGTTGAGCGCCGAGCGCACCTGCGCGATCGACACGCCGGGCTTCCGGCGTCCGAAGAGATAGGCCCAGTAGCTGTCGCGCCGCTCGAATCCGATCCACCCCTGGATCATCTGCGCCCGCATCGAGATCGGGACGTACACCGCCGGCTGGGTGCCGAGGGTGGTCCCATCGAACCCCTTCGGGGCGATCCCGACGATCGTCAGGGATTTCCCGTTGACCAGGATCTGCTGACCCACGACCGAGGGGTCGCCGCCGAGCTTCGCCTTCCAGAAGTCGTAGCCGAGGACCGTGACGAAGTTGCCGCCGATGCCCTGATCGTCGGACTGGTCGAGGAGGCGCCCGGTCGCCGGGTGGAGTTCGAGGGTCGGGAAGTAGGAGCCCGAGACCAGCATCGCGTCCGCGGTGACGGGCTGGTTCTTGTAGGAGAGGTTGGCGCCGAAGCCGACGTGAGCGGCGAGCCCCGTCAGGACCGTCTGGGACTTCTCCAGGTCGCGGAACATCGGGTAACTGAAGACGACGTCGCAGTCCCCCGCCTGGCTGCATGATTGCGATCCTGGCTTGGGGCCCGGGGCGCCCAGGTTCACCAACTCGTCCGGGTGCGGGACCGGGAGGGGCTGCAGCAGCATCTGGTCGAAGAGGGAGAAGATCGCGGAGTTGGCGCCGATGCCGAGCGCCAGCGAGAGGACCGCGACCGTGGTGACGAACGGGGTCTTGAAGAGGGTGCGAAAAGCGTACTTGATCTGTCGCATTGCGGCGCCCGGATCGGAGGAAGCTGGGTCTATGGAAGGACTTCCCCCTAGACGGCCGGGCCGGGAAAAAGGTTGCATGTTGCACCGGCGGAACATCCGGGCGATGCGGGGGCGGCGCCTGCGCCGCCCGAGCTCCGCCCTCCCTGGCAAGCATTGGCGGCGGTTCAGGCTTCGCAACTTCCCGATACACGGCGTACACGGAGAAAAGATGTAGGCACGGAGAGCACCGTGCGTCGACCGACTCCCTCCCCCTGTTCGAGAGATGTTCTTGTGGGTGAACGGAGGGGCTCCTGCTTCGGGAAACGAGTACTCCGATCGACGTTCTACCTCACCTCCTGTCCCCCTCTCCCTGACCTGGTCCTCGCCCCCAACGCCTCTCGGCTCTTCCTCACCCCCAACCCCCTCTCTCTGCGGCCGCGATCTGAACCCTCACCCCCCGACCCTTTCCGCCTGGAACTGTCATCCCGAGCGGAGCAGCCTGTCCCGAGTGCAGCGAGGGAAGGGACCTGCTCCGCGCCGCCCGAGCTCCGCCCTCCCTGGCAAACCTTGGTGGCAGCTCAGGCTTCGCAACTTCCCGATACACGGAGTACACGGAGAAAAGACGGAGGCACGGAGGGCTCCCTGTGCCGATGGACCCTGCGCCCTTGTCCCAGAGTTTTTTGCGGGTGAACGGTGGAGCGTTCGTCCCGGGAAGCCCCCCCTCTCCACGAACGTGGAGAGGGGGTCGGGGGGTGAGGAAAAGTGCGGGAGAGGGGGAGCATAGAAAGTGATCGGGCCGCCACCCCAACCTCGAATGACGGCCCGCTCACCTTTTTCACCTTCCCCCGCCTTCCCCCGCTTTCCTCCGCCTTCCTTCGCTTTCCCCCGCTTTCAATGCCTGATCGCAAAGAACCAGGTCCCGATGATCGGTCCGCGCGGGCCGCGGAAGCGCTGCCCCGGCTGGGGAGCGGGGGTGCCGGCCGGCGGCGGACCATACTCGGGCTGGAAGAGGTAGGCGACGTGCCGCATCGGGTCCACCGCGATGGTCTTGGCGCCCCGCATCGTCGGGACGGTTGCCACGACGGAGTACTTGTCGGGGGAGTCTTCGTGGACCACGGTGACGTTGCTGTCCCGTCCGGCGGGGATGTAGATGAGTTTCTCCGACGGGTCCCAGCCGAGCGCGTCGACGCCGTCGCCGTTCGGGATGGTGGCCACCACCTTACCCGTCGTGGCGTCGACCACGGTCGAGGTCTTGCCGCACCCCGAGAACACCCGGTCGGTGGCTCGATCATACGCGATGCCGGTCGGACCGTCGCAGGGGGCCAGCGACCAGGTCGCCAGGACCTTCATCGTTTTCACGTCGAGCACCTGCATCTCGCTCTTCCCCTCGAGATTGACGTAGATCTTCCCCTTGCCGTCGCTCGCGGCCCCTTCGGGGCCGTCGTCGTCGAGCTGGGCGGTGCCGAGGATGTCGCCGGTCTTCGCGTCGAGGGCGACCGCGGTGCCCACCGGGCGGCTGTGGCTGGTGAGGATGATGCGATCGGAGTAATCATCGTACATGATTCCGTCGAGGCCGCCCGTCGCGACCGGGATCCGGCGGAGCACCGCCAATGACTTGAGGTCGAACATCACTACGATGGAATCGCCGCCGCTGGTGATGAATCCATGGCCATCCTTCTCCGCCAGGGCGATGCCGTGGTTCCGGTTCGTACCGGGGATATCGCCCAGGACCTTGCCGGTGGCACCATCCACCACCATCACGTGGGTGCTGCGGGAGACGAAGACCCGTCCGGTCCCCGGCTCGGCGGTCAGGTAGTCGGTGCCGCCCTCTCCTCCGACGCTGTATCTCTGGACCTTGAACGCCTGCGCCTCGACGGCGCGAGGCGCACCGGCGCCGATCAGGGCGATGAGCGCGCCGATGATGATGAGCCTTCGCTGCATGGGATCCTCTGGATTCGGATGGGACCGCGGGCGCGATAGATAGCCACCGGAAGATGACGCCTCGATGACGGCCGCTGCCGGCGCCCTGACGCCCTGGGGTCGGGTTACGCCGCCAGCTCCTTGAGCGCCCGCACCAGGACATCGAGCTCGGCGGTCGAGGTGAACAGCTGCGGCGTGACCCGGGTGCCGCGTACGCCGGCGGAATCGATGGCCACGGTCCACACCTTGTATCGGTCGAAGAGCGCCGTCGCGAGTTCGGCCGGCGTGAGCTTCGTGACCCCCACATTGGCGATGGCGCAGGAGCGCGCCGGATCCGTCGGGGTATTCACGACGATCCCGGGGACGCCCCGCACCCGGTCGGTCCAGTAGTGCTGGAGGAACCGGAGCCGCGCTTCCTTCCGCTCGATCCCGATCCCCTGGTGATAGTCGATGGCGTCGTTGATGGCGAGGTCGGTGTGGCAGGGATGGGTGCCGGTGTGGTTGAGCTTGGCGATCTGCTCGTCGGTGACGCCGGAGTTGGCGAAGATGGGCCAGAGCGGGCCGATGCGGTCACGCCGCACCCAGAGGAGCCCGGCACCGAGCGGGGCGCCAAGCCATTTGTGGAGGGAGGTGCCGAAGTAATCGCCGTGGAGGTCGGGGATCCTGAAGTCCAATTGCGCAAAGGTGTGGGCGCCGTCCACCATCACCTGGACCCCGTGGCGGTGCGCCATGTCGGCCACCTTGGCCACCGGAAGGATCTGACCGGTGATGTTGACCATCTGGCAGACCATCAGGAGGCGGGTCTTCGGGGTGATGGCACTCTCGTAGAGTCGGACGATCTCCTCGTCCGACGCCGGGTCCAGCGGCAGCGAGACGGTCCGGGTGACCAGGCCGTGGCGGCGGGCCTGCAGGGCGAACATGTCGAGCATCGCGCCGTAATCCTGCGCCGCCATCACCGCCTCGTCCCCCGGCTTCCAGTCGAAGCCCGAGATGACCGTATCGAGCGACTCGGTGGTGTTCCGGGTGATGATCAACTCTTCGGGCGCACACCCGCCCAAGGCGGCCAATCGGTCGCGGACGGCGTCCTTGTCCTTGAACTGGTCGGTGCGAAGGTAGCGTGAGGCGCGGAAATTGAGCTCCCGTACCCGGCCGATGAACGCCTCCAGCACCGGCTGGGACTGCATCGCGTAGTAGCCGTTCTCCAGGTTGATGTAGTCGCTGGTGAGGCGGTACTGGCCGCGGACGGTGGCCCAGAAATCCTCGTCCCTCGCGAGCGCAGGCGCGGGAACGTCGGCGTACCTGGCCCACAGTCGGTCACCGAAGGCGACCGCCGCGAGGCCGCCGCCCAGGCTCCGGATGAATGCGCGCTTGTCCATGGCATCCAAGCTCGCGCGCCGACGGGGCTTCGGCTAGCCCCGGGGGCATCGTTCTATCGAGCGGACAGCGGCCCTCAGGTGCAGAATGAAACTTCAACGAGCGGCCGTACGTCACTCTGGCTGGCGAGTTCCGCCCATCCGCTTGCGGCCTCGGTCCGGGGTGCTACCATACACTTCCCACTGAACGATGCCCGGTCCGGCCGACGCCGAGCCCGAGGAGAACCCTGATATGACAGCCATCATTCGACGCCGGGTCTCGGCGGCGACGCTCGCATCCTCGTTGATCCTGGTTGTTGCGGCCTGCGGCGGCGCCGGCCGCCAATCGATGCGCCCGGCCCCGACCCCCTCCCCGGCGGCCCAGGGCGAGGCGGCCGCCATCGCGCGGGCCCGGACCGACAGCTTGCAGCATCCCTATACCAAGGCCGACATCGATTTCATGACCGGGATGATCGCCCATCATGCTCAGGCAATCATCATGGCCAAGTGGGCGCCGTCCCACGGGGCCAGTCCGTCGGTGCGGACGCTCTGTGCCCGCATCATCAACGCCCAGCGCGATGAGATCTGGATCATGCAGGGGTGGCTGCAGGACCGGAACCAACCGGTGCCGGTACCCGACACGGTCGCGATGACGATGCCGATGGGGTCGTCGATGGACATGGCGTTGATGCCGGGGATGCTGACCGGCGCCCAGATGGACTCGCTCGACCAGGCCCGCGGCCCCGATTTCGACCGGCTGTTCCTGACCTATATGATCCAGCACCACACCGGCGCGATCTCGATGGTGAAGGACCTCTTCGCCTCCTATGGGGCGGCGGAGGATGAACTGACGTTCAAGCTCGCCTCGAACATCAACGTCGACCAGGCGACCGAGATCGCCAGGATGCAGCGGCTGCGCACCTCGCTCGAGCTCGGCATCCCGCTGTCCAAGATCCCTGAATGACACATCATTCCGAGTCCCACTTCGTCCCGTCTGAGGAAATCCCAATGGCATCCGAGTACCTGGTCCGTAGTCGCGTCCGGCGGCCCACCGCCTCGACGTCGCTGTCGCTGCTCGCCGCGGGGTTGCTCGCGGTGGGCGGCTGTGCCCACTCGGGCACGATGGCGGGGAGCAGCATGCCTGCGCCGACGTACGACATGTCGACCACTGCGCCCAACCCTGATCCCCGCGTCGGGCTGAAGGCCGGCCTCTGGGATGCCGGTCAGGCCACCTGGAACATGCAACTGCTCTCCAATACCCGGCCGTCGGAGAAGTTCGCCGGCGCCACCAACTCCGACCTGGCGTTCTTCGGCAAGTACGCCATCCAGGGGAGCTACAACGGCTACCAGATCTGGGACATCTCCGATCCGGTGCACCCGCGGCTTGAGACGGCTTACTTCTGTCCCGCCTCGCAGAGCGACGTGTCGGTGTACAAGAACCTGCTCTTCGTCTCCGGTGAGGGGCTCGGCGGGCGCATCGACTGCGGTTCGGAAGGCGTGAAGGACACGGTGAGCAATATGCGGCTCCGTGGACTCAGGATCTTCGACATCAGCGACCTCGCCAACCCGAAGTACGTCGGCAACGTGCAGACCTGCCGAGGCTCGCACACCCACACGCTGCTGGTGGACCCGAAGGACCCGAACAACGTGTACGTCTACATCTCGGGTTCGGCGCCGGTACGTTCCCCGAACGAACTGGCCGGGTGTTCCAGCGGGGCACCTGATGAAGATGCGAGCACCGCGCTCTTCCGCATCGAAGTGATCAAGGTGCCACTGGCCCATCCGGAGCAGGCCGCGATCGTGAGCTCGCCCCGGATCTTCAACGACCTTGTCGCCCCGCCGACGCACGGTGCGGCCCCGGCCGACATCGCCGACATCGCCGCCGCGAAGGCGCGCGGCGCCTTCATCATCGAGATCTCCGGTCAGCAGATGGTATTGCCCAACGGCTTCGCGAACCGGATGCTCGACAGCCTGGTGAAGGCCCGCAACGGCACCGGCGCGCCGACCGGCGCCGACAGCACGACGCTCCGTGATGCCCTGCCCGCGATGATCGCGAAGATGATGGGGCGGCGCGCCAACGCGAACGGGAATGGCCCCAAGCCGGGTCCGACCCAGTGCCACGACATCACCGTCTATCCGGCGATCGGGCTGGCCGGCGGCGCGTGCGAAGGGTACGGCCTGCTCCTCGACATCCGCGATCCGGCGCATCCGGTGCGTGTCGACGCGGTGTCCGATTCGAACTTCTCCTACTGGCATTCGGCGACGTTCAACAACGACGGCACCAAGGTCCTCTTCTCCGACGAGTGGGGCGGCGGCGGCGCGCCGAAGTGCCGTGCCACCGACCCGAAGGAGTGGGGCGCCGACGCGATCTTCACCCTCGCCGACGACAAGATGACGTTCCAGAGCTACTACAAGATGCCCGCTCCGCAGACCGAGGAAGAGAACTGCGTGGCGCACAACGGCTCGCTCATCCCGGTCCCGGGCCGCGACGTGATGGTGCAGTCGTGGTATCAGGGCGGCGTGTCGGTGTTCGACTGGACCGACGCGAAGCACCCGAAGGAGATCGCCTTCTTCGACCGCGGGCCGGTCGATTCCACCCACATGGTGGGCGCGGGCACCTGGTCGGCGTACTGGTACAACGGCGTCATCGTGAGCTCCGAGATCGCGCGCGGGCTCGACGTGCTGGCGCTCCAGCCGAGCGGCTTGCTGTCGAAGAACGAGCTCGACGCCGCCAAGAGCGTGCATCTTGATTACTTCAACACCCAGGGGCAGCCGAAGCTCTGGTGGCCGGCGAGCTTTGCCCTCTCGGGCGCCTATGTCGACCAGCTGGCCCGGTCGAACGGACTGAGCGCCGCCCGCATCACGGCGGTCCGCGCGGCGCTCGCGGCGGCGTCGAAGGCCTCCGGAAACACCCGGAGCCAGATGCTCACCACCCTTGCCGCCTCGATCGACGGAGACGTCGCGGGTTCCAGCGACGCCGGCAAGGTGCAGACCCTCGCGGCGTCGGTCCGCGAGCTCGCAGCAGCAAAGTAGGGGTCGCCTGCGGCGACCCAATGCCTGCAGCAGAACAGAGGGGCACGAAGAAGAAGGGCCGTCCGGTGGACGGCCCTTCTTTCTTGGTGCCTCGTGCCGCCCCTCGCCCGTGGCCCCTCTTCCTCGCCTAACCCTCACCTCCTACCTCTCACTCTCCCGGATGATACACTCGCTCGGTGTGCCCCTTGAGTTGGCCGGGATAGAAGTACACCTCCCGCAGGTTCCCGGTGGCGTAGCGCTCCGCCTCGTCGTTGAAATGAGGTGAGCGGGGGTCACCGCTCTCCCCGCCGGCGGTCACGGCGCGGGCTCGGACGCTGTCACCGAACTCCACCACGGCCACGAAGCTGTTCCCGCTGGTGCCATACCATTTCTTGGTGTTCGGATAGGGCCGAGCGCCGAAGGAGGCGAGCGACCCCCACTGCGACGACGTGAATGGCACGGCGATGCTCGGACCCGCATCGTCGAACAACGGGGCAATGCTGTCGTTGATCCGTTGGAAGCGGTTGATCGTCCCCCACGGGGTCTGCCACGTGCCGAAGTCGGTGGTGAGGCGCGCCGTGGCCGCGGACAGGGACTGCAGGAGCTGCACCGGCGTGGCCCGTTCGATGACGTACGTCTCGACGCCCATTCCTGCGCCCTGTGCATCGCGGTAAAGTTTCCGCTCGATGTCGTTTCCCCAGAAGACCGCTACCGACGTGGCCACCGAGATCGAATCCCACCGGTCGTTCCACTGCCGCAGGGTGTCGATCGGACCCGCCAGCGCCGTCTTGAGCGGATCGGCCGCGGGGAGCACGTCATAGGCGGCGATGAGCGGCGGGAGCATCCGCGCGAACGACGGAAGCCAGCTGTCGAAAGCCGCCGCTCGGAGCGACTCCATCGTGAAATCCCTTCCCTCCGACAACACCTTGAGCGCGTGCCGCCCGCGGGTCGACTCCTCGGTCCCGGTCTCGACGTACTTCGGGTAATCCTTCCGCCTGGGGCTGCTCGGCCCCGCCGCCGACCAGGGCCAGTTGTTCGAGTTGTAGAGCCACCCGCTCGCAGGGTCGACGACGTTGGGTGACTGGTCCACCGAAAGCAGGCCGTGATAGTCGGTGCGCGGATCGCTCCCGTCCACGGGCTGGGTCCAGTCGAACGACGTGTCCCGTCGGGGGATGTAGTTCGAGTGGAAATAGGCGATATGCCCCTCGGCGTCGGCAAAGACCGTGTTGTTGGACGAGTTCGTGTGGAGATCCATGATCTCCCTGAACGCCGCGTAGTCCTTTGCCTTCGTGCGGCTGTACGACTGGATCAGCGCGTGGATCGGGTCCTGCATCAGCGAGATCGTGACCCACTTGTCCCCGTCGCTCCGGATGACGGGGCCGTGGGGAGTGTAGTAGACGGTGAACTCCTTTCGGGCCGTCCCTGAGGTGGTGCGGTAGGGCACCGTGACGCTTCGGGTCCGCACCAGATACTCCTTCCCGCCGTGACGGTAGTACCAGTGCCCGTTCTTCTCGGTGACCGTCTCCAGGAACTCGTCGATGTTGTCAGCCCCGGTCGAGGTGTGCATCCACCCGGCGGTCGGGTTGAACCCCTGGTAGACGAAGAACTGCCCCCAGGTCACCGCGCCATAGGCATCGAGCCCCTGGTCGCTCGACATCTGGAGCTCGGAGCGGAAGTAGAAGGAGGTGTGCGGGTTGATCCAGAGGAGTGCGTGGTGGTCGCGGGTGTCCTTGGGCGCGATGGCGATGCCGTTGGAGCCGGTGGGCTCGGGGAAGACGTCGCCGTCGCCGGTCTCCACCGGCACCTCCCTGGCGCTGGCACCGTAGAAGGCGCCGAGCTCCCGGACGTTGACCCGTTCGATGTCGCCGCCGATCGAACCTTCCGAGAAGGAGAGCGCCATCCACGGCTCGAAATGGGTGATGACCTTCGGCTTCACCTCGGGATGCTTGTACAGGTAGAAGTTGAGTCCGTCGGCGAAGGCGTTCATCAACTGCCTGAGCCACGCGGGGCTCCGGGCATACTCCGCCTTCAGTGAATCGGGGTCGATGAAGAGCTTCATCCGGAGGTCCTGGTAGATGGCGGATTCTCCCTCCGCCTCCGCCCGGCGCCCCATCGCGTCGATGTAGTTCATCTCCACCCGGTTGAAGTCATCCTCGGCCTGCGCGTATTCCATCCCGAACACCGCATCGGCGTCAGTATGCCCGTGCACGTGCGCAATGCCCCAGTCGTCGCGGGTGATGGTGACGTTCCGGGCTTCCCGCGCCCAGCGGGCCTGCTCGGCGCCCTGCGCGCGAGCCGGTGAGGCCCAAGCGAGCAATGCGAGGCCCACGGCGATGACAAGTGGATGTTTCATCGTGAAATATCCTCGGATGGATCAGATGGGGGGTCCGGGCAATATCGACAAATGACCCCGGGGCCGGTACTCTATTGACGAAGCTTCATCCTTCACCAGGCGACCAGGAGCGGTGTATGAGCGGCGTGCGGGTGCTCGTCGGGACGCGGAAGGGCGCATTCATCCTCTCGTCCGACGGCAAGCGGAAGAAGTGGGCGGTGAGCGGCCCGCACTTCGGCGGGTGGGAGATGTACCACCTGAAGGGCTCGCCGGTGGACACCGACCGGATCTACGCCTCGCAGTGCAGCGGGTGGTTCGGCCAGCAGATCCAGCGCTCGAGCGACGGCGGCAAGACCTGGGAGCCGGTCGGGAACGAGTTCAAGTATGACGGTGTCCCCGGCACCCACCAGTGGTACGACGGTACCCCCCATCCCTGGGAATTCAAGCGGGTCTGGCACCTGGAGCCGTCGCGCACCGATCCCGATCTCGTGTACGCCGGGATCGAGGACGCGGCGATGTTCCGGTCGACCGATGGCGGCAAGAGCTGGGGGGAGATGTCGGGGCTGCGGGGCCACGGGTCGGGGCCGCACTGGACGCCGGGCGCCGGGGGGATGTGCCTGCATACCATCCTGCTCGATCCCGCCGACCCCAAGCGGATGTTCATCGCCATCTCCGCCGCCGGCGCCTTCCGCACCGATGATGGCGGCGCCACCTGGCGCCCCATCAACCAGGGGCTCGTGTCCAAGCACATCCCCGACCCGAAGGCCGAGGTTGGCCACTGCGTCCACCGGATCGCGCAGCACCACTCACGTCCCAAGGTGTTGTTCATGCAGAAGCACTGGGACGTGATGCGGAGCGACAACGCCGGGGACACCTGGCACGAGATCAGCGGAGACCTCCCCACCGACTTCGGCTTCGTGGTCGATGTGCACGCGCACGAGCCCGATACGGTGTACGTGCTCCCCATCAAGAGCGACTCGGAGCATTACCCGCCGGACGGCAAGCTGCGCGTGTACCGGAGCCGGAGCGGTGGCAACGAGTGGGAGCCGCTCACCAAGGGGCTGCCGCAGCAGGACTGCTACGTCAACGTCCTGCGCGATGCGATGGCGGTGGACCAGCTCGATTCGTGCGGCATCTATTTCGGCACGACAGGCGGGCAGGTCTACGGCTCGGCCGATGCCGGCGACAGTTGGACG
The DNA here is from genome assembly GCA_035693225.1 of Gemmatimonadales bacterium. Classification (GTDB taxonomy): domain Bacteria; phylum Gemmatimonadota; class Gemmatimonadetes; order Gemmatimonadales; family GWC2-71-9; genus CAMLHU01. Next base: position 910 of record DASSGV010000063.1, on the reverse strand, counting down.
CCGATCGTCCGCGACCTGCCGCCCGTGCTCTCGGTCGAGGTCCAGACGCTCCGATGATCCGCGTGGAGCTGCCGCACCACCTGCGCACCCTGGCGCAGGTGGGGGTCGAGGTGACGCTGGACGTGAGTGGACCGGTGACGCAGGGCTCCGTGCTCGATGCGCTGGAGGCGCGCTATCCGGTGCTCCGCGGCGCCATACGCGATCACGGCACCAGGAAACGTCGGGCGTTCCTGCGGTTCTTTGCCTGCGGACGGGATTTGTCGCACGAACCGCCGGACGCGCCGCTTCCCGATGCCGTGGTCCGGGGGGCCGAACCCTACCTCGTCATCGGAGCGATCGCGGGGGGGTAGGGGTGATTCGGACGCTCTGCTCTCTCGGGAAGGTCATCGCCTTGTTCCCATCCCCTTCCCGAGCGAAGCGAGGGATCTGTTCAGGCGAATGCGATGACCGTTCCCATCTCACTCGCCACTCACCACTCGTCCCTTGACACAGGGGGGGGGGCACGCGCTATCGTGGTGGCGCCACATCCCGGGGGTGACCCTGGGCGCATCACCCACGCCTCAGCCGACAACACATCCTCTGAAGAGGCCATCCCCCTCTGGTCCCCTCGCGGTGGCTGTTCCTCACGGTGGCGATGGTGGCCATCGCCTGCGATCAGAATGTGCCCTCGGGGCCGAGCCTGATCCCAACGGGGCGCCGCCCGATGGCGACGCCGCAGGTGACCGCCTCGGAGGTCACCGGCACGATCACGATCAGCGGGAGCGACGGGTACCTGGGGGAGCAGATCTCCCTCACCCCCTACCCCTACAACGTTATCGCCGATCTCACCCTGAGCGGGGCGGCCCATTTCGAAGGGGACACCCAGTACACCCCCGGCCACCTCGCCAGCGGGGACATTGGCCCCGCCGGC
>DASSGV010000062.1:0-26249 GCA_035693225.1 Gemmatimonadales bacterium | reverse complement strand
CCCGGCCGATTCGGTGCTCGTCTTCGGCCCCGCGACCTTCAACGGCGGCAGCACCGCCGGGCTCCTGACCGCGGGCGTGTTCCAGACCCCCATCTTCCACCAGATGAGCGGCACCAGCACGGCCTCGTTCGCCGCGTCCGGTTCGCACCGGCTGGAGATCGTCCAGAACCAGACCTGCTGCAGCGGCGAACAGATCGACTTCGGTACCTCGGGGGCCGCAGCGTCACACCCGCAGAACCTCCTGATCACCGGGAACTCCACGGTGAGCCTGACCGGCGGCCTCTTCGTGGGCGACACCCTCTTCTACGATGTCGGCGACGGCATCGTGAACGGGGCCGGGGCGAAGGTCATCGTGACCGGGCCGTTCGTCAACGCGGCCTTTAACAACTTCGACGTGGACACCCTCGAACTGCGGGATTCCTCGGGAGTCCTGAATCCCAGCTTCTCGTCGAACTGGGGTCCGCAGGTGACCGTATTCGCGGGGACGAACCAGGCCATCCGCGACTCGATCTCGTACCGTGGCGTGGAGATCACCGGCTCGGCGCACGTGAACTTCCACGCGTCCACCGATGCCATCGTCGTGAACGGCGGCAACCTCACGATCAACAACGGCAACATCGGCACCAACGGCGACTTCACCACCGAGAACGGCGGCACGCTGACGATGGACAGCGTCAACTCCCGCCTCTTCGTCGGGGGGAACGCCACCTTCGGCGGCGGAAGCACCGCCGGGACGCTCAACGCCGGCGAGATCCAGGTCGGCGGCAACTTCTTCGAGCTCGCCACCTCGAGCGCCACCGACTTCGCACCCCTCGGCACCAAGGTGACGCTGAACGGCGCGAGCCAGCAGCAGGTGCACTTCAACCAGCCGTCGAACAGCTACTTCCGGAGCCTCGACGTCTTCAACTCGGGGGGCATCAACGCCCTCGGCGTCGTGAAGGTCACCAACAACTTCACCAGCAACCAGCCCATCAGCGGCGATACGCTGGCCGTCTTCGGCACGATGGCCGACACCAACACCCAGAGCTCGACCCAGATCGTGCTCCACGCCCTGCTGCTGGCCGGGCCCGTGGTCACGAACCCGGAGTTCTTCTATCAGGTGGACCGGACCCACTTCCTGAACACCAATCCGATCCCGCAGCTGCCGTACACCGACCTGGTGATCAACGCGCCGATTTCCTTCGTGCCGAACGGGCTCTCGGTCAACAACCTGTACGTGGCCGGCCCGGGCACCCCGCTCTACCAGGGAAGCTCCGGCTCGGCCTCGCTCACCCTCCCGCCGGGAACCTTCCTCTCTGCCGACACACTCGATGTCGAAGGCGGCAGCTTCACCGTCGGCGGCGGCAACGTGGACCTGGCGGGGAACCTGCAGACCGCACTCGGCGGGACGGTGGTGATGAACCAGCCGTCCGACAGCATCTTCGTCGGCGCCAACGCGATCTTCAACGGCAACTCGACCGCCGGCCAGATGACCGACGGCACCCTGACCATCGCGGGCTCGCTCCTCCAGTCGGGCGATCCGCAGTCCTTCGCGCCGTCCGGCAACCACCTGACCGAGTTCGTCGGGCCGAACCCGGGGGTCGGCGCCAGCCACCTGATCCAGTTCGCGAACCCGGCGACGTCCGCATTTGCCAACCTGCGCGAGGACTCCCCCGACACCCTCATCCTCGGGAACGGCCAGGCCAACGTGGCGGGTAACCTGACCATCACGCACGCGATCTTCCTCCCGGGCCTCGTCATCCGCTCGGGCGCGGGAAATGGCGTCCTCTCCTTCGGCGGCTCCAATATCGCGTCGGCAACGTTCGATACCGTCACGGCGCAGTTCAACGACTCGCTCGGCTTCACGGCCTTCGACAGCGTGACCTTCAACGCGCCGACCGACAACTTCACCCAGTTCGCCGCCTCCGGCGCGGCGGGGAACACGGTGACGATCACCAACCCGTTCTTCACCGTCATCGGCTCGGGGAACGGCATTTACGTCGCGGCGACGAACACCAGCGGGAGCGGCACCTTCACGGTGGAGGCGGCGCAGTCGAACGTGAGCCAGACGGAATTCAACGCCCATACCCTGGGTGACGCGCTGCTTACCATCATCCAGTGGCTGCTGCCGCTGTAGCGAATTCGGCGCCACCTCACCCCCAGCCCGCGCGGCGCTGAACCCTCACCCCGACCCGTTCGGCGCTGCACCCTCACCCTAACCCGTGTTGCGCTGAACCCTCACCCCAACCCCTCTCCCTGCGGGAGAGGGGCTTTTCTTGCCAGCTCCTTGGGAGTCCGATCCTCAGCCCAATCCCTTAGCACTGAGCCCTCACCCCAGCCCGTTCTGCACTGAGCCGTCACCCCAAAACCCCTCTTGTACTGAACCCTCACCCCAACCCGTGTTGCGCTGAACCCTCACCCCAACCCCTCTCCCTGCGGGAGAGGGGCTTATTCATCGATCAAGCAATAGGGCCGATCGGAGGCAACGTTCGATCGTCTCCCGGGTAGCCTCCTCATTCCTGACCCGCACCACGCGGATCCCCAGACGGGCGAGCGCACTGTCACGTTCGGCGTCCCAATTTCGGCGGGAGGCGTCGTCGTGAACCCCTCCGTCCAACTCGAGCGCGAGCCGCCCGCTGGCACAGTAGAAGTCAACGATGAAGCCAGCGACAGGTTGCTGGCGACGGAACTTGAGCCCGAGCATTCGGCGTGCACGGAGCCAATCCCAGACCGCTGCCTCCTGGGGGGTCGCCGAACGTCGCAGCTGCCGAGCCTTCTGAATGGAATCCGCACTGTAGACGCGACCAGTGGTTGGTGAGTTGAGACGCCGCCGCATATGCCATCCCGGTCGAGGATGACACAGAATGGCCCCCACGGTCCGGAACAACATCATCCCTGGAGCGCCGCACGGTACATTTTCCCACAAATGAAAAAGCCCCTCTCCCGCAGGGAGAGGGGTTGGGGTGAGGGTTCAGCGCAGCACGGGTTGGGGTGAGGGTTCAGTTCTAAGGGGATGGGCTGAGGGTCGGACCCCCAACGAGAAGGCCAGAAAAGCCCCTCTCCCGCAGGGAGAGGGGTTGGGGTGAGGGTTCAGCGCAGCACGGGTTGGGGTGAGGGTTCGGTTACAAGAGGGGGCTGGGGGGTAAGAAAAAGTTGTAGGGAGAGGTGCTGCGGCGATGCCGGGATCCTCCACCGCTCCGTCCCTCCGCCCCTGCACCCGTCTACACCGCCCCCACCTTGATCGCCCCGCTCACCCGTTCCACCGGCAGCTCCACCTCATCCAGCGCCTCCCCCATCTCCGCGGCGGTCTGGAACCGCGCCGCGGGCGGCTTGGCCAGCGCCTTGAGGATCAGGAGCGCCAGGTCGTGCGGCACCTCGGGCACGAGCGTGCGCGGGTCGACGGGCTCTTCCTCGACGTGCTTGATGATGAGCGCGGTGACGTTGGGCGCCTCGAACACCGCCCGGCCGGTGACGCACTCGAAGAGCACGGCGCCGGCGGAATAGAGATCCGACCGCGCGTCGAGCTCCGCACCCATCAGCTGCTCCGGCGACATGTACTCCGGGGTCCCGATGACGGTGCCGACGGCGGTGAGCCCCTTCGACCCTTCCGGCCGCCCCTCGGTGAGCCGGGCGATCCCGAAATCCATCACCTTGACCACCCCGGTCGGTTCCACGGCGATGTTCTGCGGCTTGATGTCCCGGTGGATGACCCCCATCTCGTGCGCCGCCTCCAGCGCCCGGCAGAGCTGGCGGGCCACGGTGAGCGCAACGCTCGCCGGCAGGCGTCCACGCTTCCTCAGCACCTCGGCCAGGCTCTTTCCCTCGACGTACTCCATCGTGATGAAGAGCGTGCCGTCCGCCTCGCCCAGGTCGTGGGTGCGGACCACGTTGCGGTGGGTGATCCGCCGCGCCAGACGGATCTCCTGCTTGAACCGCTCGACGTTCTCCGCGCCCATCGCGTCGGGCTTGAGGGTCTTGATGGCCACCAGCTCCTGGAGCTGGGTGTCCATCGCCCGGTACACCACCCCCATCCCGCCGGCACCCAGGATCTCCCGGATGGCGTACCGCCCCGCAAAGGTCGACCCCGGCGTGAGGAGCGACGTGGCCTGGCTCGGCCGCATCGGTGGCGGTGCGCCGCTGCCGGTGACGTTCTGCCGCTCCGCCGCCGTCAGCGCCAGCGTGCTTCCAGCACCCGCCGCGCTCAGGTACTCGACCAGGTCCTGTTTTTCCTTGAGGTCGGAGATCATCCGACGGAAGGCGCCGGCCAGCTCACCCACCTCATCGCTGGAGCGGATGTCAATGGAGCCGCTGAAGCGACCCTCCCGCACCTCGCGGGTCGCCTCGACCAACCGCGCGATCGGACGGGTCACCTGCCGGGCCACGAGGCTGGAGATGATGAGCGCCAGGATGACCCCGACCACGAAGACCAGCACCATCGTCCGCTCGAGGCCGGTATAGGCGGCCAGCTCGCGCGCGCGCGAACGGAGCCCCACATAGCCGCCGAGCGGCTCGCCATCGGCGTTGAGGAGCCCGCCGACGGTGCCGACCCAGACGTCCCCGCCACCATCGATGGTCACCCGTCCCGAGTCACCCGCCGCCCGCAGGGTGCTGTCCACCGCCATCCCCATCTGGCCCATCGACATCCCCGCCATCGCTCCGGCCATCGCCTCGGCCATTCCGGAGGCGATCGGGAGGGTGGAGAGCGTCACCCGCGGATGCCCCAGCGTATCGAGGGTGAAGAACACGATGTCCGACGCGGTCTGCTGATTGAGCGCGCGAACAAAGACGGAATCGATCGGCAGCGCCGCCACCAGGACCGCGACGGGGTTGTTGCCGGGCCGCCGGACCGGCACCGCCACGGCCTGATACAGCACGTCGTGCGGGGTGCCGCTGCTGGAATCGACCTCGATCCAGACCCCCGACGACGGCTGCCCCTGGAGCGCCTTGGCGATGAGCGACGCACCGCTGAAATCGTCGCCCGACTCGGCCCGATGAAGCGACCAGGCCCGGAGGACCCCGGCGCCGTCGGTCACCAGCGCCCAGGCGGCACCGGTCTGCTGCACCAGTTCAGAATCGGCGTCGAGCAGATCGCTGGTCTGGCTGTCGTTGACCGCCTTCTCGATCCGGGCGATCACCGGGCTCTGCTTGGCGAAGATGGCGGTCGATTGCCGGAGCGCCGATGCCCGCGCGTCCAGCTCGCCCTGGATGGCGGAGCGGGTGGCGCCGAGCGCGCGCCCGATCGACGCGGACGCGGCCTTGTCGGCCTCGACCTTGGTAAGGTAGAGCGCGCCGCCCAGCACCAGCACCACCACCGCCACCGTGGCGCCGAAGACCTTGAAGCCGAGCCGATTGAGGCGCACGATCAGTACCGCCTTCCGCCTCGGGCGTAGGGCCTGCCGAATTTGTTCATGTGGTCCTGGGCGCGAAAGCCGCGGGCGTCGAGGGTGATGTCCGGTACCTGCGCCCCGGCGGCGGTGACCCGCACCGTGACGGTGTCTTCCGCCGCAGCCCGTTCGTGCCAGGCGTGGAGGACGTAGTCTCCCGCGGGGACCCCGGTGATGGCAAAGCTCCCGTCACCGGAGGGCTGCGCGTACCAGGGAGTGTCGGTCACCAGGATGAAGGCGCTCATCGTCGAATGGATGTTGCAATAGACCCGGATCAGCCCCGGCTTGGGGAAGGTGGCGCTCTTCCCTTCCCCGCGCTCGTAGAGCCCGAGGTCGAAGGGACCGGGATCGCTCAGCGAAAAAACGTTGTGGTCGAACCCGTCGCGGTTGGGGAAGGTCACCGTCGACCCGGCGGGGATCACCGCGACGTGCGGTGTGAAGGTCTTGTTCTCCGCCGTCACGACGACGTGGAGGGGACGGGGCGCCGGTGGAGCGCCGCGCACCGGCTCCAGCCAGACCACCGCCTGCCCCACATCCGAGGCGACCTTGTTGTGCTTGTCCATCACGATGATGCGGCCGGTGACGGGGGCGGCGGCGGGTGGGCGCATGAGGCGCGTAAGGCGCATGGAGCGCGTGGGCGCATCCCCTCCCCGCCCCACCCACCCGCGTGAGGGACCGGATGTCAGTGCCGCGCCAAGAAGGACGAAACGCGCTAAATTGGCTGGTATCATCGTTCCAAGCTAACCCCGGCCTTTCAGCCGTCAAACGCGATGCCCGTACCTCTACCGGGAGCCCGGATGCGGCGGTTTCTTGCGCTCTTGACCCTCGCCCTTCCCGCCTCGCTCGCGGCGCAGGGATCGCACGATCTCACGGTGCGGCTCCACGGCACCTTTCTCCTCAACACCTTCTACAACGACGCCAAGGTCTCCAACGAAGACCTCCCCATCACCGCATCCCTCCCCGATGCCACCGGCCTCCCCGCCACATCGCTCGGCGCCACGGTCCGCCAGACCCGCCTCATCGCCACCGCCGACCAGGACCAGGTCCTGGGCGGGCACTTCCACGGAGAGCTCGACGTAGACTTCTACGGCGGCGGACAAGCAGGTGGATTCGGGAGACTCTCTCCCCTCCCCCGGATCCGCCGCGCCTTTGGCGAACTCGACTGGGCCCGGAGCACCCTCCTTGTGGGTGAGGAAGCGCCGCCGATCTCGGATGTCAATCCACGCTCCCTCGCCGCGATCGGCTTTCCCGGCTTCAGCGGCTCGGGCAATCTCTGGCTCTGGATCCCGCAGATCCGCTACGACATCGACCTGAAGGGTGGCAGCGGCTTCCGCCCCGGGATCGGCGTGGCACTCCTGGCACCGACCGCCTCGGGAGGAGCGTCGCCCGACTCGCTGGTCAACTTCCAGCCGACTATCGCTGAGCGGACCGGACGGCCCAGCATCGAAGCGCGCCTCACCGGACGGTGGGGCGGGAGCGACGGCGGCACTATCTCGCTCGGCGGCCACTACGGCTGGCTCGCCACCCCGGGAGACACACTGCTCGCGTCGAAGGGGCTCGGCCTCTCGGCGATCATTCCCATCACCTCCACACTCGAACTCCGGGGCGAGGCGTACACCGGCCAGGGGATGGCGGCGCTCGGCGGCGGCGCCATCGGCCAGGCGAGCGGGACCAACGGCGCACCGCTCAAGAGTACGGGGGGATGGGGACAGCTGACGCTCCTGCCCAATTCGATCTGGGAGATCGGCGCCGGCTACGGCATCGACGATCCCGATGACTCCCAACTCGGCGCCGGCGGCCGTACCAAGAACGCCGTCGCCAGCGGAAACGTGACCTGGCACGTATCTCCCCTTGTTGCCGGTCTGGAGGTGCGTCACCTCGCGACGACGTATCTGGGGACGGGAACGATGCAGGCGTGGCACGTCAATCTGGCGCTGGGATTTACGTTCTAGTGGCGAGTGGCGAGTGGCGAGTGGCGGGCCAGAAGGTATTAGGCACTAGGTACTAGGTGTGACCGGGACCGCCACGAAGTACGACGCACGGAGCACCACGTCCAGAACGGTATTAGGTATCAGGTACTAGGTGTGACCGGGGCCGTCACAAATCGTGATCGACGTGCCATAGCCGTTCGTTGACGCAGCACCAACCAACCCATCGTAAGGGCGCAGATGCTGCGCCCGGATGCCCTAACCCGAGGACCCATCGTGGCCCCCGCTGAACCGCTCATCAACTGGCCTGATCCACCCCGTGAACTCATCGGCTTCCTCGCTTCCTACCTCACCCTCGGCTCGGTGGGGTACTACTTCGGCGTCCTCTGGCCGGCACGGCGGGCCGGCGGCGCCGGTGCCGCGGCGCTGGCCGATTCCGGGCCCAGGGCCGCGAGGATCGGACTGATCGGAGTGTTCTTCGCGGCGCTGAGCCTGCTGGTAGCCGCCATCATGCGGGCCCACCTGATGGGGCTCACGTACACCGACGCGCTCCTGGTCCAGCGCGGACCGATCGTGGCGCGGTTGGTGATGGTGGCACTCCTCGTGATCGGATTTGCGCTGGCGGCGGGGCGGATCGGGTTCGGGTGGTGCCTCGCAGCCGTCGTGGCCCTCGTCGTCCAGCTCAACAACCTGCCGGGAGTGTTCCGGGGGCGGTGGTTCGGGATCGTGAACCCGGTGCACGTCCTCGGCGGCTCACTCTGGCTCGGCACCCTCTTCGTGATGATGGTGGCGGGGGTGGGGATCGTGGCGAGCGCCAACGTGGCCGCCACCGACAAGGACGCCGCCGTGGGAACGCTCGTGCGGAAGTTCTCCGCCATCGGGCTCACCGGTGCCGGGCTTCTTGGCATTACCGGTGTTACCACCGCTTGGCGCCACCTGCACCGATGGAGTTCGCTCTGGACCACGCCGTACGGATGGACCCTCGACGCCAAGCTGCTCGTGGTCTGCTTCATCCTGGGACTCGGCTACTACCACTGGCGCCACGCAGGGCCCAACCTCAAGACATCGGAAGATGTGAAAACTTTCAAGATGACCGCGTGGCGGGAGCTCAAACTGGCAGGAGTCGTGCTTCTTATTACGTCAGTACTGGTGAGCCTCCCCTCACCGAGGTCGCGGCCCGAAGGTGCACAGAAGCCCGCGACAATGCAGGGTCCGCCGCCGGGTGGACCGGGCGCCCCGCCCAAGCCGGCGCAGGGTGGGGATCACGACTGAGTGATGGTTCGACGTCAGGGCTCAGGGACTTTGAGATCCCGGCAGATCTTCCGGGCGAGGAAATCGTTGAGATCACGATGGCGGGGTACGCTGGTGGCCTTGCGGGTCTTCCGGTTTACGTAAACAGAATGGCTGCCACCCTCACGCAGAAGTTGCCACCATGGGCTTCGAGGTGCTGCAGGAGTTCGCGCCGCTTCACGCGCCGAGCGTCAGGGGTTCGCGGATCACCTTCACGCCGACCAACGATTCCTCCGCCAGCACTCGGTTGGCTTCGAGCACCAACTCAATGGCCTCGTGTAGGTTGGCCCGCGCCTCGTCCAGTGTTGCCCCTTGGGTATTCGCCCAGGGCAACTCCTCGACGAACCCGATATAGCCTTCGGGCACCTGCTGGAACACGACGGTCAGGTTTGGCAACATAGCTCCTCCTGACTGCAATATGCGCGAGCGGGGCCCTGACGGCTAACCAGCGCCCATGGAGTTCTACACCGGGAACGGCATGCGCCATATGCTTGCCGGCAGCGAATCACAGCGGCACCGGTAGGAGAACCGGAACCCGGAGCGAAGGCGTAGCACTCTGGACGTCACCGCCCAGGCCCCAGCAGAACTGAGCCTCCGCAACCCACCGCGGAGGCGCGCTCGCTTTCGGAACCGCAGTCAACTGATAGCTGATAGCCGATAGCTGATAGCTGCCTGATAGCCGATAGCTGATAGCTACTTATCCAACGTCCAATGCATCTTGTACGGCGCCAGCGGGTGGGCCACGCCGACCAGCAGTTCGACCTTCTGGCCGCTGTTGAGCGCGCTGCCCACCTGGACGAAGGGCGTGATGTCGTGGATCATCGAGCGATAAGCGAGGGTCGCCTGGGCCCACGGCTCCATCCGATCCGCGGATGGGTCGTGCCTGGTGATGAGGCCGATGCCGGCGCTGGTATAGACCCGTGAGAGGGTCCTGAGCGGCTCGAACTGGGCCAGCATCGAGAAGGTCGGGGTGGCGCCGAGCGTCGGGATGAAGTTGACGTCGCCGGCGAGGGAGACGTAGGAGATGCCCAGCCCGATCTGGGTGTGCAATCGCACGAAGGCGTAGTTCACCGAGCTGTTGGACGCGTCCTTCGACGCAAAGAGACCGCCGTCGATATCGAGCGACGGCGAGCAGAGCCAGCATCCTTCCGGGGCAGCCTGCGACCAGAAGGTGACCCCGTGACCCCACCAAGGGTGATCGTGATCCGTTCCCGTCGTGTCCTGCGCCACTGCAGTCACGCTGAGCACGGAGGCCAGCACGGCCGCGAGGGTCATGCTGCGCTGCCACATCCGCATAGCTATCTCCTGAATTGACAACAGTTTAGGCTGCACCACCAGGGGGGCGGTCACACTAGTTACGCCGGTGAGCCTCGTTCGGATGGTTCCTCGCCGCCGCTTTCCGGAACTCTTCCTCAAGCGCCCGCCAGAGATTCTCCGCCACGATCTTCTCTCCCTGCACGTTCGGATGCACACCGTCGTTCTGGTTGAGCGAATCAATGCCCGCGACGCCTCTCAACAGGAATGGCACCAGCTCGACGCCGTTCTTCCTTGCGAGTGAGGGAAAGATCGCGCCGAACTTCCGGCCGTAGGGAACGCCGAGGTTGGTCACCGCATACATCTGCATCAGTGCAATGTCCGGCGTCGGCCGCACCTTCCGGACCAGGTCGATGATCCCCTGGATGTTGGCGGCGGTGGAGTCGGGGTCCTGGCCGCGCAGTCCGTCGTTGGCGCCGGTCTCGATGACGAAGAGGGCGACGGTATCTCGACTCAGGAGCCAGGCGGTCCTCCGCAGCGCGCCTGCGGAGGTCTCACCGGAAGCGCCGGCGTTGACGACGCGCACCGCGATCCCGGCGGAGTCGAGTTTGCGCTGCAGGATGGACGTATACGCGCTGTCGGGATCGAGCCCGAGCCCGGCGGTGAGGCTGGTACCGAGGAAGAGCGCGAGCGGCCGAGGGCCGGCCACCCCGGCCGGCCGAACACCGGACGATGAGTCATGGGCTATAGGGCCGGCCGTCCCGGCCGGCCGTACGGCGGACGACGTATCGTGTGTCAGGCCCGCCGAGGCGGCGGGCCCTCGGCTCATCGTGTCACGCGACAACGCACCCGCCGTTCCGGCGGGCGGATGATTGCAGGCAGCGATCAGTAGCGAAGCGAGGAGGAGTGTAGGTTTCATGGAAGGTGCGTGAGAGTTCGTTCTTCGTGCGTCATGTTTTTCACTAAGCCCTAAGCGCTAAGCCCTAAGCCCTGTCACCAGGCCCTAAGCCCTGTCACCCGGCCCTAGGCCCTCTCTCACCAGGCCCTTCCCAACATGCTCTCCTGTACCCGTCTCACGAAGACCTACCCCTCCGGCGGCCGGGATCTCACGGTCCTGAAGGATATCACCTTCGAGATCGAGGCCGGGGCGTTCGTCGCCATCACCGGTCCCTCCGGCAGCGGCAAGAGCACGCTCTTGGGCCTCCTCGCCGGGCTCGACCGACCAAGTTCGGGCACCGTCACCCTCGACGGGCACGATCTCTCCAAGCTGGATGAGGATGGCCGTGCCCGGCTCCGCGGTGCCAAGGTCGGCTTCGTCTTCCAGGCGTTCCAGCTGATCCCGACCCTCACCGCCCGCGAGAACATCCAGGTCCCCGTCGAACTGGGCGGCGGTGCCGACGCCGAGGCCCGTGCCACGGAGCTCTTGGCGCGCGTCGGCCTGGGAGACCGAGGCCACCACTACCCCGCTCAGCTCTCGGGCGGCGAACAGCAGCGCGTGGCGCTCGCCCGCGCCTTTGCCAATCGCCCCAAGGTGCTCTTTGCCGATGAGCCGACCGGGAACCTCGATGCCGGGAATGGCGGCGCCATCATCGATCTCCTGACCGGCTGGAACCGGGATTTCGGCACCACCCTCATCCTGGTGACCCACGACCCCGACCTGGCACGCCGCGCGGGGCGGGTCATCCGGCTGGCGGACGGGCAGCTCCTGAGCAGCACCGCGTGAAGGCGCTCCGCTTCGCGCTCACCCACGCACGCCGCGAAGGGCGCGCGGCACCGCGCCGCATCATCCTCCTCGCCGCGACGGTGGCGCTCGGCATCGCGGCGCTCACCGCCATCAACGGCTTCACCGCCAACCTCCGTCAGTCCATCCGCGACCAGTCGCGCGCCCTCCTCGGCGCCGACATCCGCCTCGGCTCCCGCACCCGGTTCTCCCCGGTGGCGGACTCCCTCCTCGGTGTCGCCGCCAAGGGCGGGGACGTTGCGCGAGTGGTGAGTTTCGACGCGATGGCGTACGCGCCCACGACCCGGGCCACCCGACTGGTGGATGTCGAAGCGATCGGCGCTGGATGGCCCTTCTACGGCACCGTCCGCACCGATCCGGCGGAGGCGTGGAGCAGGCTCACCACCGGGCACGTCATCATCGTGGACCCGTCCCTCCTCGCGAGCCTGGGCGTCAAGGTCGGAGACTCGGTCTCGATCGGGAAGGCGAAGTTCGAGGTGGCGGGTACGGTGGTCGAGATCCCGGGTGACGTCACCGCGCTGAGTGCCTTCGCGCCGAGCGTGTACGTGCCGGTGGGAGACGCGGAGGCCACCGGGTTGCTCGGCTTCGGGGCGCGGCTCTCGTACGATGCGTACATCAAGCTGCCGGTGGGCTCGGATGTGAAGGCGGCGGCGAACGGCGTCCGCGCGCCGCTCCGGACCCTCTCCATCAGCGTGCGCACCGCCTCGGATGACGAGCGAGACCTCAACGACTCGCTGACCAAGCTGGCGCGGTACCTCGGCCTCGTGGCGCTTGCCGCGCTCCTCCTCGGCGGGATCGGAGTGGCCAGCGCATCACGGGAGCTCATTACGCGGCGCCTCGAGAGCATCGCGGTGCTTCGGTGCCTCGGCGCACCGGCGGGGACCGTGCTGCTGGCGTATCTCCTCGAAGCGGGAATGATCGGGCTTGTCGGCGGCATCATCGGGGTGGCGGCGGGGACGGCGCTCCAGCTCTCGGTGCCGGCGCTGCTGCACGGAATGATTCCGGTGAACGTGCACGTCGCCGCCGACCCCGCGACGATCGTCCTCGGCATCGGGCTCGGCATCTGGGTGACGATGGTCTTTGCGCTCGGACCCCTCCTCGGCATCCGGCGGGTGCCACCCCTCGCCGCCCTCCGGCGCGATGCCGAGGAGCTCATCATCCCGCGCGATGCGGCGCGGTGGGGAGCTCGACTCCTCCTGGCGCTCAGCGTGCTGCTGCTCGCTGCCCTGCAGGTGCGAAGCCTGATCGTGGCCACCGGGTTCTCGGTGGCGCTGGCCGTGGCGGCGGGGTCGCTGGCGCTGGTGGCCGCTGGCCTGGTGCGGCTGGCCCGGCTCACGCCGGCGCGCCTTCCTTATACCTGGCGCCAGGGGCTCGCCAACCTCCACCGCCCCGCCAACCAGACCGCATCGGTCATCCTGGCACTCGGCTTCGGCGCGTTCGTGCTCCTGACCCTCTTCCTGACCGAGCGGAGCCTCCTCTCCCGCTTTGCGATCGATACGCGCCCCGATCGCCCCGACCTCGTCTTCTTCGATATCCAGCCCGATCAGGTGGACGGAGTGCGGCAGATCCTGAAGGATGGCGGCGCCACCCCGGCAAGCTTCACGCCCATCGTGCCGATGCGGATCAAGTCGCTCAAGGGGAGTCCCGTCACCGCGCTCCTGACCGACTCGACCCGCCCAGCGCGGGGAGAGCGGCCAGGGTGGGCGCTGCGGCGAGAGTATCGGTCCACCTGGCGCGATACCGCCACCGCGTCGGAACGGGTGACCGACGGCCGGTGGTGGCACGCGGGAGCTGGACGCGCGGCTGGCGCCGTACCCATCAGCGTCGAGGAAGGGCTCGCCAACACCCTCGGCGTGACCGTGGGAGACACCATCACCTGGGACGTGCAGGGTGCGGACGTGGTGACGCGGGTCGCGAACCTGCGCCACGTCGAGTGGACCCGCTTCGAGCCCAACTTCTTCGTCGTGTTCCCCGCCGGACCGGTGGATCGGGCGCCGCAGACCCTGGTTGCGCTGACGCGGGGGAACACACCGGCGGCACGGGCGGCGCTGCAAGCGGCGGTGGTGTCGCGCTATTCCAATATCAGCGCCATTGACGCCTCAGTGCTGGCCGATGCGATCGCGCGGCTGGTGTCGCGGATCGCGCTGGCGGTCCGGTTCCTGGCACTCTTCACGCTCGCCGCCGGAGCAGCCGTGCTCGTCGGAGCCGTGGCGGCGAGCCGACGGCAGCGGCTTCGTGAAGGGGTGCTTCTCAAGACCCTCGGCGCCACCCGGGCGCAGGTGATGCGGATCGCGGTGGTGGAATACGCGGCACTCGGACTGCTCGCGGCCGTGGCCGCGTCAGGGCTCGCGATCGCAGGGGCAGCGCTCCTTGCCAGATCGAGATTCGAACTCCCGCTCGTCGTTCCCGGCGGCGCGCTGGCCGCGGTGGCCGCCGGCCTCGCGGCGCTCTCGGTGATCGTGGGGCTCTGGACTGGGCGCGAGGTATTCAGCGGGACGGCGCTGGAGGAGTTGCGGGGGGAGTAGGGGCGCCTCACCCGCTGACCCCCTCTCCCGCGGCGAGGGGGAACGTCCTGACCGATGGGGGTCGCCTGCGGCGACCCGAAGCCGGATCTGTCATCCCGACCCCGAGCACGCGAGGGGGAGGGACCTACCTCGCGTACGGCGGGAGACGGCCACAGGCTCCACGCGCCGAGAAGCAGGTCCCTCCCTTCGACAAGCTCAGGGCAGGCGCTCCGCTCGGGATGACGGTTCCAGCGAGCGGAGCAACTCAGACCACCCACATCAACCGTTGTTCTCCGTGCCTCTTCGTGCCCGGAGCCTGTCCTGAGCGCAGCGAAGGATGTCCTCCGTGGTGAGGCAGTGACGGAGCCTAGCCGGCCCCGCCACTTGGCGCCCCGCTCTCGGCGCGCTACCTTAGCCGGACTTTCACCACTCTGAATAAGGGAAAGCGGAATGCTCCCCATCGACTTGTCGGGCAAGCGCGCCTTCGTGGCCGGCGTGGCGGATGACGGCGGGTTCGGCTTCGCCATTTCCAAGGCGCTGGTCGAGGCGGGTGCCACCGTGTGCGTCGGCACCTGGCCCCCGGCGATGAACATCTTCGAGAACCTGCTGGAGCGCGGGAAGATGGACGCCTCGATGACGCTCTCTTCGGGCAAGAAGATGGCGTTCGAGAAGATCTATCCCCTCGATGCCGCCTTCGACACCCTGGAACAGACCCCCGCCGACATCCGCGAGAACAAGCGCTATCGCGAACGGGGAGACTTCACCATCGCAGGGCTCACCGCCTCACTCGAGAAGGATTTCGGGAAGCCCTGCCTCGATATCTTCGTCCATTCCCTTGCCAACGGACCCGAGGTCAAGAACGCGCTCCTCGACACTTCGCGCGCCGGATACCTCGCCGCGGTGAGCGTGAGCGCATACAGCAACATCGGTCTCATCCGCGCTCTCGCGCCGCTGATGCGGCCGGACGCGAGCTGCCTTTCGCTCACCTATATGGCGGGCGAACGGGTCATCCCGGGCTATGGCGGCGGGATGTCCTCGGCCAAGGCGGCACTCGAAGCGGACACCCGCACCCTGGCCTACGAAGCCGGCCGCAAGTGGGGACTCCGGGTCAACACCATCTCCGCCGGTCCGTGGGCCTCGCGGGCGGCGAGCGCCATCGGGTTCATCGACACGATGGTCAAGTACGCCCACGCCAATGCCCCGCTCCAGCGCGACCTCGACGCCTCCGATGTCGGCGCCACCGCCGCCTTCCTCCTCTCCCCCCTCGCCAAGGCGATCACCGGGACCACGGTGTACGTGGACAACGGCTATCACTCGATGGGAATGGCGGTGGAGGGGAGGGAGAAGTAAGAAGGAAGGAGTGAGAAGGAGGGAGTGAAAAGTGAAGAGTGAAGAGTGAAAAGGGCGAACCAGATCGACCCTCATTCCCCCCTCTCTTTTCTCCTCTTACCTCTCACTTCCCCCTTCTTACTTTTCACCTTTTTACTCTTCACTTCTTACGTCTCACTTCTTGCTTCCCCCTTCTTACTTCTCACTTCTCACTTCCCCCCTTTTACTTTTCACTTCTTACTCTTCACTTCTTACGTCTCACTTCTTACTTCTTACCCGCAACCACCCTCCCCACAACCTCCGTCAGTGCGTTGAAGCTGAACGGCTTTTCGACGATCGGCCGGTCGGTCCGGCCGATCAGCGCCGCGACATCGGGTGAGGCCACATCGCCGGTCATGATGATCACCCGGGAGTGGAGATCGGGCCGCACGATCGCGAGCCGATCGACCAGGTCCACTCCCGAGAGCCCTGGCATCTTGAGGTCGGTGAGCACGAGGTCGTAGGCGCCCACCGCCGCCGCGAGGCACTGCGCCAGGCCATCATCACCGTCGACGGCCTCGACCACATCCCATCCCCGGCGGATGAACCAACGGCGCAGGGAAAGCCGGATGGCGGGCTCATCCTCCACGATCAGGATCCTTCCGGTCGCCGCACTCGGCGGGGCTGGAGCGGCGTCGACAACGGGAGCGTCCGTCACGGCGGGCCCGGCGGACGGAAAGACGATCGTGAAGCGGGCACCGGTCCCGGGGGGCAGCAGGTTCTCGGCGTGGATGGTCCCGCCGTGCGCCTCGACGATGCCGAGGGTCACGAAGAGGCCCAGCCCGGTGCCTTCGCCTTCCCGCTTGGTGGTGAAGAACGGCTCGAAGATCCGCGGCAACACCTCCGGTGCCATTCCGGCGCCGGAATCGTCCACGACGATGCACACGCCCGTCTCGATCGCGCGGATCCGCACGGTCACAATGCCGCCGGGCCCCGCCGACTGCGCACCGTTCTGGATCAAGTTGACCAGGACCTGCTCCACCCCGGTGGGATCGGCGTCGAGATCGGGCAGGTCATCGGGAAGATCCGCTACGAGACTTGGCCCCTTCCCGTTCGCGATGTTCTGCAACCGTGCCACGACCCCCAGGACCAGCGGCTTCAACGGCACCCGCTCACGGCGGACGTCACGACCCCGCACCGCGGCAAGGAGGTCCCGGACGATCGCACGAGCGCGCTGGGCCTGCTGATGCACCACCAGCAGCAGTTCGCGATCTTCGGCGTCGAGGTGGGGAATGGCGGCCACCTCGTCGGTCAGGTGCAGGATCGCCGTCAACGGATTGTTGAGTTCGTGGGCGACACCAGACACCAGACGGCCGACGGACGAGAGCTTGGCCTCCTGGAGCAGTTCGGCCTGGGTGGAGATGAGCCGCTGGTAGGCGGTCCGAAGTTCCTGTTCATCGGCCCGGACCCGCGCGGCCATCCGGTCGAAGGCCGAGGCGAGCGCGGCGATCTCATCGGTGCCCGGGTAGGCCACCGGCACGACGTCGATCTTGCCGGACGCCATCTCGGTCGCCACGTCCCGGATCCGCGCCAGGGGGCGCACCAGGCTCAACGCCAGGGCGCGCAGGACGGCAAAGCCGATCGCCATCGCCACCACGAGCGCCGCAAGCGCCAGCAGCGCGGTGCGCTCCAGGTCGCGTGCGTAATCCCGGAACGGTGAGACCGCCACCAGCACCAGCCCCGGCGGCCGGGCGCCGGCAAGCGACCTGGTGGCCACCACCTGGTCGAGCCGCTGCCGGCTGGTGAACCACCCATCGGGCCCGGTGAGGATCCGGCCGATATCGTCGATGCCGGCATCCTCCAGCAACATCGGAGCCCCGGCACCCGCGACGATCCTGCCGGTGGCACGGTCCACGACGAAGGCGGTCGTGTGGCCGCCGGCGGCGCCCAGCGCCCGCGTCAACGCTTCGGCATCCCCGGCCGTGGCCGCCAGGATGTCGTCAAGTTGATGCCCGCGGATGGCCTCGAGGCGGGCTTGTTCCTGGGTGAGGCCCAGGAGGAACATCGGCATCCCGAAGCCGAGCGCCACGGCGGCACCGACCACCATCAGCCGGCCGTAGAGCCCGGTCCCCGCGACTCCGCCGACCGGGAGGGCGGAGTGACGGATCGCCGCTTCGGCGAGCAGGTAGGCCGCGGCACCGAGGATGACGCCGAGGACGACCCCCTGTACCAGCACCTTCGAGGCTTCGACATAGGGCAACGCCGCGAGGAGCCGGAGTTGGACGGCGCCAAGCGTGTAGCCACCGGAGCTCACCGCGAGGGCCAGGAGCCCAGTCCGGCGCGGCAGTCGCGTGATGTCGCGCGTCACTTCGGGGTGGCCTGCCTTGTGGCGTCGGACCATCCTCCGCCAGAGCAGCCACGTCCCCCCGACGACGCCGAGCCATCCGACCACTGGCACTTCCCAGACGTAGCAGATCACGACCCAGCGAAACTGGTCGGCGTTGACCCGCCACCAGATGGCCGAGAAAGCGGCCCCGACGACCCACCAGCAGATCGTGCTGATCAGCCAGAGGTGGAGTGCGAGTCGACGGCCGAGGGAGTCGAGATCCTTGGGCAAGCTCGGATGGGTGAGGGGTGGGATCAGGTCCGGAATGCGAATGAACGGGAGCACGCACGGCGCTCCTTATCAAGATGCATCTTGCGGCACCGATGGGCCAGCCTGATACTTATCCGGCATGGATCGCACATTCGCGGCACTCGGCGCATTATCCGCGGCAGTCGCCGTGGCGGCGGGGGCCTTCGGCGCCCACGCCCTCAAAGGGCACCTCTCCCCCGACGACCTGGCCATCTTCGAGACCGGCGCACGGTACCAGATGTATCATGCCCTGGCGCTTCTGGCGGTGGCGTGGGCGGCGACCCGATGGCCCGGTGGTGCGGTGAGTACCGCGGGCTGGCTCTTCGTCGTCGGCGCCCTGCTCTTTTCCGGCAGCCTCTATGCCCTGGCGCTCACCGGCGTGCGCTGGCTCGGCGCCGTGACTCCGCTCGGCGGGCTCGCGTTCCTGGCTGGCTGGGTGTGCCTTGCCATCGGCGCCTGGCGCGGTCGCGCGTGACCGACGGCAGGATGGAGTACGGCGCGCTCCTCGTCCAGCTCGACCGGTGGTCTGCCGATGCCCGGGCCCGGCATCCCGGGGTCATCCCGTGTCGGCACGGGTGCACCGCCTGCTGCCACGGTCCATTCGACATCTCCGCCGCCGATGCCGCGCTCTTGCGTCAGGGTCTGCAGGCATTGGAACCCGACGTGCGGGCCGGCGTACGTGACCGGGCCCGGGGGCTGTTGACCGCGATGCAACAGGCGGCACCCGAGTGGGGTGCGCCCTGGCACATCGGGGATATCGGCGAGGACCGGTTCGACGAGCTGGTCGAGTCGCTGGCGGACGAGCCGTGCCCCCTCCTGGGAACCGACGGTGGATGCCTGGTGTATGCACACCGGCCGGCGGTCTGCCGGATGATGGGGCTCGGGATGCGGACGTCGGAGGGCGACATCGACAACGCCTGCCCCATCCAGCACCAGTTCCCGGAATACGCGGCACTCCCACCAGAGCGATTCGACCTGGCGGCATTCGAGCGCCAGGAGGAGCGGCTGATCGCGCAGGCGGGTGGGGCCGAGACGACCATCGCCGCCGTGGCGGGGGAGGAGAAGTAAAGAGTAAAGAGTAAAGAGTAAAAGGGGAGAAGCCTGTCCTGAGCGCAGCGAAGGATGAGAGGTGAGAAGTTCCGAAGGTGGCGACAGGCCAGCAAAGCACAAGAGGGCCCGATCATCGTCGGTGCCCCCTTTTTGCTTTTCACTCTTCACTCTTGACTCACCACCAAACGCGAAAGGGGGCCCGATCATCATCGGTGCCCCCTCTTTACTTTTCACGCTTCACTCTTGACTCACTACCAAACGCGAAAGGGGGCCCGATCATCGTCGGTGCCCCCTCTTCACTTTTCACTCTTCACTCTTGACTCACCACCAAATGCGAAAGGGGGCCCGATCATCATCGGCGCCCGCTTTTCACTTTTCACGCTTCACTTTTCACTCCATCAGAATATGTGCTGCAACCCTCGGTTGTACGTGAAGAGGGTGAACAGCGCCACGATGACCACGACCGCGATGATGAGCGGGAAGACGAATGTGCCGCTGAAGATCCGGCTGTCGTTCTTCAGGTGCATGTAGAACGCCGCCACCAGCACGAACTTGGCCGCGGAGAGTGCCACCAGCAGGAGGATGAAGATCGGGTCGACGAAGGAGGCGATGGCACCGGTGATGCTGCCATCGTGCACCTCGTAGGTCACGACCTCGAGCGCGGTGAGCGCAAAGAGGATCAGCGCGATGGCGGTGTAGGTCTTCCATCCGGAGTGGCCGTGGGCCTCGGTGGGGGCGGCGGCGTGCGCGTTCATGGCGGTCGGGCCCCTCACTTCATCAGGTAGACGACAGGGAAGATCACGATCCACACCACGTCGACGAAATGCCAGTACAGCGCCGCGATCTCGAGGTTGAGCGCCTTCTCCGGCGTCAGCTTCCCGCGGAGGCCCTGGATGAACAGCGTGATGAGCCAGAGCACGCCCACCGACACGTGGGTGCCGTGGAACCCCGTCAGGGTGAAGAAGCTCGCCCCGAACAGGTTGGTGTGGATGGTCAGGCCCTTGTGGACGAAAGAGGTGAACTCGTAGACCTGCATCCCGACGAAGAAGAGTCCGCACAGGATGGTGAGCCCCAGGAAGCTCAAAAACTGTCCCCGCTTGCCGTGCTGCAGGCCGTTCAAGGCGAGCACCACGAAGAACGAGCTGAACAGGAGGAGGGCGGTGCCGATCGTCACCAGCCCGATCTCGAGGATCTGGTTCGGGAAGGGACCGACTGTGCTCTGCCCCCGGTAGATCACGTAGGTCGAGATCAGGGAGGCAAAGAAGAGGCACTCCGACCCGATGAAGATCCAGATCGCCAGCTTGCGGCTGTCGAGCCCGGTGGCGGTCGGTGGGTGCAATGCGTGCGCGTCGTGGGTCACATCGATCTCCGAGGGGTCATTCGACCGGTTCGAACGCCCAGTTGAACACGGACACGAGGAGCAGTGCCGCCCCCGCCAGGATGATCGGGAGCTTCACCCCGACCAGGAAGCCGACGAGGAAGATCAGGATCCCCCACGCCGCGAAGAACGGCCAGTAGCTCGGCGGCGGCATGTGGATCCCGGCCCCCGATCCGCGGACGGGCTCGGGCAGCGTGCCTCCGGCCTTCCGCTTGGCCGCCCAGAGCGGATCCCGCGAATCGATCGTCGGGATCTCCTCGAAGTTGTGCGGCGGTGGCGGCGACGGGATCGACCACTCGAGGGTGGCACCACCCCACGGATCGGCCGGGATCGGCGTCGTCGGACGGGTGCGCCAGGTCTTGATGATGTTGATCAGGAAGACCAGGAACGAGGTCCCCAGGATGAGCGACCCGGCGGTGGCCACCGCATTCCAGAAGGAAAAGCCGAGGCCGGCGGGATAGGTGTAGACCCGCCGCGGCATCCCGTTGAGGCCCAGGAAGTGCATCGGGAAGAAGGTCAGGTTGAACCCGATCAGCATCAGCCAGAAGTGCACCTTGCCCAGGCGCTCGTCCAGCATCCGGCCGAACATCTTGGGGAACCAGTAGTAGGCGCCCGCGACCAGCGCGAAGATCGACCCGCCGAAGAGCACGTAATGGAAGTGCGCCACGACGAAGTACGTGTCGGTCTGCTGCAGGTCGGCCGGCGCCACCGCGTGCATCACGCCCGAGAGACCGCCGATGATGAACATCGCGATGAACCCGAGCGCGAACATCATCGCCGCCCGGTAGCGGATGCTCCCGCCCCAGATCGTCGCGATCCAGTTGAAGATCTTCACGCCGGTCGGGATCGCGATGAGCATCGTGGTGAGCGAGAAGACCGTGTCCGCGATCGGCCCCATCCCGACGGCGAACATATGGTGGCTCCACACCCCGAACCCGAGGAACGCGATGAAGATGCCGGAAAAGACCATCGCGGTGTACCCGAAGATCGGCTTGCGCGAGAACACCGGGAGCACTTCCGACACGATCCCGAAGGCCGGCAGGATCAGGATGTACACCTCGGGGTGCCCGAAGATCCAGAAGAGGTGCTGCCAGAGGACCGGGTCGCCACCGCCGGTCGGCACGTAGAAGCTGGTGCCGAAGAATCGATCCATCATCAGCAGGATCAGCGCCACCGTGATGACCGGGAACGCCAGCAACAGCAGGACCTGGGTGATGAAACTCATCCAGGTGAACATGGGCATCCGGAGGAGCTTCATCCCCGGCGCCCGCAGGTTGATGATGGTCGTGGCGAAGTTGACCGCCGCCGCCAGTGAGGCGACGCCCAGCATCTGCAGGCCGAGGAGCCAGAAGTCGATGTTGATGGCCGGCGAGTACTGGATGCTGGTCAGGTTGGCGTAGCCGAACCAGCCGGCATTCGGCGCCGCGTGGAACAGGAAGCTCGAATTGATGAACAGGCCGCCGAGCAGGAACACCCAGTAGCTGAAGGCGTTGAGGCGGGGGAACGCCACGTCCCGGGCGCCGATCTGCAGCGGGATCATGAAATTGAAGAACATCGCCGACAACGGCATCACCGCGAGGAAGATCATCGTGGTGCCGTGCATCGTGAAGACCTGATTGTACACATCGGGCGACAGGAACGTGTTGTCCGGCCGTCCCAGCTGCCAGCGGAGCAGCAACGCCTCGAGCCCGCCCATCAGGAAGAAGAGGAACGCGGTGGCGCCGTAGAGGATGCCGATGCGCTTGTGGTCGACGGTGGTGATCCAGCTCCACAGCCCGGTCGCCTCGTGGGAGGCGCCGGCGGCGTGGTCGCGGGGAAGGGCGGCAGTGGCCATCGTATCCGTCAGGCTCTCATGATGGTCGACGCGCTCAACGATGCGCGCGGACGTAGTGGACCAGTGCAGCGATCTCGGGTTCGGTGAGCGGGCGGGGCAGCTTCATCAGGGCGCCCGGCTTCGCCGCCTGCGGGTTCCGCAGCCAGATCGACATGGTCGAGTCGCTCTCGGGGAACATCCCCGCCACGATGGTCCCGCGGCTGGCCACGTGCGAGAGGTTGGGGCCCATCATCGACATGATGTGCTCGGTGGGCTGGCCCGCCATCGCGTGGCAGCCGATGCACCCCGCCGTGACGAAGAGCGTCTTGCCGACCCTGAACAGCGAGTCGGTGGAGTCGCCGGCAAAGGGCGCCAGCTGTGCCGCCTCCCACTGGGCGAACGTGGCCGAATCCTGGACCACGATCCGGAAGCCCATCCGCCCATGCTCCTCACCGCAGAACTCGGCGCACTGCGACGGGTAGGTGCCGACGGTGTCGGCCTTGAACCAGAAATGGTTGGTGTGCCCCGGGATCATGTCGCGCTTCCCGGCGAACTGCGGCACCCAGAAGCTGTGGATCACGTCCGCCGAGGTGAGCCGGAGATCCACCGTGCGGCCGAGCGGCACGTGCATCTCGTCGGCCGTGACCACGGTGTCCTTCCCCATCGGGTAGCGGAACTCGAACCACCACTGGTGGCCGATCACGTCGACCTGCACCGAATTGCCGCCGGGCAGCTCCGACGTCTTGAAGATCGTCCTGACGGTGGGGACGGCGATGATCGCAAGGATCGCGGCAGGGATGATGGTCCAGGCGATCTCGAGCGCCATGTTGCCGTGCGTCTGCTTCGGCTCGGGATCGCCGGGGCGCTCCCGGAACCTGATCATCGCCACGACCAGCGCACCCTCGACCAGGATGAACACGCCCGTCGCCCACCAGACCGTGGTGCGCAGCAGGTGATCCACCATCCGGGCAAAGTCGCCCTTGGGCAGCAGCGTGGTCTGGGGATAGTGCTCGGCGCAGCCAACCACGACCAGCGCCAACAGGGGCGCCAGCCAGCGCGACCAGCGGCCGGAACGGAACGACGATTCGGCGGAACGGGGCATCAAGCGATCATCCTTGGGCAATACCGGGCCAGGGGCCGGCAGGAAACACGAAGGCAGAATAGCCGCGGACGCGCCGCAGGTCAAGGAATTCGGAGGAGTGGCGAGTGGCGAGTGGTGAGTGGCGAGCTGAACCGCGAGATTGGGGGACCCTGCGGTGGAATCCAGCCGCCCGGGAACTTCCCCGGTGCCGCTGCGTATCATCCATGATGAAGGGTGCCGATGACCTCCCACTCACCACTCACCACCTCCCCACCATGACCTCCGCTGAACGCCAGAAGCTCATCCGACAGTACGCCGCCGGCCCCGCCAAGATCAAGGCCGCCCTCGCGCAGGTCCCCGCCGAAGCGCTCCAGTGGCGTCCGGGCCCCGGGAAATGGTCGGTCCACGAGATCGTCATCCACTGCGCCGACAGCGAGGTCCAGGCCCATACCCGGATCCGGACGCTGCTGGCCGACGCCGATCCGATCATCCACGCGTACGACCAGGACCGCTGGGCGGTGGAGCTCGACTACCATCGACGCCCGCTCGCACCGGCGCTCGCCACCATCGAGGCGGTCCGCGCCAACACCGTCGCCCTCCTGGAGTCCCTTACCGACCAGCAATGGGCCCGCACCGGACGCCACACGGAATCAGGCCCGTACTCGGCGGAAAAGTGGGTCACGGTCTATGCCATCCACCTCGACCGGGAACGGCACGAGGGACAGATCCTGCGGAACCTTGAGGCGTGGCGGAAGGCGAGCGGGAAAGCGTAGGAAAGCGGGGGAAGGCGGAGGAAGGCGGAGGAAAGCGCGGGAAGGCGGGGGAAAACGGAGGAAGGCGTGGGAAAGAGTAGGAAAGCGCGGGCGAGGTAGAAGGAGGTGATGAGGAGAGGAGGAATGGGATCAACCGCGAACTCGTGAGTTGCCAGCGACGTCATCCTGACACCGAGCGCAGCGAGGGGGAAGGATCGGCCAGCCTGCCGATCGATCCTTCGGCCCTTCGGGCCTCAGGATGACGCGCACGGAAACGCCTCCCGCTTGCCCTCGCGTTCCTACACCTTCCCCCGCCTTCCCACGCTTTCCTTCGCTTTCCCCCGCTCATCACCGAATCGGCACATCAAATCGCACTTCGTGCTCCACCGGGTACGAGTAGTGCCACCATTCCATGTCGTACTGCTGGAACCCTTCCGCCTCCATCGCGTGCCGAAGCAGGTCGCGGTCCTTGCGGGCCAGTCCGGTCGCGTTGGCCTCGTGGGCCGCCGGTGAGAAGGTGTCGAACGGCGTCCCCATCTCGAGCGGGTGCCCCGTCGCGAGCTCGCGGAGTGTCAGGTCGATCGCGAGACCGAGGTTGTGGCGGCTGCGGCTGGCGATGTAGCCCCCGGTCACCAGTTCCGGCCGACCCACCCGGGAGGCCCACGCCACCATCTCCGCGGTGGCCCGGGCGGGGCGGTAACTGTCATAGATGAGGAGGCCCAACCCTTGGCGCCGCAATCGGGCCTCGACCCGCACCAAGGCGGCAGCCGCCTCGCGCCGGGTAAAGGCGCGATCCGCGTCGTATCCGGGAAGGGGAGCGCCGGTGAAGTTGGAATCGGTCCGGTAGCGCAGGTCGACCGCGATGGTCGAGTCGAGGGTACGGACATCGACCATCAGCGAATCGAAGACGCGCCGGTCGGTGACCGGTGGCGTGGTGTCGGCCGGGGCCTGTGGCAGCGCGGCGAGGAGCAGGAGAAGGGGGAGCATGGGGGTACAATATGTGGTGCGCTGGGCGGTGCAACAATTCGCCCCTCGGCGCACTCAATTGATGCCGTGCCAGACGTGCCTTCCGGCGATGATGCAGGATGGGCCCTGCTGACCACCCTGTACGTCGCTCGATCCGACTCCGCGGCTTCGACTACTCGATGCCAGGCGGGTATTTCGTGACGATCTGTGCCCGGAGCGGGACCCACCCATTCGCGATGATCGTGAAGGGGAAGCTCCGAGCCACTAGCCTCGGTGCTCAAGCCCTCGCGGTCTGGAAGAGCACACCGGAGCATTTCCCCCTGGTCGTGCTCGACGCACATTGCCTGATGCCGAACCACTTCCACGGCATCGTCTGGATCTATGATGGCCCGCCAGTGATGCGGCCGAGACTCGGTGTCATCATCCGTGCGTTCAAGGCTGAAGTGACGCGGCACGCACGGCAGGGAGGCTGGGAGGACGGCGCACTCTGGCATCGCAACTATTATGAATCGGTGATCCGAGATCGGCGGCACCTCGACGCGGTTCGCCGATATATCGCCAACAACCCACGGGCGTGGGAATCGACGCACCGATCGCCACGCGCATAGCATCGATCTTTCGCCAACGAACACCGGTGCCGGACCGCCAAGCCCCGATCGCCTCCCACATCGTACGGGCGCAGCATGCTGCGCCCCTACCAGGCCGGCACACATCGGAAGCGCCCTTGCCAAACCGGATGGCGATCGGGACCTGCCGCCGACCCCGACATTTCACCAACGAACACCGGTGCCGGGCCGCCAAACCCCGATCGCCTCCCACATCGTACGGGCGCAGCATGCTGCGCCCCTACCAAAACGGCACGCATCGGGATCCCCGCAGCATGCTGCGCCCCCACCAGAACGGCGCACATCCGGATGCCCGCATTGCGCCCCCCGATCCCGGCCTGCATTATCGGGAACCCATTCAACCCGGACCTTCCGATGACCGATCGCCGCACCTTCCTCGCCGCCCTCGCAGCCCCGGCCGCTGCACGCGCCCTGCGCGTGCCGGCCGTCCATCCCGCCGCAGCTCCGATCCTGGACATCGCCGACGCCCGACCCCGAATGCCCTCCGAGATCGGTGTCCGGGACGACGAGAAGTTCTGGAAGGAGCTGCGTCGAGAGTTCACGATCCCCAAGGACGAGGC
>DASSGV010000061.1:0-37270 GCA_035693225.1 Gemmatimonadales bacterium | reverse complement strand
ATACAGGGTGTCCTTGGATTGAAAGACCTGCCCCGCGCGCAGCAGCGCCCACCCCAACTCGGTGTGGACTACCGCGTCCTTCTTGGCGGCGTGCGCAGAGGCCCGGGTTCGGGCCAGGATGCCGAGGACACTCGTCAGTTCGCTGTCAGCGGCGAGTCGGGTGCGGAAGGAATCGATGGTGGCGCGTTCGACCGGCGACTGGGCGGACAGCACGGGGGTCGCGCCGGCGGCCACGATCATTGTCGTGGCAAGCCCCGCCACCCAGGCGCCGCGCACCCAACCCCGATCGATCCGGAAGGCCATTTTGGCAAGGTACATGCTGATCCGGGAGACGCCATACGCGGCCTGGGCCACCACACCCGACCCCCCGCAACACCGGACGCCCACTTTCTTCCTTCCCCCGCCTTCCTTCGCCTTCCCTCGCTTTCCTCCGCCTTCCCCCGCTTTCCTACTCTCCCACCCTTCCCCCCGCTATTTTGGGATGCCCGTTCCGGCACCACCTTCGGAGGTCCGATGTCCCCGGCCGTCACGTCCGCCCTGCCGCTCAGCCTGCTCAGCGAAGAGGAAGAGCTCTTCCGCTCCACCGTGGCCGAGCTGGCCGAGTCGGAGATCCGGCCGTACGTGCGCGAGATGGACGACGCGGCCCACTTCCGCAAGGAGATCGTCGCCAAGTTCTTCGAGCTCGGCCTGATGGGCATCGAGGTGCCGGAACAGTACGGCGGCGCCGCCGGATCCTTCTTTCTGGCCACCCTCGCCATCGAAGAGCTCGCCGCGGTCGACGCCTCGGCGGCCATCTACGTCGACGTACACAACACCCTCGTCAATAACGCGGTGCTCCGCTGGGCCAGCGACGAGCAGAAGGCCCGCTACCTCCCCAAGCTCACCAGCGGGCTCCTCGGCGCCTTCGCACTCTCCGAGGCCGGCAGCGGCAGCGACGCCTTTGCGCTCAGCGCCCGCGCCGAGCAGAAGGGTGATGAGTGGATCCTGAACGGGCACAAGCTCTGGATCACCAATGGCGCGGAAGCCGGGCTTTTCATCGTCTTTGCCAACATCGACCCGTCCAAGGGGTACAAGGGGATCACCGGCTTCATCATCGAACGCGAATTCCCCGGATTCAAGGTCGGCAAGAAGGAGGACAAGCTCGGCATCCGGGCCTCCAGCACCTGCGAGATCCTCTTCGAGAACTGCCGGGTGCCGGCGACCAACGTCCTCGGGCCGGTGGGTCAGGGATACAAGGTGGCCATCGAGACCCTGAACGAGGGCCGCATCGGCATCGGCGCGCAGATGATCGGGATCGCGCGCGGCGCCCTCACCGCCGCCACCGCGTACATCAAGGAGCGGAAGCAGTTCGGGAAGGCCATCGCCGATTTCCAGGGGGTCCAGTTCCAGATCGGCCAGATGGCCACCGACCTCGAGGCGGCGCGGCTCCTGGTGTACAACGCCGCCCGGCTCAAGGATGCCGGCCAGCCCTTCACCCAGCAGGCGGCGATGGCCAAGCTCTTCAGCTCCCAGGTGGCCGGCGAGATCACCTCGCTCTGCGTCGAGCTCCTCGGCGGCTACGGCTACACCCGCGACTATCCGGTGGAGAAGTTCTACCGCGACGCCAAGATCGGCACCATCTATGAGGGAACGAGCAACATGCAGCTGCAGACCATCGCCAAGGTGATCCTCTCCCCCCGGTGATCACGCCTCGCGGAGGGAAGATGGCGGTGCTCGCCGCCCTCCTTCTGGCCCCCGCTCCGCTCGCGGCCCAGACGGTCTCTCCGCACCTCAGCCGGCAACTCGATTCCTGGTACCGGCGCGCCCAGCGCTCCGCGCGCGGACGGTGGGGCATCGCGATCGCCGACGGGCTCGGCAACGTCCTCTGGTCGCGTCAACCCGACCAGCCCCTCATCCCGGCGTCCACCGCCAAGATCTTCACCACCGGCTTCGCCCGCTCCCGCCTGGGCGGCGACGCCCGGATCGCGACCCGCGTCCTCGGCACCGGATTCCTCGACAGTTCCACCGGCACCTGGAACGGCACCTGGACCCTCGAGCTCAACGGTGATCCCTCGCTGGAGGATCCGGCGCACGCGGGCCCGCGGCTCTACGATCTTGCGGTCCAGCTCGCCGCCGCGGGGATCCGACGCATCGAAGGCCCGATGATCGTCTCCTCCGAGGCGGGCCCCGCTACCGCCACCTTTCCCGCCGAGTGGCCCTCCCGCCATCGGGGTGCCGTCTTCGCGCCATTGATCGGCCCCCTCACGGTCCACGAGAACATCATCACCGCCCTGGTGGCGCCGACGCGGCAGCCCGGGCATCGACCGCGGATCCTCGACGATGCGCCGACCGGCGTCCGCGCAATGATCATCAACGAAGCGATCACCCGCAGCGGCAGGCGGAGCACCCTCCACCTCACCCCCCGGCGCAATGGATGGGTGCTGACCGGCTCGATCGGGACGCGGGCGGGGACGCGGCAGGTGAAAGCGGTGGCCTACGACCCCGAGCGGGTGCTCGAACTGGCGTGGACCCAGGCGCTGCGGCAGGCGGGGGTCGAATGGGACCCCGACCCGCGGACCGTCCTGGCCCCGAGCGACGGTCGGATCCGGACCCTGGCAGAGGTGTACTCCCCGACGCTCGACACCCTCGCTGCCGACATCGACCGCCGGAGCTTGAACCTCGGTGCCGAGCTCCTCCTGCGTTGGGCGGCGGGGCCCGACGCTCCGGCCGATTCCCTCACCGCGCACGTGGCGCGCGTGACCGGCGTCGACCCGAGCCAGTTCCGGCTGGTCGATGGCAGTGGACTCTCGGACATCGACCGGGTGACACCGCGGCTGCAGGTGACCTACCTCGCCCGCATTCCCACCCTGCCGGCCACCCGCGCCTTCCCGCTCCTGCTGCCCGCCAACGGCACCGGCACGC
This sequence comes from Gemmatimonadales bacterium, assembly GCA_035693225.1. Classification (GTDB taxonomy): domain Bacteria; phylum Gemmatimonadota; class Gemmatimonadetes; order Gemmatimonadales; family GWC2-71-9; genus CAMLHU01. The sequence continues at coordinate 34,369 of DASSGV010000061.1, read as the reverse complement.
TCACCAAACTCCGCCTCGGGCTCCCCGGTGCCGGCGTCCTCCGCGCCAAGACCGGCACCCTCGGCAACGTCGCGGCGATCGCGGGCTACCTCGGCCGACCCGACGGCGTCCTCATCATTTCGCTCATCTACAACGGCGGACGCACCGCCGCCGCACGGCAGGCCGAGTCGCACCTGTTCAGGCTCCTCGGCGCGCGCGGGAAGGTGACCCCCGGCGACTTCGATGTCCCCGCGGACTCCACGCTCGAACCGACCATCGACCCCACCGACACCATCGGCATTCCGCTCGCACACTGATCGCTAGGCCGTCACGATCCGGTCGCGGCCGCCTTCCTTGGCCCGATACAGCGCCTGATCCGCCGCTTGCAGCACCGCCGCGGGAGCGTCGCCGGCGGCAGGTTCCGCCGTGCCGATGCTCACCGTCACCGCCACCACGTCGGCACGGGCCGGCTTCCTGGCCTTGCCCTTCGCCGGCCGGCGGCGGGGTCGGTCGGGAGCGCGCAGCGTGAACGTCGTCGCGGCGATGCTCCCGCGCGCCGCTTCTAGGATCGGCACCGCGTCGTCGATCGTCCGGTCAGGCAGGAGAAGCGTGAACTCCTCGCCGCCGTAGCGGAACGCCTGGGCGCTCTCGACCTGCGCCAGCCGCACCGCGACCATCGCCAGGACCTGATCTCCTACCGCGTGGCCATAGGTGTCGTTGAAGCGCTTGAAGTGGTCGACGTCGACCATCGCGATCACATAGGGCGGCGAGAGCCGGGCCAGCGCCGCCTCGAGCGCTCGTCGGGCCGGAAGCCCCGTCAACGGGTCGCGGAACGCCACCACGTGGATCTCCTCCACCGCCGACAGCGCGAACGCTGCCGCGGCCGCAGCGGCGAAAAGACCCGCGCCGGGGGCATCCCGCAGTCCGATCGCGGCGATGCCCGCCACCAGCGCCCATCCGGTGCCCCGGGCCGTGACATCGCGGCGCCAGCGCGACCAGGTCAGCAGGGTGACCACCACCACCGCGGCGGGGATCAGCACCGCCTCCGGAACACCGATCATCGCGATCCAGGCGACCGGGAGCCATCGTGCCGACAGCAGGGGCGACAGCTCGACGCCGAACCCGAACGAAACCGGGACCGCCACCAGCCACCCCGCGACGATCACCGCTGCCGCGGGGCCGAACAACGTCGCGCCGGCACGTTCCCGGGCGCCGGCAACGGCGACGGCGGAGATGACCACGACCCATCCGAACACCAGGTGCCCCGTCGGCAGTGCCACAGCGCTCCGGACACCGGGGACCTGGAGTGCGATGAGGCCGATCGCCGTGGCAACGATCCCCAGGAGCGGGCGCCCCCGCTGGAACCGCCACGCGAGGAAGAGGCCCACCAGGAGGGTCACCGGTGGCAGCACCTGGGCCAGTGACCCCATACCAGGCACCCGCGCGGCGAACCCGACGGCAAGCCCCGCCAGGAGGACGATGACCCCTTCCAGTCCGATCACCCCGAAGAACGCGCCCAGTGAGGCCTCGCACCGCGTGAATGGGAGGGCGACAAGTGAACGCGACCGGCCCACCGACACAAGGGGCCGGTCGCTCAGGCCTCGCTAGATTGGTGCAATGACCATCCGCTTGCTCCTGGCCGCACTGTTGGCCGCGACACCGCTGGCCGCACAGGGCGGTGCCGATTCGATGACCAACGCCGGCGTGGTCCGCGCGGCGGCGGCCGTGGACTCCGTCTTTCTGGTCCGCACGCTGGCGTCCGACTCCGTCTCCGCCGGTGATTGGGCCGCCTACCTGATGGCGCGGCTTGGCGTCAAGCCGATCCCCCCCGATCTCCGGCTCAAGGTCGGGATCGACAGCGCCGCGATCCACATCTTCGGCCGGATCGCCGACCTGCCGAGAGATGCCCGGCTGCAACTCGGGCCGCTCCTCTCGTTCCTGGACACCGCCACCACGATCGACGCCTGGGCGTCACTGACGCCAGCAGGCGCGACGGCGGTCCGGTTCCGGCTCGACTCAGCGGCGCTGGGTGGCATCGGCATACCGGAGGTGGTGCTGGGCCCGGTCCTGGCCAACGTCGGGGTCAGGTATCCGATGCTCACCCGCACCGGCCGGGACCTGTTCGTGGAGACGCCGCCGAACGGCAGGGTGGAGCTGGCGCGCACCGGTGTGCGGCTCATCGCGCCGCCTGCGTCGACACCTCCCCATCATCGGACCCACACCCGATGACCACGTCCAGGGCCGCCCGCGTGACCTACCGCCTCTGGCGGACCTCGTCGATCCTCTGCTTCGTGGGCGCGGGGGAGTTCGCCGTGCTCGCGTGGCTGCGCCGGGACCCGTGGATCGCCGGCCTTTGCATCCCGCTGATCGCCGTGGCGGCGTATGCCACCCGCCGCGCCGCCGGGATCCGGCGGTCCTGGGGAGCATGAACCGCCCAACCAGGATCGACCCTTCACCCTTGATCGGACGCCCCATGCCCTCTGTCCTGGCCCGTACCGCCGGTCTCCTCGTCCTGTCGAACGTGTTCATGACCTTCGCCTGGTACGCCCACCTCAAGAACCTCGGCGGGCGGCCGCTGATCGTCGCGATCCTTGCCAGCTGGGCCATCGCATTCTTCGAGTACTGCTTCCAGGTGCCCGCCAACCGCATCGGCTTCGGTACCCTGAGCCTGGCCCAGCTCAAGATCCTGCAGGAGGTCATCACCCTCTGCGTCTTTGCCCCATTCGCCATACTGTACATGAAGCAACCCCTCAAGCTCGACTTCCTCTGGGCGGGGTTCTGCCTGCTGGGAGCCGTGTATTTCATCTTCCGGGGACACCTGCCCGCCTGACCCGGATTGCGCTGGCGCGGTCGGTGCTGCAGAATGGATGGGTCATTCACCGGAGCGATCGATGCAGGGGCATCAGGCGCGACTCAAGCCGCAATTCGCCCAGAAATACAGCGGGCTCAACAGCGTCACCTGGTATGACGTGGAGCCGCTCTGGCCCGGCCTGACCGACCGGAACACCAATCTCCTCGGACAGCGGATGACCCGCCTGCGGACCGGCAAGGACCACACCACCGTCCTGGCGGAGCACCTGGAGTTCCGGGAGCACCCCGCCCGGACCACCGGCAAGACCTCGGCCACGGAGTGACCCCCTTGCCACGGCGGCGTGACTCGACACAAATTGGCCCCGGTCCAGCCCGCTGACCGGCGGGGCGACCGATGCAGGACGCGTTCAGGAAGGACGACATCGCGGTGCCACGGAAGAAGACCCCGGCCACGACCGGGACACGGACGATCGAGAACCCGGTCACCGGACTGCTGCGGGTGGATGACGCCGAGCGGTTCTGGACCGGGGTGAACGATCTCGTGTTCCCACGCTACGAGCGGCTCGGATTCGACGGGCTCACGGCGGCGGAACAGGTCGCGCACTGCATCGACTGGCTGGTCCGGGAGGTCGAGGCGGGCGGGCTGCGGCAGTTCCTGCGGGAGATCTCCGGCGATCACACCGCCGAGACGCTGGCGGCCCTCCGCGCCATCGGCGCCGACCATACCGCCGAGATGATGGAGCTGGCGACCACCGTCTTTCCGGAGGATGTCCCCGTCGACCAGGACGAGCGGCTGGCCATCATGGAGGACTTCACCGGCCGGGAGCGGCGGATCCTCAAGGACTTCGACGCCGGCTACTTCGACAACTCCGAGGATCTGCTCAAGCTGCTGAAGGCCCACATGGGCAAACACCTGTCGGAGTTCCATCCGGGGTAGGAAGGGAGAAGTGAGAAGTCAGAAGTGAGAAGTAAGAAGGGAGAAGTAAGAAGTGAGAAGTAAAAAGTGAGAAGTAAAAGGTAAAAGGGGGGCTCCGCGGACTGGCGGAGCCCCTTACGCATGGGCGGGCGTTCGGTACCTTCGGCCCTTCTCCCTTGTCACTTCTGACTTCTTATTTCTTCCTTTTTACTTCTCACTTCTCACTTTTTACTTCTTACCTAGTACCGATAATGCTCCGGCTTGTACGGCCCATCGGGATTGACCCCGATGTAGCTCGCCTGCCCGGGCGTGAGCGTGGTGAGCCGGACGCCGAGCTTGCCGAGGTGGAGTCGGGCGACCTTCTCGTCGAGGTGCTTGGGCAGGGTGTAGACCTGCTTCTGGTACTTGCCGGCGTTCTGGTGCAGCTCGATCTGCGCCATCACCTGGTTGGTGAAGCTCGCCGACATCACGAAGCTCGGGTGGCCGGTGGCATTGCCAAGGTTGAACAGGCGCCCCTCGGAAAGGATGAGCACCGAGTGGTGGTCGGGGAACACCCATTCGTCGTACTGCGGCTTGATGTTGATCCGGCGGACGCCCGGCAGCGCCTTGAGGCCCGCCATGTCGATCTCGTTGTCGAAGTGGCCGATGTTGCCGATGATCGCCTTGTCCTTCATTCGCGTCATGTGCCGGGCGGTGATGATGTCGCGGTTGCCGGTGGCGGTGATGAAGATGTCGGCCGTCGCGACCACATCGTCCAGCGTCAGCACCTGATACCCTTCCATCGACGCCTGCAGCGCGCAGATCGGGTCGATCTCGGTGATGACCACGCGCGCCCCCTGCCCCTTGAGCGCCTGGGCGCACCCCTTCCCGACCTCGCCATAGCCACAGACCACCGCGAGCTTCCCCGCGATCATCACGTCGGTGGCACGATTGAGCCCGTCGATCACCGAGTGGCGGCAGCCGTAGATGTTGTCGAACTTCGACTTGGTCACCGAGTCGTTGACGTTGATGGCCGGGAAGAGGAGCGTACCCGCGCGCATCATCTCGTACAGTCGGTGGACGCCGGTGGTCGTCTCCTCGGAGACGCCGCGAATTCCGGCCGCGACCTTGCTCCAGCGCCCCGGATGCGCCCGTGCTTCCGCCCGGAGCAGGTCGAGGATGACGCCCCATTCCTCCGGATCGTTCGCGGCGTCGAATACGGGGATCTTGCCCGAGCGCTCGTACTCCGCACCCTTGTGCACCAGGAGCGTCGCATCGCCGCCGTCATCCAGCAGCAGGTCCGGGCCGGCGCCGTCAGGCCACATCAACGCCTGTTCGGTGCACCACCAGTACTCCGCCAGGGTCTCGCCCTTCCACGCAAAGACCGGGGTCCCCTTCGGATCGGACTCGCTCCCGTCGCGGCCCACGGCCACTGCCGCCGCCGCCTGGTCCTGGGTCGAAAAGATGTTGCACGACACCCATCGCACGTCCGCACCCAATTCCACCAGCGTCTCGATGAGGACCGCGGTCTGGGTGGTCATATGCAGGGAGCCCATGATCCGGGCACCCGCGAGCGGCCGCTTCCCGGCATACTCGGCCCGGAGTGCCATCAACCCCGGCATCTCCTGCTCCGCCAGCCGGATCTCCTTCCGGCCGAGGCCGGCCAGGGAGATGTCCTTCACCTTGAAGGGCTCGCGGCCGGCCTGGCGGGCGGCGGAGAATCGGTCGATCGGGGCGGTCATCGTGGCCATAGGCGTTCCGTGTATGGAATGCGCCCCATCGCACCGGGGCGCGTCAAGGCCCAAATATACACGTGAGGGGAGGGCCCGCCCCTCACCAGACCAGCACGCACTTGCCGAAGAGCCGGTCGCCCTCCATCAGGGCGTGCGCCTCCGTGATGCGATCGAACGGGATCTCCGCCCCGACGACGGGTCGGAGCTTTCCCGATTCGAACCCGGGGGCAAGGTCACGGCGCCAGTCCGCCGCCAGCTCGGATCGTTCCGCCGGCCCTCGCGACCGCATCACGGTCCCGACCACCTCGAGTCGATGACGCAACAGCGGCGCCAGGTCGCCGGAGAACGCCGAACCCGCGAGGAATCCGATCATCACCAGCCGGCCGCGTGGCCGGAGCACCGCCAGATTGTCCGCGAACGCGGGTCCGCCCAGCGGATCGAGAACGAGGTCCACCGGCAGGTCGAGCTGTTCGCGGAATCCGCGACGTCCGACGTCGACCCCGTGCGTCAACCCCAGCGGCATCAGCTGGGCGAGCTTGGCGGTACTCCGGGAGGTGCCGATCGTCACGGCGCCCCACAACGCCGCTACCTGCACCGCCGCCGTACCGATGCCACCGGCGGCCGCATGGATCAGCACCCGCTCGCCGGGCTGCACCCGCCCCCGGGTCACCAGCGCGTCGTATGCCGTCAGGAACGACTCAGGGATCGCGGCCGCGGCGGGCCAATCGATGCCGTCGGGTACGGCAAGCGCTTCCCCTTCAGCAGTCACCACGAACTCCGCGTGAGCGCCGCCACCGACCAATCCCATCACCCGGTCGCCGATCTTCCAGCGACCGACACCGGCACCCAATGACTCCACCTCGCCGGCGTATTCGAGGCCGGGAATGTCCGCCGGCCACCCCGGCGGCGCCGGATAGTTCCCTCGACGCTGCAGGACGTCGGCGCGATTGAGCCCCGCCGCCCGCACCCGCACGCGGATCTGCCCCGGCCCCGGCTCCGGTATCGGGCGCTCTGCGATGTGGACTACCTCGACCCCGCCTGCACCCTCGTAGACGATGGCTCGCATGACAGGAATGTACCGGAGCAGCACCCCTTCCCCGAAGGGAGCGGGGCCGGGGATCCCGAAAGGAATGGGACCACGGAGATCACGGAGGGGCACGGAGACTCACGGAGAACAGCATCGGTTGTGGTCTCGCCAACGGGCTCCGCGCGCCTCACGACATGCAATGGCAGTGCGCTCGGTGCCTCTCCGAGTTCTCCGTGTCCGAGGCTGCCCTGAGCGCAGCGAAGGGTGGTCCCACCGCCGGCAATGACTGGCGCACCGACAAGCGACCCGATAAGGTCAGGGAATGACGGCCACCGCTCAGCCGACCCACCAGATCGGGGAATTCACCCGGCTCGACCGCTACGTCGTCGACACCCGCGACGCAGCGCCGGACTTCTTCATCGATGCGGGGCGCACGGACTGGAAGACCCTCCGCTGGGCCGAGGTGCGCCGCCCCTACCGGGTCGAACGCTGGGCCGATGAGAAGCGGGAGTGGGAGGCAACCAACGGGCGGACCCTCCCGGTCAAGGAGGGGTGGTCGAAGTTCAACCGCCACTTCCACGAGCTGTTCCTGAAGGACGTGGCCGCCGATTCACGCGAAGCGCGCCGTGACGCAGTGCGGGCGCTGCTTCACGGAGACATTGCGGGGACCCGCGAGGCGGTCGCAGAGCTGGTGCAGCTCGCGGTATGGAATCGGGTCCATCGCGTGGAGGATGCGGTCTGGGATCCGCGGGGCAAGCGCGCACTCTTCGAGGGACTCGACCTCAAGTGCCCCCGCATCCTCTTCCTCGGCGCCGCCGACGGCTACGAGGCGATGCAGCTCGCGGCCCTCTATCCCGGCGGCCAGGTGACCCTGGTCGACTATGACGAGTTCTGCAAGACCGACCGTTTCGGCAAGTTCCCCGAGCGCTATCCCTTCCTCGGCGCCGACCTCGCCACCGGCGGCCGACGCATCTGGTACCGGGAGGAGATGCCCATCGATTTCGACGTGGCCGATGCGCGCGACCTTCCCTACGGCGCCGAATTCGACGTGGTCGTGAGCGTAGGCCTCGTGGAACACTTTCCCGACGAGCACAAGGCCGAGGCGTTCAGCTGGCACCGGAAGTTCCTGAAGCCGGGCGGCTGGGCCATCCTCACCACCCCCCGCGATCAATGGCGGGGTCGCGCGTTCTATTCCATCATGGCCGACTGGATGAACTACGGCTACCGCGAACTGATGACCGTCGAGCAACTCGGTCTTTACGCGTGGGAGAACGGCCTCGACATCCGGCGCGCCGGCGTCATCAAGGCGCATAACGGGATCATCTGCAAGGCACGGTGACCGGTTCGAAGAGCCGGCACCGCTCACGAGCGCGACGCGGGCGCTCGCAGCCGGCGGGCCGTGGCCGAGCCCCGGCCGGAGACGAGCGCCGTGATGGCCACGAGTGCGTTGGCGATCGCGAACTTGTTCTTGACCGCAACGTACAAGGGGCTCCACTCGGGCACGAACTTCTCCTTGTACTGGCGCAGTCCCTGGAAGCTGTAGAAGTGCTCGCCGTGGCGGAACACCAGCGCGTTGACCCGCGTCCACATCGGCGCCAGCGGCCGGTCTCCCACCTCCGATGGCGCCGCCATCCCCAGGTTGAACCACCGGTACCCCGCCCCGCGCGCCCACGCCATCAGCTCGCAGAAGATGAAGTCCATCACTCCCGCCGGCGCGTCAGGTCGATATCGCATCAGGTCGGCCGACGCTTCCTCCAGTTCCCCCGAGACCCAGAGACTGGCGAACGCCACGATCCGACCGCTCCAACGCACCAGCGCCACCGGGAACTGCGAGACGTACGCCGGATCGAACCGGCCCAGTGAGAACGCCTTTTCCTCGATGTTCTTTTCCGCCAGCCAGAGGTCGGACACCTCCCGGAGCTTGGGGATCATCGACGCCACCGCCGCGGCAGGGACCACCTCGAAGGTGCAGCCTTCATCGCTCAACTGGCGATGGGCGCGCCGAAGCCCCTGTCGCGCCGGAAGCTCGAGCGACCACTCGGTGAGCGGCACCCGCGCTTCTTCGCCGAGGGGCAGCGGGGTGAGCCCGAGGTCCAGGTAGAGCGGGAGCTCCGCCGGCCGCACCTCGTAAAAGATCGTCCGCCCGCCGTGCAGGTCCGCCGCTTCCCGGAACTGCCAGGCCAGGTCCTCGTGCTCCCCGACCGGCCCCACCGGATCCCCGAGCGCCACCCAACTCCGGCGCTCGATGCCGTACATCAGGAATGCGGTGCGGGCCTCGTTGAAGAGCAGGTGCTTGTCGCCGAGGCGGACCAGGTTGGCCGATGACCGGGGCGATGCCGCGGCGATGCGCGCCGCGTCGGCCAGATCCTCCGGCGAGGGGAGCTGGGGCACCGCCGGCGCGGGTTGGACCAATCGGACCAGCGCGAACCCAAGCGCGGCCGCCAGCACGCCGACCTCCGCCCGGAGGAATCGGGGCGCGTCGCCCCGGAGTGCGAATCGCCACCAGAGGCCCGAGGAGAAGTCGACCTGCTGGTAGGCAAAGGCGCCGAGCCAGAGCGACACGAGCAGCGCCGTCACGATCGCCAGCGTCCATTCGGTCGTGAGCGGCTCGCTCAGGAACGGCACGTCACGATGGAAGTGCCGGGCGGCGGGGAGGAGCGCCAGCAGGACGATGAGCAGCGCACCGGCCTCCACCAGGTCGAGGCCGCGCAGGAGCGCGGCGGCGATGCCGAGCCACAGGAGCACGACGGTGAAGTGGTAGGCGCCGCTGAGCCGGCGGCGGAGGCCCCACGCGACGACGATGAGGCCGAATCCGATGAGGCTGCCCAGGAAATGGGAGACCTCGATCACCGCCAGCGGCATCCACCGCGCCAGCAGCGTCAGGCGGGCGTGGGCGGCGGGCGTGGCACCGGAGAGGAGCAGGATCACCCCGGCCAGGAAGACGCCGACCGAGAGGACGCGTGGGGTGATCGCGGCGGTCCAACCCTGCGCCGTGCGAGCGGCCTCGCCCAGGCGACGACGATGCCGCTCGAACTCCACCGCACCGAGCGCCAGCGCCGCGATGGCGAACGGGAGGAGGTAGTAGATGGCCCGGTAGGCCAGGATCGATGCGATGACCACGGTCGGGGCGGCACCGGGGCCTGCGAGCAGCAGCATCACGGTCTCGAAGACGCCGAGGCCGCCAGGCACGTGACTGATGACGCCCGCCAGCTGCGCGATGAGGAACATCCCGGCAAAGACCGGGAACGGCGGCGAGGCCTCCGGCGGCAGGATGGCATAGAGCGTCGCTGCCGCAGCGAGCCAGTCTCCCAGCGACGCCGCCAGCTGCATCAGCGCCATTCCGGGCCCCGGCAGCGCGATCTCCCGACCGGCGAGCGTGATGGTGCTGCGATGGAGCGCCGAGGCGATCACGTACCCGGCCACCAGCGCCAGCGCGATCGCACCGAGCACCCGGAGTGCAACGACCGGTACCGGGATCAAGTGGAGATAGGGGCCGGGGCCGAGGAGGAGCGCCGCACCGCCGACGGTGAGGGCCCCGAGCCAGTAGGTGACCCCCGTGAACGCGGTGATCCCGGCGATCTCGACGGTGGAGAGCCCCCAGTTGCTGTACAGCCGGTAACGCACCGCGCTCGAAGTCACGAACGAGAACCCGAGCGTGTGCGCCAATGCGTACGCCAGAAATGACGCGAGCGCCGTCTGCGCGTACTTGAGCTGTCGGCCGAGGAAACGGAGTGCCAGGGTGTCGTACGCGGTGAGCGCGAGATAGCCCAGCCCCGCAAAGCCGGTCGCCGAAACGAGGTCGGGGAGAGGCAGGTCGCTGAAGGCGCGCAGGATGTCGCGGTACCGGTAACGCGCCAGCTCGTGATGCAGGAGCCAGAGCGCCCCGCCAAAGAGCGCAGCGATGAAGAACGGGGCCAGCGGCCGGAAGAATCTTGGCTTCACGCGGAGGTGGGCGGTACGATGGTGCGGCGCACCGTAAGAGGTCGCTGGAGGGTCAGGATGGCTGCCGGGTGCGGCGCGACCGGGAGGTGCGCTGGCGGCGTTTCCGCGGACCTTCGCGGTCGGGTGCCTGCGCTGCGATGTAGGCGATCCGGACCAGGTGGAGCGCAGCTGCCAGGTCGTCGAGGGGCACCTCCAGCCACCGACCGAATGGCACGTGCGCGCCGACCAGGAACGGGCGTCCCACCTTCCCCTCCAACGCCGCTCGGCGCTCTCCTGCCGGCAACTTGAGCACCACGGCGCCATCGACCAGGAACGCGAACATCCTGGGCCCGAAGAAGAACGCCTGGGCGCCGAACAGCTTCTTCGGGGTCACACCGGAGAATGCAAGAATGGCAGCATGCATCGCGGCGGGCGCGTGGGTACGGGCGTTCGACATGGTGCCCGATATAGTACCCTCAGAAGCCGGGTCGCGCTAATGGCCGGGGAAAAGCGAGGGAAAGCGTAGGAAAGCGTAGAAAGGCGTAGGAAAGCGTAGGAAAGCGTAGGAAGGCGTAGGAAAGTGAAGGAGGCGCGGTGAAGCGAAAGTGCCCACCGGCGCACGGAAATGATCACGATCCGCGACCTCTCTCCGATACCTTCGAGTCATGTCACATCGATTCGAAGACCTGATCGCCTGGCAGAAGGCCCGATCCCTGGCCTCCAACACTCTGACAGCGGTCCGTACGAGCCCGCTCAGGCAGGACTTCCGCCTGGCCGACCAGCTGCTTCGCGCTGTCCGCTCCGCGCCCGCAAACATCGCCGAGGGTTTCGAGCGGAACAGCCGCCGGGAATTCCACCGCTTTCTCGGCATCGCCAAGGGCTCCGCCGGAGAAGCCCGCGCGCACCTCTACTCGGCCTATGATGCCGGGCTGATCACCCGAGAAGCATTCGATGGGTTGGCCGGACAATGTGAAGAGGTCAGTCGACTCATCGCTGGCCTGAGACGTACCGTCAGGACGCCGCGACGACCCCCGACCTGACCCCCAACTCACCGCCTCCGCCTTCCTTCGCCTTTCCCCGGTTTCCCCCGCTTTCCCGCGCTTTCCTTCGCTTTCCCCGCTTTCCCCCGCCTTCCTTCGCCTTCCCGCGCTTTCCTTCGCTTTCCCCACTTTCCCTACTCCCCCACCACTCCCGCCACCTCGCACACCCGCGCGATGGTCTCGCCGATCTTGTTGTTCGGGGTCGATGCGCCGGCGGTGATGCCGATGACGCGGCGCCCATCGAGCCACCCCGCCGGTTCGGTCACTTCCAGTTTCTGGCCCACCGGCTGGTGGCGCAGCGTCCCGTCGGCGGGGTCGACGCAGTGCGCATCCTCGATGTGGAACGTCGTCACGCCCTTCAGCTTGGCCAGCGCCGCCAGGTGGCAGGTATTGCTCGAATTGTACCCGCCGACCACCAGCATCAGGTCCACTCCCTCGTCGAGCAGCTTGACCACTGCATCCTGGCGTTCCTGGGTCGCGGAGCAGATGGTATCGAAGGTGCGGAAGTGGGCGTCGACCTCCGACTCGCCGTAGCGCGCCGCAAAGCTCTTCCGGAATTCGGCCGCGATCGCCAGCGACTCGCCGGAGAGCATGGTGGTCTGGTTCGCGATCCCGGCCCGGGTCAGGTCGGTGGCGAAGTCGAATTCCGCCGAGCTCGCGTGCGCAAATCGTTCACGCAGGGCGCCTGCCTCCCCCCGGCCCTCGATGAAATCGAGCACCGGCCGCGCCTCGGCCATGTCGCGCACCACCAGGTAGCGACCGCCCGGGTAGCGCTCCACTTGGCTCGCCGTGGCCTTGGTCTCCTCGTGGTAGTGCTTGCCGTGGATCACCGCGGTGAAACCATCGCGGGCGTACCCTTCCACCCGCTTCCAGACGTTGAGCACCGACCCGCAGGTGGTGTCGACGCGGACGCAGCCGATCTCCTTCAGGCGGGCAAAGTCGCGCACGGTGACCCCGAACGCCGGCATGATGACGACGTCGGTGGCACCGATGGCGGAAAAGTCGAAATCCCCGCCCGGGTCCCGGTGCAGGAAGCCGATGCCCATCGCCTCGAGCTTCTGGTTGACGTGCGGGTTGTGGATGATCTCGCCGGCGAGGTAGATCCGGCGGTCGGGGAACTTGTGGCGGGTCTCGTAGGCATAGTCCACCGCCCGATCGACGCCGTAGCAGAACCCGAATTCCTGCGCCAGTCGGAAGGTCAACGGACCGGCGGAAAGGACGTGCCCGTGGGCTCGCAGCGCGTCCACGACGGCGCTGTGGTAGTCGGCGGTGCGCTGCCCCTCGATGGCCGCCTTGAGGCCGAATCCGCGGCGGAAATAGGTCTCCGTCATGGCGTCAAAGTTACACCCGAGTCGGGTGTGGCGCGCGGAATGCCGCAGAGCGTCGAATCCTCGACCGGACGCAGCCCGTCGAACCTTCCGGTCACCCACAGGGACTCGGCGGTGCCGGTCCGGTCGAACACCGCCGCGAACGTGGCGCTGAGATCGCCATCGGGACCCGGCGTGACCCACATCCGCCCGGTACGACTCTGATACCCGAGGACATCGGTGGCGGTGGTGCGCCGATAGGCCCCGGACGCGACCGATCGCATCGAGTCGATCGCGCCGGGACGCCGCCAGACGGGAGGACCGAGCGGCACCGAATCGGTGCGCAGCGAATCACCATAGAACCAGACCAGCGCCAGGCCGTCGTCGCCCTGGGAGCCCTGCAGCACCAGCACCCCACGCGAATGACAGGTGGACGCCTGCGCCGGCCCGATGACCTGCGCGTGGAACGCGGCGCCGGACATCGTTGCACTCAGGCGGTCGTGAGGGCGCACGCAGGCGAGCGCCGCCAGCGTCAAGGTCGCGGCGACGACGGACGAGAAGAGGATCCTGCGTGAGGAGGAGTATTCCATCAGGTACCCGGGAAGGTACCGCCGAGCGGGCGGACGTGCATCAGATCCTGGCGCGCCGGCCTACCCCGAATGCGCCCATCGGCTGCGGCCATCACGATGCAGCCCGTACGCCTTCAGGCGCCGCCACAGGGTCGTGCGGCTGATGCCCAGATGCCTGGCGGTCTCGGCGAGCTTCCAGCCGTGCGCATCGAGCGACCGGACGATCGCCTCCTTTTCGCGCGCGGCGAGCGTCGTCGGACCTTCGATCCCCGGGATGAACATCGCCTCGCCAAGCTCGAGTGTGCCGGCGCGGAGCGGGCGGAGCCGACCACCGAGCGCGGCCAACCGCGGCATCAGGTCGGCGGCACCCTCGGCAAGATCGAACTGGTCCTGCAGCGCCTCCCGTGCCTGCTGGTTGGCGTACTGCACCTTGCCCTCCCGATCGAACACGATGACGCCCTCGCTGAATCCGTCGAGCAGCGCCTTGGCAAGCGGCGAGAATACCGATGGGATCGGTGTCGGGCTGGGCATCACATCTCGCATTGTCTCGGGCATGGTCGTACTACGGAAAGGTGGCCCAAAAGGTTTCATTCAGGTACATCACGTAAAGTATTGTAATACAATGAGTTGACGTCGTGTATCCAGGGCGATCAGCGACGCCGCCGATGTGACTGCCGGCGCCGGCCGCTGCCGTGGCGGGGCCCATCGCGAGCCAGCAGCTCGCGGAGCGCTCCGGGTGAATCGGCCAGCAGAGGGGAATGATTGCCGCGCACCACCGCAAACCGCACCGGCCGATCGAGCGGCGGCACATCGCGGGGCTGGACCCGTCGAGCCTGTCCTTCCCGCAACCGCAACCGGACCACGCCGCCAACTGCCGGCTCGATCTCATAGTCGACCGGGACTGCATCTCCCAGCACCCGCACCGCGTTGGGGAGCGACAGCAGCCGATCGCGCTCATCGGCGTCGACGAACTCGGCCGGCTCCAGTCGCAGGCGCCGCTCGAGGAAGTCCCGCCAGCTCTCGACGCCCGCGAGCTCGGTGCGCGCCCACGCGGTGCGCCGGTCCGGGGATGCGCCCGCCAACGTGCCGCCGGAGCGCCGCCAGAGCTCGTCGAGCTGCTGGATCGCTCGCCGCACCGGACCCTGGTTCGGGTGCACCGTATCGCCGGCCAGGAGCGCCTCGACCAGCGCCTCGATCGCGGCGGCACGGTGCTCCGGAGGCACCACACCGGGGATCGGTTCGACCCCATCCTCAAGGTCGAACCCGAAGTAGGTGAGCTTCCGGGTCAGGGCCAGGTGCTGGTGCTTTCGGGGCCCGGTGATGACCACGCGGGGGCGGGCCCACTGTGCGTGGGCACGCACCTCATCATAGGAGAGCGTGGTCCCCTCGATCGAGGCGCGGGGCGTTCCGAAGCGGTCGCCGAAGTAGCGCAGGTTCCCGGCAATGGCACCCCAGTTCCCCGCCACCGAGGTCTTGGACACGCGTGCTTCCTGGCCATCGACCGTGCGCTCGTCGATGACCAGGTCGAACGGCATCACCCGCGCGACGAGATCGCCCCAGCGGCGCTGCAGCTCGCGGCCCGCGTGCGGGAGGGTCCGCGGCAGCTCCTGGTCCATCGCACGGAAGATCGACGCGGCGCCGAGCGCGATGTCCTCGATCGCCTTGACGAGCACCCCCCGACGCTCGGCCCAGGCCTCGAGTCCGTCCTCGAAGAGGTGCCGCGGCAGCCCATACACCTGGCCCACGTATCCGTGCTGGTTGACCGCCTCCGCAAAAAGGTTGTACGCGGTGAGGTGATCGCTCCCCCGGACGACGACGCCGTGGAGGTCGCGCTCCTCGCGGGTGATCCGGTGCAGGCTGTCGATGTTGGCGCACACCGCCACCACGGGCAGCACCTCCGGGTCGGCGTGGACCAGGAGCTCACCCCAGGCCCGGTCCACCGGCATCGCCTCGACCTGACGCCCGTAGTCGGTGAGCCTGCCGTCGGCCATCAGGCCCCGATCGGTGAGCATCTTGACCGCCCGCACGTACGCCGTGCGGTCGAGCGGCACCGGCAGGTCGAGGTCGCGCGCGTCGACGCCGAGCGCGGCGCACGTCACCGCCACCCGTTCGGCGTCGCCGGCGAGCTGGAATTCCGGCGGTGTGGGCCGCAGCTCCTCGAAGACGAGGTGGCGGTCGCTCAGGATGACCACCTCGCCGCCAGGCACGCGGCCGTGCACCCGTCCCGCCATCTGCAGGATCTCGTTGGCGCCGAGGTACATCCGGTGCAGGACATTGCGGCCGCGGTCCACGACGTTGCCGTAGCGGGCGTCGTAGATGATGACCGTGTCGAGCCCACGGATGTTGAGCGCGGATTGCCCCGCCGCCGTCATCGCGAGGAGGAACGGGCGCTCCACCTCTCCATCGAGGAAGGGGCGGATGACCCGGATCGGCTCACCACCGTGATAGAAGGCCGCCGTGAGCCTGGGCCATCGTTCTCCCAACCCGGTGGCGAGCTGCTCCACCTCCGCGCGGGTCGGGACGAACACGGCGACGCCCCGGCGGTCGCGAATGAGCCGCCGCACGTACTTATCGTCGAGGAACTCCTGGACGCGCTGGCCCTGGACCTGCACCTTGGCGCGGAGCGCCGGATCGAAGGCCGAGCTCTCGATCACTTCGGCGCTCTCGAGGTAGCGGGAGTAGAAGGCGGGGTCCACGGTGGCGCTGAGCCAGATGAACCGGCACCGGGCGCGCTTGCCGAGCGCCAGGCACAGCTCGAGCTCCGCGGAGGTCTGGTGGATCTCGTCGACCACGATCGTGTCGGCGGCGGTGATGAGGCCGTCCTCGAACCACCGGCGTGCGATGCCGGTGGTCACGATCACGACGTTCCAGCCCGGGGTCTCCGGGGTCGACTCCCGCTCCCGATTGACCACCCCGGCACGCAGCGACTCCCCCAGGATCGTCTCGGCGATGGGCCGGATCGCGAGCGTCTTGCCGGTCCCGGTCCCGGCCACGATGCCGAATCCGCGGCCGGCGCCGGCGAGCCGCCGGACCTCTTCACCATGCTGGCGCTCGAGCACGGTGTCGAGCCGGAGGCCGAGCGCGAGTTCGATCGTCTCGCAGGCGGCGCGGGTCGGCGCGATGACGATGACGCGACCCCGGGGGTGACTGGCCCCGCGAAAGGCCGCGACGTCGAGTGGGAGCTGGTGGTTCCGGGCAGGGAGCACGCCCGGAATCAAGCGGGAACGCGAACTCCCCGCCATTGCCGGCGGGGAGCGGATCGATCAACGAGCGGATGCGGGCGAGCTCATGACCCCGGATGGTTGGCCCGATCGAAGGTGTAGAACTTCGCCTCGGTGACCAGATGCTTCAGGTGGTAGTCCGCCGGCCCCATCGGGACGGCGTCGATGACCTGCGCCTCGAACGCCAGACCGATCGTCGGCGTCCCCGACCGGATCCGCGCGAGCACGCGGTCATAGTAACCCCTGCCGTAGCCGATCCGCCCCCCCTTCCGATCGAACGCGACGCCGGGGACGAGGATCAGGTCGAGCTCCGATGGCTGGAGCCGCCGGTCGGCGCGATCGCGCACCGCGGGGCCGGGCTCGAGCAGGCCCAGCTCCGTCGGCGCCAGCTCGCTCACCGCGTCCAGCCGGACCAGTCGAATGTCCGGCCCGGCCACCACCGGCAGCACCACACGCTTCTTCGCCGCCAGCATCGCCTCGACGAGGGGGAGCGTCGGCACCTCGCTCCGCACGCTCACGTACGCCGCCACCGTCCTGGCCCTCCCGAAGATCGGCGCCGCCGACAGACGCGCCTGGATGCGCCGGCCCTTCTCCTCCCGATCGGTCTCGGCGTCACGCCGCGCCAACCCCTCACGCCGGAGCCGCGCCTTGTCGTCCTCGACCATTATCTTCCTCCTGCGGTGGATCGAGCCCTATCCCGAAGAGGCAGCCGGTGGACGGTACGTTCCGTGTCGACGTCAAGAAGGACTACCTGAGCTTCAGCTCGGCGCACTTCATCACGTTCCGCGGCCACAAGTGCGAGGCCCTGCACGGACACAACTATCGGATGGGTGTGTCGGTGGAAGGGGCCCTCGATGCCGAGGCGCTCTTTGTCCTCGATTTCGCCGTCCTCAAGGAAGTGGCCAAGCCGATGCTCGACGCCATCGACCATCGGGTGCTCCTGCCGGGCCGGAATCCCCGGGTGACCATCGCCCACGATGCGGACCGCGTCCTGGTCACGGCGTTCGGCGAGTCACGCTACGTGTTCCCGGCCCGCGACGTGGCGGTGCTGCCGGTCTCCAACACGACCGCCGAGATGCTGGCCGAGCATTTTGCCACCGAGATCCGTTCTGCACTGGACGCCCAGGGAGTGGCTCACCTGACGCTCATCGAGATCGAGGTCGAGGAGAGTCCGGGACAGAGCGCCACCTACCGCCTTCCGCTGCGCTGAACCCGCCAGGAGGATCTGATGCCCGGCAAGGAACCTGTGATCGGCGCCGCCTCGGCGGCAGGACGTCTGGGGGCCATTCCGCGCTGGCGGATCGAGGACGGCTTCCTTACCCGGATCTATGAGACCGATGGTTGGCCGTCCACGTTGCTGGTCGTCGGTGCCATCGCGTTCGTCGCCGAAGCGGCCAATCATCATCCCGACCTGACCGTGAGCTGGCCCCGCGTCGTCGTCCGGCTGCAGACCCACAGCGCCGGCGGCCTCACCGACAAAGACTTCGAACTGGCCCGGAAGATCGAGGAGACGGTCACCTGGTGGCCATCGGGTGCCTGGCCCGGACTCGAGGGGAATCCGAAGAGGTTTGTGAAGTAGGGCTATCAGCTATCAGCTATCAGCTATCAGCTATCAGCCCGGAAATATCGGGGTCAGGGTCCGGTGTGTCGAGCGCGTCGCGGTGGATCGATCGTCGCCGGTCGTTGGCAGCAGTTCGTTCTAACTGATAGCTGATAGCCTGTAGCTGATAGCTACTCCCCCATACATATCCCCAGCTCCCGTGCGGTCTTGACGGTGTCGGAGTCGAGCGGCACGAGCTTGGGACGTCCGACGACCTGCTCCAGCGGCACCCGTACGATCGTCGGGGGTGCCAGCCCCACCATCACACCGAACTCACCATCGGCCACGGCGCGCACGGCGGCGGCGCCGAAGCGCAGCGCCAGCAACCGGTCGAACGTGGTCGGCGATCCACCCCGCTGAATGTGGCCGAGGACGAGCGACCGGGTCTCCTTGCCGGTTTTCTCGCCTATCTCCCGGGCCACGACCGCCGCGATCCCCCCGAACCGATCCACGGTGCCCACGCCGGCCCCTTCAACAAGATGAAGTTTTCCACCCCTGGGCCGTGCCCCCTCGGCCACGACCACGATGCTGAACCGGCGCCCCTGCGCTTCGCGATCCTGCACCTTGGCGCAGACGGCGTCGATGTCGTAGGGGATCTCCGGGATCAGGATCACGTCGGCGCTGGCGGAGATTCCGCTGTTCAGCGCGATCCACCCGGCATCACGCCCCATCAGCTCGACCACCATCACGCGGTTGTGGCTCTCGGCGGTCGAATGGAGCTTGTCGATGGCCTCGGTCGCGGTGCTGACGGCGGTGTCGAACCCGAAGGTGATCTGGGTGCCGCTCACGTCGTTGTCGATGGTCTTCGGCACTCCCACCACCGGGAGGCCCTTCTTCCAGAGATCATGGCCGATCTTGAGCGATCCGTCGCCGCCGATGGTGATGAACGCGTCGAACCCGCTGGCCTGGAACGCAGCGATGAGCTCGTCCGAGCGGTCGATCTCGACCTCCCGCCCCCCGGCGTCGATCGCAGGCCAGCGGAAGGGATTGCCCCGATTGGTGGTGCCGAGGATGGTGCCGCCGAGATGGGTGATGCCGCGGACCCGATCCGGGGTCAGGTTCACCACGCCATCGTTCTTCAGCAACCCGTCGAAACCGCGGAGGATGCCGTAGGTCTGCCATCCACGGGCGTGGGCCGACAGCACCACCGCACGGATCACGGCATTGAGTCCGGGGGCGTCGCCGCCGCCGGTGTTGAGCGCGAGTCGCATCTAGACCGGGCTCGGGAGAGACATATGGTGAATCTACACGTTCAGGAGGAGCCCGCCTTCCGGCGCACCAGGCCAAGGACTTCTCCGGGCGCCGCGTGGCGCCCGGCCGCCCGCTTGGAAAAGAGCAGCTCGCCGTCGAGGGTCACCTCGAAGACACCGCCGGAACTCTTGACCATCGAGATCTCGATCGCCGGGAATGCCCGCGTGAGCTCGGCCGCCAGACCGGCAGCCCGTGGTTCGTAGTTTCAGACGACGCAGAATTGGATGGTCAGCTTCATGATCCCGGCGGGTCGAAGGTGGTGGGTCAGAGAGCACAGGTTCGAATATGCGGAGTCCCTGCGCGCGAAGCTACCGCAGGTCCCTGGGAGAACAATGCCGTCAGCTACTGGCGACCGGGGCGCAGTGACGTTAGCTATCATCCTATGCCAGTTCGGGTTAGCTCGTTTCTCTGGGTGACCGCCGCCGTGGCGGTCCTTGCATCGTTCCCGCTCGCCGCCCAACGGCCGGACCGGGGATGGGGAGATGAGCTCGGACCCAGTCGGATGGCGAATCCGGCCCCGGCACCCCGTGCAATGCACGGCCCCGCCCCGGACGCGATGATCGACTGGCCGCCGCCCCCGGTCACGGCGCCCCCCAAGGTCGTGAAGGCGATCTACCTCAACGCCTGGACCTTCGGCTCACCGCGATTCTACGAACTCGTGCGATTGGCCGACACCACCGAGATCAACGCCTTCGTCGTCGACGTCAAGGACGACACCGGCTACCTCACCTATCGCTCATCGGTCGCCACGGCGGAGGCCATCGGCGCCAACGGCGCCATACGCGCCCCCGATACCCGCCGCCGGCTGGCCATACTCCACGCCCACAACATCTATCCCATCGCGCGGATCGTGGTGGCCAAGGACCCCCTGCTGGCGCGCAAGAAACCCGCGTGGTCGGTGCAGGACTCCTCGGGCGGCCTCTGGCACGATCGGCTCGGCTTTGCCTGGGTGGATGCCTACAACGACTCGGTCTGGATCTACTCCGCCCAACTCGGCGCCGAGGCGGTGCATGCCGGCTTCGGTGAACTCCAGTTCGATTACGTCCGCTTCCCCGATGAACCACGCTGGCGGATGGCCTCGGCACGATTCACCGCACGGCGGAACCACGAGTCGACCCGCGATGCGGTGGCACGCCACCTGAAGATGTTGCGAGACCTGGTCCATCCGCTCGGGGTGCCGTTCACGATCGACATCTTCGGGATGACCGCCACCGCCGATGGCGACATGGGCATCGGCCAGGTCTGGGAGGACCTGGCCGGCACCGCGGACGTTGTGCTCCCGATGGTCTATCCCAGTCACTACTACGGCGGGTTCTACAACATCGCGCACCCTAACACCGAACCGTATGCCGTGGTCCACCGGGCGCTGGAGGACGCAGAACGCCGCACCGCGCCACTGAAGCATCGCGCGGAGATCCGCCCCTACCTGCAGGCGTTCACCCTGGGGCGGCCGCGGTACACCCCCGTCGAGATCCGCGACCAGATCCGCGCGGCGGCGGACCTCGGGATCTACAGTTGGGTGCTGTGGAATCCCCGGGGCGTGTACGACCCGGAGATCTTCCGGCCCGGGCCGGGGTCCGCCGACCGCGTCCCGGTGCGCATCGCGGCAGCGGCCCGGGCCGCCATCCCCCGCTGATCCCGTCGATGCGCTGCACTCTGGCCGCCGCGCTCCTCGTGGCCGCCCCGCTTGCCGCCCAGTCACCGGTACCGCTCCCCACGGCCCAGCCCCCATCGTGGTCCCGCGCCGCCATCCCATTCCAGGATCGACGGATCCCGGAATCGTCCGGCGTCGTGGTGAGCCGCCTCCAGCCTGGCGTGCTCTGGACCTTCAATGATTCCGGCAATCCACCGGACATCTTCGCGACCGACACTGCCGGGCGGGCGCGCGGCCGCTGGCGCATCATTGGCGCGGAGGACCGGGACTGGGAAGCGATGGCCATCGGTCCGGGGCCGTGTCGCGGCGGGGAGTGCCTCTACATCGGCGAGATCGGCGACAACGATTCCCGCTACTCCGCAGTGGCGCTCTACCAGCTCGACGAGCCGATCGTCACCGGCCGGGATGACTCGATCCCGTACCGCGCCAAGCTCGTCTTCCGGTACCCCGACGGTCCGCACGACGCCGAGTCGCTGATCGTGGACTCGACCGGGGACGCCTACGTCATCACCAAGCCGCGCGTCCGGCGGCCGGAGGTATTCCGCATCCCTGCATCGGCGTGGCGGCGCCGCGATACTGTCGTCGCTGAACTCACCGACTCGCTCGATCTCGATCCGCGCGCCGGCGTGGAGATGTGGGCCACCGATGCATCGCTCGCCCCCGATGGACGTACGGTCGCCCTGCGGACGTATTCCTACCTGTACCTCTATCGACTCGAACCCGACGGCCACTTCGTGCCGATCGCGCCGGCGCCGCTCTGCACCCTCACCGGTCTGGGCGCCCAGGGTGAAGGCGTCGCCTGGCTCGACACGGACACGTTCGTGCTCACCAGCGAAAAGTTCCTGGTCGTCCCGGCATCCATCGCGGTGGCCCGGTGCGCCCACTGAGGTGCGTCGCTATCGCCACCTGCAGATGCCCGGTACCGGCCACGGTGAAGCCTGCCATCCTGCCATCCTGGCGTGACCGCGTAACCGTTTGCACCATAAGCTGATAGCCGATAGCTGGTAGCTGATAGCCAGTGAGCGGGCGCCCCCTCGTTGTCCCCGCCCCATCCGCACCGCTATATTCGCGCCCGCTTGGCCCGCCCGTCGGCTGACGTTCCCCACGCCCAGGAGTGGTTCTGGAACTCCCTACCCACCACCGCATTCCGCTCACCTGGCTTCTGGAGCACGGCGGAGAGTCGATCCGGTTTCGGTCGCTGACTGAATTCGCGCCGACCGGCTCGGTGCCGGCCGAGCAGCTCGAGGCGGCGCAGCTTGCCATCATCGAGTCGAAGGCCGCGCTCGCGGTCACCAAAAAGCAGAAGGAGACTGGCGTCTGGGGCGGGAACATCATGGGTCTGGGCCCATCGCCCAAGGACGGCATCAAGGAGGCTGGCACCGTCACTCAGTACCGACGGCTCCTCCAGCTGGAATGGCCCCGACTGGGGCGTCCGTACCGGCTTGCCGACCGGGTGCTGTTCCGCCTGCTCTCGCGGGACGACGATCCTGCGCTGCTGTTCGAGTACCAGAAGCTGGCCAAGGCGGAGCCGATCGCGGAGCCGTGGGCCAAGGGCGTGATCCGGGAGGGGGCGTGCGCCGCATTGGCGGAGGCCGGCTTTCTCGAGGATCCGCGGCTGCGCGGGGCGGCCCACAAGATCGCGTCCGCCATTTCCCAGTTCCTCCGGAGCCCCCTCGCGGCCAAGCCGTTCGTGCGGGCAGGCGCCCACACCGCGCTGCATCCGGAGGCCTATCCGCCCAGCTGGTACTCCGTGGCGATGATGGCGGCGATGCCCAACCTCCAGCGCGAGCGCGCCGGGTTCACTGAACGCCTCGGCGCTTACCTGGCCCATCCGGCACCCAAGAAGACGTTCGTGGTGCAGATCGGGAAGAAGGTCGCGCGCCCGACCCACCTTCTGATGGGTGATCCCATCGAGGCCGACGCCAAGGGCCACCCCAAGGACCTCCCGCTCGCCCTGCACTACATCGAACTGATGGCGCGGATCGGCGCGCTGCAGTTCGCGCCGCACGCCACCAAGGTCCTGGCACGGATGCTCAAGGACTGCGATGACCAGGGGGTCTGGCATCCCAAGAATCTCCGCTCCCAACCCAAGCTGATGAACAAGGTCCCGCGCCACGCCTATCCGCTGGTGCCGGAAGGAAAGACGCAGGAGTCGAAGCAGGTCGACGTGACCTTCCGCCTCGCGCTCATCGCAAAGGCGCTGGGGTGGCAGTTGGAGATCGGTTGAGATAGTGCCGGACGACGGGGGCAGTTGACGGCAAAGTAGTCGCAGTACATACTACCATATGCCTCCCGCGATCGACCTGACCCCGTTCGGGTTCACCCCGACCGAAAGCCGGATGTACGCCGCACTGGTGCGCCATGGTCCGGGCACCGGTTACGCATTGGCGCGCGCCACCGGTCTGGCGCGTGCCAACGCCTACAGCGCCCTCGAGGGCTTGGTGGCCAAGGGGGCCGCGCGGGTCGACGGCGACCATCCCAAGCGGTACCGGCCCGAAGCACCCTCCACGCTGCTCGCCCGGCTCAGCAACGCCCAGGGAGAGGCGCTCGATCGCCTCGGGGCCGCCCTTGCCAATGTCGCCGGCGACGACGGCCCCGCGGTCGTCGAGGTCATCTCGCCCCGCGGCCTCCTCCAGCTCCTGACCCGCGAGATCGCCCGCGCCAATGAGCGGGTGTGGCTCTGCGCGCCGCCGGAGGCATTCCCGATCCTGGCGCCGGCGCTCCGGCGCGCCCGGGCCCACGTGCCGGCGGTCGACCTGCGCTCGACCGGTGCTGTCACGCTCGAATTCGCCGAGGTCGGGATCCTGAGCGATCCGGGCGACTGGCCGGGAGAACCGATCGTCTGCGTCGTCGACCGGCACAGCGCGTTGCTGGCGCTCCGGACCGGAGAGGCGGTCCAGGGTTACTGGAGCTCGACGCCGGCCTTTGTCGCGGGCGCCGCGGCCGCCTTCGAACAGCTGCGGAGGAGCGTGTGACCGACGCCCTCGAGCAGGCGCTGGCGCAACTGGCGCGCGACTACGTGGCGGAGGCGCCCACCCGCCTGGCCGAACTCCGCAAGGATCTGGCTGCGCTGGAGGCCGGCGAGAGCGACGCACTCGATTCCCTGCGATCCAGGTTCCACCGGCTGGCGGGGTCGGCGGGATCGCACGGCATCCCGGATGTCTCGGAACTCGGCCAACGATCGGAGCAGTGGATCCTCACCCACCCCATCGCCGGGCCCGACGCCTACGGGACGCTGCTGACCAACATCGAAGCGATCGCTGCCGCCTTCGACGTGGCGTCGACCCGCCTCGGGGGCGCACCGCTGACGGAGCCATCGCCCCGCCACGTCGAGTTCGCGTGGCACGCGCTCATCCTCGGCACCACGCCCGAGCGCGGCGCACTGCTTGCCGCTCCGCTGGAAAGCGCCGGATTCACCGTACGGGTCGCGGAGACGCCTGCGGAGGATCCGGAGGTCGTTCCCGCACACGCCGACCCGGACCTGATCGTCGTGGTGCACGAACCCGACGGCCCTGATCCCTACGCCCTCGCCAACGCGTGGACCACCCGCCGTCGAGTGCGGCCCCGCGCCGTGGTGCTGCTCGAGCCGCCCGAAGGCGGGGACCGACTGCGGGCCGCCGCCGCAGGGGTCGACGCGGTGTTCGTGCGAGGGGTGATGGAGACGGAGCTCACGGAGTTCGCGCGGGCGCTGGCGCGGATCGGGCAGCCGCCGGGAAGCGTGCTGCTGGTCGAGGATGACCCGACGGCCGCGGAGCTCATTGCGACCGTGCTCGGCCGCGCCAACCTGCGGGTCACCCGCTGCGGCTCGGTCGGGGAGGCGGAGCAGGCGATCAACGGGATGTACCCCGACCTGTTCCTGCTCGACATCCGCCTGCCGGACGGCGACGGGTTCACGCTGGCGCGCTACATCCGCCACGACCCGAGATTCGCCCTCACGCCCCTCATCTTCCTGACCGCGGCATCGGGACCGGAATCGCACATGGAGGCGCTCCGTTGCGGGGGTGATGACTTCGTGGCCAAGCCGGCGCATCCGCAGCTCCTGACCCAGCTCGTGATCAGCCGGATCGAGCGAGGGCGCCGGATCCGGGAGATGGCCCACCGCGACGGGCTGACCGGGCTCCTCAATCACGCCACGCTGATGGCGGAACTCGACCATGCCGTCGAGGCGTGGCACCGGCGGAAGGACCCGTTCGCCTTCGTGATGGTCGATCTCGACCATTTCAAGCGGGTGAACGACCGGCACGGCCACCTGGCCGGCGACCGGGTGCTGGTCCACGTCGCCCGCATCCTCCAGCAGGTGGCCCGCGCCAGCGACCTCCTGGGACGGTACGGCGGAGATGAATTCGGGCTCATCCTGCCGGGTAACACCTATGAAGGCGCCGTCGCCTTTGCCGACCGGGCCCGCGACGCGATCGCCAAGGATCCGCCGCTCGACCCGGCCGGAGCCCCGATCGCGATCCACCTGAGCGCCGGGATCGCCGTCTATCCGGAGGACGGCGATCGAGCAAGCGTCGTGGTGCAGGCCGCGGACCGCGCGCTCTACCAGGCCAAGCGCCGGGGCCGTGACCAGGTGCTCCGCGCGCAGGACGTCGACTGACCGGCACCCGCACCGCCCGATGACCCGCCGCGGCCCCTCCTCCCCCGATCTCATCCTCGCCGCCGCGCGCAAGGAGTTCTCGACCCACGGCCTTGCCGGCGCGCGGACCGATGCCATTGCCCGCCGAGCGGGTGTCAACAAGCAGCTGCTGCACTACTACTTCAAGACCAAGACCTCGCTCTACCACGCCACGCTCGAAGGTGCGGCGACGGAACTCGCGGCCGACCTGGGTCGGGTGCCGCTGGTCGGGCTCACGGCGGTGGAGCGCCTGCGCCGCCTGATCCGTGGGCAATTCGACCTGCTGGCCGATCGTGAAGAGGTGACCCGACTCCTGGTCCGCTCCGACGGCGATGGTACCTGGGTCGGGACCGCGGTCATGCCGGTGGCCCGGCTCCTCACCGAGGGCCAGGCCACCGGATTCTTCCGGGACGACGTCGACCCGCTCCTCCACGCCCGTCAGGCCCTGTTGCTCCACCTCGGCTATTTCGCGTTGCTGCCGGTGACCTCGACCTGGGGACCACGCGCCGCCTGGCGGGATCGGGTCACCGAGCTGCTGGTGAAGGGATGTACGTGGTGAGAAGTAAAAAGTAAAAAGTAAAAAGTGAGAAGTAAGAAGTCAGAAGTGAGAAGTGAGAAGGAAGGAGTGAGAAGTAAAGAGTGAAAAGTGAAGAGTGAGAAGTAAGAAGTGAGAAGTGAAGAGTGAAGAGTGAAGAGTGACAAGGAAACGGGTAGGAAAGAAGTGGTGGGATATACGAGGCGGGACGGACGTCTTGGGACTTCCCGAGGCGTGCAAGCAAACTCACAATGCGCAAAAGGGGGCGCCTGACTCGATGGCGCCCCCTTTCACGTCTTACGTCTCACGTCTAACGGCCGGTCAGTGCGGAAACCCCTGGGACAACGGAGCCACGTCCTGGGGGTTCTCGTTGCCGAAGAGGAGCCGGCCTTCCCGGAACGACGCACCGCGGAGCGTGATGGCGAGCACTTCGCCGAGCTCCTGGACCGGGAACACCTCGATCTTGTCCCGCACTTCCTTGGGAAGATCCTCGAGGTCGCGGACGTTCTCCTTGGGCAGCACGATCTGGGTGATCCCCGACCGCACGGCACCGAGCACCTTCTCCTTGACGCCGCCGATGGGCAGGACCCGTCCCGTCAGGGTGACCTCGCCGGTCATCGCGATATCATGCCGGGCCGGCCGGTTGGAGAGTGCCGAGACCAGTGCTGTGGCCATCGTGACACCGGCCGACGGTCCATCCTTCGGGATGGCACCGGCCGGGACGTGGATGTGGACGTCGCGGTCGAACATCTCCTCCTTGATGTGCAGTCCGGCGGCGTGGGAGCGGGCGTAGGTCCACGCCGCGCGTCCCGATTCCTTCATCACGTCGCCCAGCTGACCGGTGAGGACGAGTTCTCCCTTGCCGCGCATCGTGGATGCCTCGACGAACATGATGTCGCCCCCCACGGGGGTGTAGTACATCCCGGTGGCCACTCCCACCTGGTCGCTGCGAGCGGCGCGTTCGGGATGGACCCGCGGGCGTCCGAGCAGTTCGGCCACGTCGCCCCGGTCGACGGTGACCGCCTCCGTCTCCTTGGCGGCGATTCGCCGGGCCACCTTGCGCGCCAGCTTGCCCAACTCCCGTTCGAGCTGGCGGACGCCGGCCTCGCGGGTGTACGCGCTGACGACCTCGCTCACCGCCGCATCAGTGACGCTCAGCTGTTCCGTCGTGAGCCCGTGCTCCTGGAATTGGCGCGGAACGAGGTACTGGCGGGCGATGGCGAGCTTTTCGCGCTCGGTGTACCCGGTGAACTCCACGACCTCCATCCGGTCGAGCAGCGGCGCCGGGAGGTTCTGGATGAAGTTGGCGGTGCAGATGAACAGCACCTCGCTCAGGTCGAACGGCACGCCGAGGTAATGATCGGTGAAGCTGTCGTTCTGGGCCGGGTCGAGCACCTCGAGGAGCGCGCTCGCCGGATCGCCCTGGAAGGAGACGCCGAGCTTGTCGACCTCATCCAGCAGGAACACCGGGTTCCGGGTGCCGGCCTGCTTCATTCCCTGGATGATCCGCCCCGGCATCGCACCGACGTAGGTGCGGCGGTGGCCGCGGATGTCCGCTTCGTCGCGAGCGCCGCCGAGGGAGATCCGCACGTACTTCCGGCCCATCGCCCGGGCGATCGACTTGGCGACCGACGTCTTGCCGACGCCGGGCGGGCCGACGAAGAGCAGGATCGGGCCCTTGGCCCGCTTGTCATCATCGTTGCCGGGAGGAGGAACGGAGGCGCGCGGGGGCGGCGCGGGCGGTGCGGACGGGGCGTCGGCACCCTCGATCTCGCCGTCCCTCTGCCCTTCCGCCGCCGCGTCCGTCCGTGCCTGCGCCTCGCGCAGCTGCCGCACGGCGAGGAACTCGAGCACCCGGTCCTTCACGTCCTTGAGCGCGTAGTGATCCTCATCGAGGATCCGCGATGCTTCCGTGAGGTCGAGGTGCTCCTCGCTCCGCTCCGACCAGGGCAGCTCGGCGACCGTCTCGAGGAAGGTCCGGATGACCTGCGACTCCATCGATTCACGGCCGATGCGCGCCAGCCGGTTGAGTTCGCGGTCCACTTCCTTCCGGACGACCTCCGGGATGGTGAGTGCGGCGAGCTTGGCGCGAAGTTCGTCGATGTCGTCGCCGTCCTCGTCCTCGCCGAGCTCGCGGCGGATCTGCTTCAGCTGCTCGCGGAGGAACATCTCGCGCTGGCGTTCACCGAGCTCCTCCTGGACCTGCGACTTGATGTCCTCCTGTGCCTCGAGCACGCTCACCTGGCGCTGCACGTGCACCAGCACGCGGCGGAGCCGCTCCTCGACCGAGAGGGTCTCGAGCAGCATCTGGCGCTGGGCGGGAGAGACATCGACGTACCCCGCGACCAGGTCGGCAAAGCGGCCCGGTTCGCTCACACCGGCGAGTACCTGCTGCACCACCTCGTCGGGAAGGCCGGACTTCTGGCCCAGTTCAGCGGCCTTGGCGCGCGCCTCCCGATAGAGCGCGACGAAGGCGGGATCCTCGGGGTTGAGCGGCGCCATCTCTTCCGCCTCGCGGACCACCGACTGGAGGTAGCCGTCCTTTTCGACGATGTGCATCGCGATCCCGCGCCGGTCGCCGTTGAGGAGCAGCTGGACCCCGGACAGCCCTCGCTGCAGCTGACCGATGCGCGCGATAGTGCCGATGGTGTGCAGGTTGTCGGGAGTGACGGCCTCGGTGTTCTGGCGCTGGGACACCGCGAACACGAGACGATCGGGGGTGGCCATCGCCGCTTCGATGGCCTTCAGCGTCGCGGGACGTCCGGCGCCGATCGGTGCGGTGACGCCCGGAAAGAGCACCACCTCGCGCAGCGGCAGGACGGGAAGGGTCAAGCGATCGGACATCTACGACCTCCATTGCAGGGCCCGCGGAAGCACGGACCGGATGTTCGGCGCTGACAATGCAGCCCCCGTGCCATCACACCAGCGCGATAGGACGAGGTCTCGTGACGAAACGGCGGACTGTGACGCCGGCCCGTCGCCCATGCTGGCACAGCGGTTGCACCTTCAAACGGCTTTCCTGCCACTTTGGCGCTGGGGGGGGGACTGGCGGTCTGGTGCCGCTGCCCGGTTGCCGCAGGTATGAAGAGGAGCTAAATCTATACCGCTTATGACACTCCCCCGATGACCGATCCGCTCCAACAGCCCCTTGCCCAACGCCTTGCCAAGGCGCTTGGCGCCACCTACACGATCGAGGGCGAGATCGGCCGGGGCGGCATGGGTGTGGTCTACCGCGCCCGCGACGAACGGTTGCAGCGACGGGTGGCGATCAAGGTGCTGCCGCCCGAGCTCGCGTTCCAGGCCGATATTCGCGCCCGCTTCATGCGCGAGGCGCAGACGGCGGCCCGACTCTCCCATCCCAACATCGTGCCGATCCACGACGTCGGGGAGAACGACGACCTGACGTATTTCATCATGGGTTACGTGGACGGGGAGTCCCTGGCGGGGCGCATCAAGCGTCGAGGACAGCTCCCGGCCGAGGACGCGCGCCGGATCATGAAGGAGACGGCGGACGCACTCTCCGCCGCGCATGCACTCTCGATCATCCATCGCGACATCAAGCCCGACAACATCCTCCTCGACGGCACCCGTGCCCGCGTGATGGTGACCGACTTCGGGATCGCCAAGGCGCTCTCGGGAGGCGGCGGGGCGACGCTCACCAGCGCCGGCGTCGCCATCGGCACGCCGAGCTACATGAGCCCGGAGCAGGCGGCGGGGGAGAAGGACATCGACGGGCGCTCCGACCTCTACAGCCTGGGCATCTGCGGGTACCAGATGTTGACGGGCCAGCCGCCGTTCACCGCCCCGACGGTGGCCGGCGTCCTGATGAAGCAGATCACCGAACCGGCCCCGCTGGTCTCGGAGATCCGGGCGGACGTGCCCGAGGATCTGGTGCTGGCGGTGGCGCGATGCCTGGAGAAGGATCCCGAAAGCCGGTGGCCCACCGCCGATGCGCTCCGCCGTTCGCTCGAAAGCCGGAGCACCGGGAGCTATCGGCCCACCGGCACCGGCTTCCGCGCGGCCCAGCGGGCATCCGCGCGCCCGAGTTCGACGGCGCGGCGGGCGGCCCCATCGGGTACGCGCGGGACGTCGGGGCTCTCCCGTGGGGAGGCCCCCCGCTCGCCGCGCCCCAACCTTCCGGTCCGCGGCAACGCCCGGCAACGTGAGCGACAGCTGGAGCGATGGGGCCGTGACGAATCGCGGGGCCGCAAGCGCGACAGTGAACTGGTCCGTGACACCGGCGAACCGGAGATCGTGCAGCGGGTACGGCGGAAGTTCGCCAAGTGGGCGTCGGTGACCGGCGGCGTGCTGCTGATCAACCTCGCGACCGGGATCTCGCAGCCGTGGTTCCTGTTCGTCGCTGCCTGGGCCGGGTGGTCGCTCATCGGGGATTACACCACGCTCTGGCACGCCGGCTATAGCTGGAAGGACGTGCTGCACCGCCCGCCGGCACCCGACGCGATCGAGGCTCGTGGCCTCGTGGCGGCCGGCGGCAAGTTCCCGCGTCAGTTGCCGCCCCCTTCCCCGGTGGAGTTCGGCCTGCATGCGGCCCGGATGCGGCAGGCGCACGGCGACCGTGCGGCGATCTACAAGCTCCTCGACCGGATGTCGCCGACGGACCGGCAGATGCTCCCGGACGTCATTCAGACGGTGGACGGGCTCTACGCACGGGCGCAGGAGCTGGCCCGCACCCTGCAGGCGATGGACACCGGCTTCGGCTCCGACGATGCGAGTCGGATCGATGCGAGGATCGCCGCACTCGGCCGCGAGCCGGCGGGCGAGGAGCGCGACCGCCAGCAGGCGTTGCTCGAGCGTCAGAAGACCGCCCTCGCCGACATCGAATCACGCCGGGTGCAGATCGAAGGACACTTCGAGAGCTGCGTCCTCGCCATCCAGAACGTACGCTACGACCTGCTGCGCCTGCGCCAGGCGGGCCTTGACGCCGTGGTCAACGACCTGACCCACGCCACCCAGGCAGCCCGGGCGCTCTCCCGCGATGTGGACGTCGCCATCGCCGCGGCGGGGGAGTTGCGGGAGGCGCTGCAGTAGCGGAGTGAGGAGTGAGAAGTAAGAAGTGAGAAGTGAAGAGTGAGGGATACGAAGTGAATGGTGAACGGTGAACAGTGAACAGTGAACAGGGAGTTCCATGACATCGGAGCCCCCCGTTCACTCTTTACTGTTCACTTTTTACCGAACTAGAACGCCGCCAGCTCCTGGTAGGCCTTGAGCAGTCCTTCGGACTGCGGCAGGATCACGTCTTCAAGCTCGGGCGCGTAGGCCACGAACGTGTCGGTCGATGCGACGCGCTTGACGGGCGCGTCCAGCCAGGGGAAGGCGGCGTCGGCGATCCGCGCCGCGATCTCCGCCCCGTATCCCCACGACATCGAATCCTCGTACGCCACGATCACGCGATTGGTCTTCCGGACCGACGCATAGATGGTCTCGTAATCCACCGGGGAGAGGGTCCGGAGGTCGACGACCTCCACCTCAAGACCGTGCTGCTCCTCGGCCCACTTGGCGGCCACCAATGCGCGCTGGACCACGGCGCCGTAGGTGACCACGGTCAGGTGCTTCCCGGGCCGGACCACCTTCGCCTTGCCGAAGGGGATCATGAAATTCGGGCCGGGGTTGGGCGCCTTGTTGTAGGTCTGCCGGTAGAGGTGCTTGTGCTCCAGGAAGAGCACCGGATCCTCCGACCGGATGGCGGTGCGCAGGAGCCCGTTGGCATCGAGCGCGGTGCTCGGGCAGACGACCCTGAGGCCGGGAACACCGGTGAAGACGGCGGCACCGGTCTGCGAGTGGTAGATGGACCCGCCCTTCAGGTAGCCGCCGTAGGTGACCCGTACCACCACCGGCGCGGAGAAGGCGTTGTTCGAGCGCCAGCGCATCGTGGCGAGCTCGTTGCGCAACTGCTGGTAGGCGGGCCAGATGTAGTCGAAGAACTGGATCTCGACCACCGGCTTGAACCCGCGGGTGGCAAGCCCGATGGCGCGGCCGACGATGTTGGCCTCCGCCAGCGGCGAGTTGTACACCCGGTTGCTCCCGTAGGCGCGCTGGAGCCCCCAGGTGACCTTGAATACCCCGCCCTTCCCCTTCACCTGGCCCAGGTTCTCTTCCCGGCTGCAGTCGGCCACGTCCTCACCGAAGACGAGGATGCGCGGGTCGCGGGCCATCTCGTCCTTCATGCAGCCGTTGAGCAGGTCGACCATCGTCGTCGGATCGCCGGAGAACTTCGGATCGTCCTCGGTGTCGAACTGCTCGGAGGTGGGATCGACGTCCGGCGAGTACACGTACCGGTATACCGTGTCGAGCGCCGGCTGGGGCGCCGCGAGGGCGGTCTGTGTGGCCACCTCGACCTCGTCCTCCACCTTGGCCTTGATGGCATCGAGCTCGGCCTGGGTGGCCACGCCCTCCGCCAGGAGGTACTTCGGGAAGCGGACGAGCGGGTCCTTCTTTGCCTCCGCATCCCGCTCGGCCGCGGGACGATAGAACACTTCGTCATCGGAGAGCGAGTGGCTGTACGGACGGATCACGTGCGCGTGGACCAGCGCCGGCCCCTTTCGCTGGCGGGCATAATCCACGGCCCGAGTGAGGGTGGCGTAGGACGCGACCGGATCGCAGCCATCGCATTCCTCGACGAACAGGCCCGGGAAGCCGCTCACCAGCTTCGAGATGCTGCCACCTGGGGTGTTGACCTCGACCGGCACCGAGATGGCGTAGCCATTGTCCTCGACCACGAACACCACCGGCAGCTTGAGGTTGGTGGCGCTCGAGAGCGCCTCCCAGAACTCCCCCTCGCTGGTGGTGCCGTCCCCGGTCGAGCAGAAGACGACCTCGTCCTTCTGCACCATCTCCCGGCGACCGGGGAGCGCCGGATCCTGCTCGGCGCGCAACCACGCCTCGGCGCACCCGACCGCCTGCAGGAACTGGGTCCCGGTGGGGCTCGAGGAACTCACGATGTTGAGGTCCTTGGCCCCCCAATGGGAGGGCATCTGCCGGCCGCCGGAGTTCGGATCGTCGGCCGCGGCGACGGCGGAGAGAAGCTGGTCCGTGGCGGTCTGGCCGAGTCCGAGGCAGAGGGCCCGATCGCGGTAGTAGGTGTAGAACCAGTCGTGGGCGGGGCGGAAGACCTTGGCGGCGGCGGCGAGGACCGCCTCGTGCCCCGCGCCGGAGATCTGGAAGAAGATCTTGTTCTGGCGTTTGAGCTGGATCTCCTTGTCGTCGATCCGGCGGGAGAGCAGCATCACGCGATAGATGTCGAGCAGGTCCGCCTTGGAGAGGTTCCGGGCGGCCTTCGGCTGGGGGCGGGTTCGGGTGGCCATGGAGGGAAAATAGGCCTACGGGCGCGGGTGGGCCAGCAGCGCGCCGGGACGTCGATAGACGATCCGGCCCCCGACGACCGTCATCGCCACGTGTGCGGTACCGATCCTTGCCGGAGGCAGCGCGAAAAGGTCCTGGTCGAGCACGGTGATGTCGGCCCACTTGCCGGACGCCAGCGTGCCACGATGGGTCTCGGTGAAATTGGCGTACGAGTCACCCCAAGTGTACGCGCGCAGTGCCTCATCAAGGGTGATCTTCTGTTGCGGCATCCAGCCGTCCGGGTTCTTGCCGTCGGAGGTCTGGCGGGTGACGGCGGCGGCGATCCCCGCGATCGGATCCGGGGTCGCCACGGGCCAATCGGAACCGAACGCGAGGACCGCGTGGGTATCGAGCATGGTGCGGAACGGGTAGGTGTACTTGATCCGTTCCGGGCCGATGCGGTCCTGGATCCACCGGCCGTCGTCGACGAGATGGATCGGTTGCACCGACGCGACCACGCCGAGCTCGCCGAATCGGGCGATGTCCCGGGGGCGCAGGTGCTGGGCGTGCTCGATGCGGAAGCGGCGATCGCGGGGGCCGTGCGCAGTGGCCACGCTGTCGTAGATCCCGAGGATGATGGCGTTGGCCGAATCGCCAATGGCGTGGATGGCGACCTGCAGGTGGACCGAATCGGCGGCGCCGATCCAGTGCGCCATGACCGCAGGGCTGTGCCGGAGCAGGCCGCGATAGCCGGCGGAATCGGCGTAGGGCTCGGCGAAAAAGGCCGTTCGTGAACCCGCCGATCCGTCCATGAACTCCTTGAGCCCGCCGATCCGCACCCAGTCATCACCGGCGCCGTCGGCGGCCACCGTATCGGCCACGGCGTGCCAATCCTCGAGCGGGAGGTAGAGT
>DASSGV010000060.1:0-24445 GCA_035693225.1 Gemmatimonadales bacterium | reverse complement strand
GCGGTGCCGCTCGACGAGGCGGTGGCCTGATGGGGCGGTACGAGGAGCTCCTCCAGGCGCGCCGGCAGCAGCTGATGGCCGATGAGGTCTCGGACGCGCCGCTCTTCGGCGATCAGTTCCCTCGGGCGCCTGGCGTGCGGGACGAGCAGCGGGGACTCGGCCTCGAGGGATCCTCCGAGGCGCTCTACCGGGCCTGGCGCTCGACGCCGGAGAGCGACGACATGCTGATCCTCCTCCGGCGGATCGCGCTCGACTGGCTGGCGCAGGGCGCCACCACGATCGGCCCGCGCTCCCTCTGGGAGGCGGCCCGGCACGAGATCCGGCGGAGCCACGACAACCGCCTCCAAGCGCTGGCCTGTCGGGAGGTGGAGGACACCACGCCGGCCTTGCGTGGGCGGTTCCGGCATCGGATGCGGAAGGCAGGGTAGGACTCCCACTCTGGTTCACCGCCCGCGCTGCACTTCGGCGGCACAGGTGGTCCCCGATCGGGGAGCGGTGGGAGGGTAGGACCGGCCGACGCGCGGCCGGGCTCACGGTCACCCAGGGCGTAGCCTGGGCTGCACTGCCTCTCGGTGGTGTGGACGGCGAAGCGGGGTCACTCCCCGTCGTGAGCGATGACTGAATGGGCGCCGAGCGCCCTACCGGCCGATGACCGGGAAACGGATAGGCGTAAGTGCCGGGGCGCGAGCCCGCCAGGCTGCCGAAGCCGGAGTACCGCGAGGCCACCCTTCTATCGCAGGAGAACGGATCATGATCGCACCTCATATCCAAGCGGCCCGAGAGAGTCGAACCGGCTACGAGTCCTTCTGCGCACGCTGTGGCGCGGAGATGGCGATGGAGGACTGCACCGCCGCATGCAAAGAGGCGGCTCGCCGCGAAGGTGTGGAACTGGCACGAGAGGGTGGCCGGCGTCATCGTACCGCGCTACAGACGGAAATTGCGCTACAGGCGCATCAGCGCGTCGAGAACGAGAACCGCGGCCTCCATCCGGATGGCTGCTTTTGGTGCGGCGCGAGCCACCCGAGCGACGGGACCTGCGACGAGGCCCGCACGGCCGGTGATGAGGCATCTCGGTGAGCATGCGCCGCGCCAACCCGTGGATGGTCGCCGCCATGGCGGCGGCCTCGATGATGGCCGCCGCGCCAGCCCCGGATCGCCTGCGGCACATGCCGGCCTGGCTCCAGATGGACGCTCGCCGGCGAAAGAAGAAGCCGTCCCGCCTCGGGCCGCGGGCGCCGACCCGGCCGTCGAACCCGCTCCGCGCGCAGAAGAACGCGGTCCGCCGCGCGTTCGAGGCACTCACGGGCCGCCGGCTCTCGGGCCGGCAGTGGGTCCGAGTCCGGAAGCGGAAGGAGTGCTATGTCGCCTTCGCGCTGTGGTATCGCCGGGAGAACGGCCGCACGCTGACGCCGGCCCAGTACTCCCAGATGAATCGCCTGGCCGCCGTGATGGAGGCCCGCGCCAAGCGTTCCACCTCTGACCAGAAGGCACCATGACCGCCGTCGCCCCGTTCGCCGGCTCCCTCGTGGAGCTCCTCCTCACCGCCTTGGAGCCGCACCCGGCTAACCGGAAGCAGTTCGACCCGGCCAAGCTCGAGGAGCTCGCGGCCTCGATCCGCCAGGTCGGCGTGCTGACGCCACTCACGGTCCGCGAGCACGCACTCGGTCGCTACCAGATCCTCGCCGGCGAGCGGCGGTGGCGCGCCGCGGAGCGCGCCGGCCTCACGTCGGTGCCCTGCATCATCCGCGACGTGGATGACGACACGGCGCTCGAGCTCCTCCTCACCGAGAACCTCCAGCGCGAGGATCCCAACCCGCTCGAGGAGGCCGAGGCGTACCACGCCTGGCTCGACCGGCACCCGGGCCAGGTGAAGGAGCTGGCGGCCAAGGTGGGGAAGAGCGTCACCCACGTCTACAGCCGGCTCCAGCTGCGTTCGCTGAGTGAGGAGGGCAAGGCGCTCGTCTGGTCGGGGTGGCTCCCGATCGCGCACGCGCAGCTCCTCGCGCGCGCGGGGGTCGAGGCGCAGGCCGAGGCCGTCAAGCGCTTGGCGAACCGCCGCGAATACGGGGGAGTGCCGGACAGCCTCACCGCACTGGCCGAGGACCTCCTCAAATACACGCGCGAGCTCTCGCGCGCCACGTTCCCGACAGCGGATGCGGATCTTGTCCCCGCTGCCGGGGCCTGCACCGCCTGTCCCAAGCGGAGCGGGTGTACTGATGGGATGTTTCCCGAGCTCAAGGAGGCGTTGGTCCAGCTGGAGTCGAATGTCGGCTCTGGCCGGAAGAAGCTCCCGCCCGATACCTGCCTCGACGGCGCGTGCTGGGCCGAGAAGCAGGCGGCATTCATCGTACGGCAGCGCACGACACTCCGCGCGAAGCACGGCGACGCGCTGGTCGAGCTCTCCGCCAGGTCTGGGGACGTGTGGCCCGCGAAGGCCGGCGCGCCGCTCCCGCTCGGGATCTGGAAGAAGGCCGCGAAGGGCGCTGTGGGTGCGATGCCCGGGCTCATCGTCCACCGGCCGGACCACCGGATGAATGACGAGCTCCAGCTCGGCGCGTTCCTCTGGGTCACCGTGAAGCCGCGGCCGAAGTCCGGGGCCAAGCCAGCGGCGGCGGCGGAGCGCCCTGCGTCCCGTGACTACGACCAGGAGCGCGCCGAACAGACCGCCAAGGGAAAGATCGAAATGGCGCGGCGGGTCGCGGTCGCCAAGGCGATCATGGCGAAGGTACCGGCAAAGCTCGACCTCGATCTCGTGAAGGCCGCGCTCGCCGAGTCGTTTGAGTCCTGGCGGCTGCAGTACACCTCCGGGCTGATCGGCGTCCCGCTCCCGAAGGCGGAGAAGTCTGACGGCGAGCTCAACCGAGCGCTGGCGCTGGAGATGATGCACGGCGAGATCGACCTCTACCATGCCGGGTCCAGCGAGATGAAGAACATCCCGATGCTGGCCAAGCGGTTCGGCGTCGACGCGAAGAAGGTGCTGGCCGAGCACGACGCGACGGTGAAGGCGGCGGAGCCGAAGGAAGCCGCCAAGGGCGCGCCCAAGAAGGGAGCGAAGAAGTGATGAACGCCTACCAGACGAAGCAGGAGCAGGTCGAGGCATTCCGGGTGAGCGTCGGCGATACCCTCGAGTTCGAGGAAGGCGACTGGATCATCCGCTACTCGGACGGATCGGTCACCGTGATGAGCGATGAGACGTTCTGCGGAAAGTTCGAAAGCGCGGATGGCGGTCAGATCCGGTCGGCGGCGCCGAAGAAGGGCGCCAAGAAGGCCGGCCGCCCCAAGGGATCCAAGACGGGGGTGGGTAAGCCGGTGAGCGCAGCGACCACCAAGACGCCGCGGGCTCGCAACGTTCCTGCTCTCAAGGTCGAGCAGATGGCCCACGCCAAGCGCCAGATCGAGGACGGCGAGACGATCGCGGCCACGGCGAAGGCGTGCGGGGCACCCTACGGCACCGTCTATGCCTGGGCCAAGGCCAACGGCTGGGAGTCGAAGGCGTGACGGCGCCGCTCTCGCGCAATGGATTGACGCTCATCCGGTGTCGAGCCATCGAGACACCAGCACCCGCCACTCCGGCGACCGTACCGGCGTGCACGCTCACCGCGATCGCGCGGGGGCTGCGCTATGGCGCTCGTCAGCGTCAGCGCGTCCTGATCTCCGATCGCATGGCCACGTTCCTGGCCGACCTTCTCGACGAACGCGCCCAGGCGCCCGTTCCGCCCGTCCAGGGAGCATCGTAATGCGCGGTCGCTGGCTCAAGCCGGAGTTCTTCAAGGACCGCAAGGTGGCCGCGCTCGGGCCCGTCCCAGCCCTCGTCTACCAGGCCCTCTGGGTCCTGGCGGACGATGTCGGGGTGGCGCCCTGTGACCCCGATCGGATTCGGGGTGAGCTCTTTTACCTCTGGAGTGCGGTAGGAGTGCCGGAAATTACCGGAGCACTCCGGGAATTGTATGGAGTGGGTCGGCTCCAGTTTTTCCACAAAAGTGACGACTGGTTTGCCCTCATCCCGACGTTCTTGGAGCACCAGACCATCCACAAGCCATCCAAGTTCCGTAACCTGCCGAGCATGAAGGGGTTAACCCCCTCGGTGCCGGAATGGTGCGGCACTAGTGATGCACCAGTTAGGCACTCCCCGTATCCTATACACAAGACACTAGACACTAATATCCTAGACACTAAGGGAGATCTCGAAGGGAAGCATTTCCCCCCTGAAGGGGGAAATGCTTCCCCGAAGAGAGAGCCGGGGCCGGTCGCGGTCAAGGCGCTCGTCCGCGAATTGACCACGGCCCTGAGCGTCCTGCCCGATCGGACCGGCGTATGACCGATCTCCCCTTGATCGACCTCGAGGCGGAGCAGTGCGTCCTCGGCGCGCTGATCCAGGAGCAGGATCCGGTGCAGGTCTTCCCGGTCCGGGAACTCCTCCCCACGCCGGAGTCCTTCGGCACGGCCCCGCACCAGGAGATCTACCGCACGCTCCTGGCGCTGCTGGACCAGGGGACGCCGATCGACCACCTGACGCTGCGGAACGCGCTCGAGGCCGCAAAGAGCCTGGAGGCGGTCGGCGGACTCCGGTATCTCGCCGACCTGGTCGATGCGGTGCCCACCGCCGCCAACTTGGTCCACCACGCTGGCATCGTCCGGGCATGGCACCAGCGCCGCCAGGTGGCCCGCCAGGGCGAGCGGCTCCTCCGGCTGGCCCACGACCGCGAACTCCGGTCCGAGGACCTCCTGGCGCAGTCGATGGCCGACCTGACCCAGACCGCCGTGCAGGCGATCGGCCTCAAGCGGCGCAGCTGGTCCGAACTGCTCTTCACGGTCGGGGAGAAGATCGAGGCGCAGGCTGCATCCGGGCGGATGCTCCAGGGCGTGCCGAGCGGGTTCATCGACCTGGACCGGCTCACGCTCGGGTGGCGGACCGGGGACCTCATCGTCATCGCGGCGCGGCCCTCGGTCGGCAAGAGTTCCTTCGCGCTCCGGCTCGCCCGCAACGCGGCCGAGGCGTTCGTCGAGGCGCCCGGGAGCGAGGCCCCGCTCGTGGCCCTGGTCATCTCGCTCGAAATGGGCCAGGAGGATCTCGTCGAGCGGCTCCTCTCGGCCGAGTCCGGTGTCGCCATCCGGTCCTGCATCGCACGGGGGCGGTTCACCGACCGGGACCTGAGCGAGATCGCGCGGGCGCAAACCCGGCTCGGCGCGCTTCCGATCCGCATCCTCGACCAAGCGACCCATCGAATCCGGACGCCTGGGCAGGTCCGGATCGCCATCCAGCATTTCGAGGCGACGGAGCGGCAGAAGGTCGGGCTCGTGATCGTGGACTACGTGCAGTATCTCCGACACGATGGCCAGGAGGAGAACCGCAACCGCGAGCTGGGGGAGATCACCAAGACGCTCAAGACGATGGGGCTGCAGCTCGGCTTTCCGGTCGTGCTCCTGGGCCAGCTCAACCGGGAGAGCGTCAAGTCGAACCGGCGGCCGCAGCTTAGCGACCTCCGCGACTCCGGGGAGATCGAGCAGGATGCGGATCTCGTATTGTTCCTGCACCGCGACGAGAAGGCCGAGAACTGGGGTCCGCCGGGCAAGACCGAGGTGATCCTCGAGAAGCAGCGCAACGGTCCCACGGGACTGGTGACCCTGGAACTCAACAAGTACACCCAGCAATGGCACAGTTTCCTGAACCTGTCCGAGACCCCGCGGGAGGGCGCGGCATGAGCGAACACTTGGCGGAGGTCCTGGCGGATGCGCGCGAGAAGGTCGCGACCGTCCGCTCGTTCGGGCATCCGGAGACCGCGGTCGCCGTCGAGCAGATCCTCGACCGCTTGGGCGCGACCCCGGAGATCCGGTCGGTGCTCACGTTCCACGACGAGAAGGGCGCCGCGCTGCTGAGCCGGAAGTCGCCGGCCTGGTTCCGGGCGCGGTTCATCGGGTGGGAGCGGCGCGGGCTCGCGCGCCGCGCGGGGCGGACGCGGTTCTACGCCGAGGCCGTCATCGAGTTCACCGAGCAGCACCACGCGATCACCGCCGATGCCGAAGCGACCGCCGAGCTGGAGCGGCGGGCCTCATGACGCCGCGCGCGGTTCGAGGCCAGATCTACCAGCTCGGCGTCAAGCGCCAGCGGCTGGTCACGGTCGTGCAGGAAGGGCCGCGGGCGTTCCGGGTGGACCGCTACGTCGATGGGCGCCGGCGCAAGAAGCGTTTCACCGACCGCGCCGCGGCGATCCAGTGGGCCGATGCCTGGTACCGCGCGGCCGAGCGCTTGAGCGCCAACCTGACGCTCCGCGAACTCTTCGACCGCTACCTGGTCACGATGGCGCAGCTCAAGGGCTGGCGCGGCACGACGATCCTGAACTACCGCGCCCACCGGAAGCGGATCGAGGAGGCGCTCGGACCCGACACGCGGGTGAACGAGCTCACGCTGGCGAGCCTCGACACGCTCTGGACCAACCTCGCCGCGATCGGCATGGCCCCGAACCAGATCCGCGCGAAGGTGAAGCTCCTGCAGCGGATGATGGCATGGGGCTACGCGCGCGAGCTGACGAGCCATAACAAGCTCGCCCAGTGGTCCGAAATGCCGGAAGTGACGCCGCGGCGGGTGGCGGAGTACTCGCCGGCCGAGGTCGAAGCGCTGCTCCGGCAGTTCGACCCGCTGGACGCCTGGGAGTGGCGGCCCTGGGCGCTCATCATGATCGCCCAGTCCCAGGGCTTCCGGATCAATGCCCTGCTCCGGCTCCGGTGGGAGGACGTGGACCTCGAGACCGGCGGCCCGATCCAGCTGCGGTCGGCCTACGACAAGACAAAGCGTGACTGGGATCGGCCGATGTCCTGGGATGCGTTCGCGGCGCTGCTGACGGCCCGGTATCACCGCCAGCGCCTCGGCAAGACCTCGCCCTGGGTGTTCTACGGGAAGGAGGAGGCGCCCTACACCTACGGGGCGTTCCACCACGCGCTCCTCGGGGCGGAGGAGTGCGCGGAGATCCCGCACGCGCCGTTCCGGGCGGCGCACGGGTTCCGGCGGCACGCGGTCAACGTGGCGCGGCAGCGCACCGGGGATGCGGCGCTGGCGATGCTCTGGGTAGGCGACACAGACCTGCGCCAGGCGAAGAGCTACGTGCGGCCGCGTGAGGCGGAACTGCAGTCGTTGGCGGACCAGCGGGAGGACGCATGACCGGGGGTAATCGTCCCGGAACCGTCCCGCCGGTGGGGTATGGCGCGCGCGTGTCTCGGAAGTGCCTGCAGGGACACAATTTGCGGAAGCCACTGGTCGGATTTGAACCGACGACCGCTCGATTACGAATCGAGTGCTCTACCCCTGAGCTACAGTGGCGGGATTGCAAAGGGGCGACTCGCTGGTCGCCCCCGATCATGCCCTGGCGCGGATTCGAACCGCGACGCCTTTCGGCACTACCCCCTCAAGATAGCGTGTCTACCAGTTTCACCACCAGGGCGCGAGGGGCAAGTCTAGCCGCCGACCGGCCAGGAATCAAGCCAAAAAGAATGCCCCGGCCGGCCAGGGCGGCCGGACCGGGGCACCGGGGGACTGGCGTCCTCCGGGAGCTATTTGAACGTGATCCCCAACCCGAAGGTGATGACCCGTTCGCGATAATCGTTGCTGGTA
Source organism: Gemmatimonadales bacterium (assembly GCA_035693225.1). Lineage (GTDB taxonomy): Bacteria > Gemmatimonadota > Gemmatimonadetes > Gemmatimonadales > GWC2-71-9 > CAMLHU01. Next base: position 16,839 of record DASSGV010000060.1, on the reverse strand, counting down.
CCGGCGTTGTCGTACCGCTGGCCGTACACGTTGAGTTCGGGAGAGAGCGCCAGCCGGCGCCCGATGGGAATATCGGCCCCGATCCCGATGACACCCCCGTACCCGTTGTCGCGATAGACGTACGTCCCGTTGATCGGATCGGATCCGCTCTGGTGATTGCTCACCAGTCCGATGCCTCCCTTGAGGTAGAACGGATGGGCACCGGGATACCACTGTGCGATGAACAGGTAACTGGAGAGCGTCTGCTGGCTCTGGGCCTCATTGGAGTTCCAGAACGAGAGCTCGCCGCCGAGCTTGAAATAGCGACTCGGCGTGCCGCCGAGCTTGAAGGTGTAGGTGGGTGCGGAGAAATCACTCTCGTAGGTGCTCATCGAATCGAACCGGAACCCCTCCCAACCCCACCCCAGCGCAAAAGACCCCCAGAGCCCGCTCCCACCATCGTCTCCGCGCCTCACTTCCCGGAGCCCGCCTGGGCCACCGTACCGCTGTGCCGAAAGCGGGACCGCAATGACCAAGGCGCCCAGCACCAGCGCGAGGTTGCGGCGCATCACTCCACCTCATTCGGTTCAGTTAGATTGGCAGCGTGATCGCAGTGAACGGGTGGTCACAGAAGCAATCCGCAGGCCAATCCGCACCGAGAGCGCAACGCATTATGCCACAACATGTTACCAATGCCGCGCTGAATCCTGTCGGGCGCCGTTGTCCGGACACGGGGACAGCTTGATGACCACCCGGTCGCGCGCCTTCTTCCTTATCATTTCCCTGGTGGTGGCGGCAGTCTGCGTTCGGCTCGGCTTCTGGCAGACCGGCAAGCTGAAGGCGCGGCGCGCGGCGAACGCCATCGCGTACGCGGCGCGGAGTGAACCGGCGGTGCTCCTGCCGGGACGTCACGACTCGCTCGGTGGGCGCCGGATCATTGCCAGCGGAAGCTACGATCACACCCACGACTTCGTGGTGCGCGGTCGGGAGTATCTCGACACTCCCGGCGTCCACATCGTGACACCACTCCGGCTGACCGGAAGTGACACGGCAGTGCTGGTCCTGCGGGGATTCGTCCCCGCCGCCGATGCACTCACCGCCCGCCCCGATACCTTGGAGGAACCGGGTCCACAGATCGTCCGGGGGATCGCCCTTGCCCTCGCCGGCGCGTCAGACAGTGGTGCCCCCCGCGACGTGAACGGCACCCTCACCTGGCGTCGCACCGACCTCGCGATGGCAGCTCGGCTTCCCTATCCCATCCTCCCGATCCTGGTCTTCCAGGCCGGCGACCCGACCCTCCCCCGCTGGCCCCGCCGGCTCGACCCACCGGTCCTCGATGAGGGGCCCTACGAGAGCTACGCGATCCAGTGGTTCGCGTTCGCGCTCATCTTCGGAGGGGGAGGGATCATCTGGGTCCTGCCGAGACAGGAGAAAAGAGACAATGCGGGGCCGGGGTGAGGGAGGAGCGGGGCGCGCCTAGGCGCGCAGGAGAAAGGAGACAAGAGACAACGCAGATCCGGGTGGGGCGTGAGTAGGCGCGCAGGAGAAAGGAGACAAGAGACAATGCGGGTCCGGGCGAAGCCGGAGATTGGCACAGCGGAGCCCGGTCATTTTGGCCGTGCGCCACTGGTTTCTTGCTGCCGAATGACCGCGGCCCGGAAGCGATCGAGAAGGCGGGAGAGCTCGAGCAATCTGCCGTGCATACGGGCAAAGTCGTCGTCTCCGATATACCCTACGTCCAGCGCCACATATAGCTGTGACCGCAGCTCACCGCATGACCCCTTGGCGATACCGAGGAACTGGCGCAGTTCGCCTCGGCGACCACGCTCGAATCCCTCGGCGATATTGGAAATGACTGATACGGCCGCGCGCTGCATCTGATTGCGCAGGCCCCAATCGCGCTCGAGCCGGCCTGCACCCGTCATCCGATAGAGCTCGGCTACCATCTCCCGAGCCCGCCTCCAGACCAACAAGTCCTCGAACGCTGGCATCCGGCCTCCGAGTGAGAGACCATACTACCAGAACGACACCGCCCCGCCGGGATCATTTCCCCGCGGGGCAATGCCAACAAAATGCGCCGACCTGCGTTGTCTCTTGTCTCCTGCTTGCCTCCCGCCCGACATCCTACCAACCAACCGATCTGCGTTGTCTCTTGTCTCCTGCTATCGCTTGGCGCCCGCACCATCCATCTCCTCGATCGTCTTGACGCTCGGCGCCCGTTCCTTCTGCAACCGCGCCGCCACGGCCTCGGCCTGCCGCATCACCCGGAGGATATTGCCGCCGGCCACCTTGGTGAGGTCGGCGTCGTTCCAGCCCCGCCGGATGAGCTCGGCGAAGACCCGCGGATAGGTCGAGACATCCTCGAGGGAGTCGGGCCACTCCTCGATCCCGTCGAAGTCGCTCCCGATCCCGACGTGGTCCACTCCCGCCACGTCGCGGATGTGCTCGATGTTGTCGGCCACGTCCTTCACGGTGGCGTGCGGCATCGGGTGGGCGGCGCGGAACTGCTGGCGAATGGCGCGTCGCTGCGCGCTGTCGACGACTCCCGCAACGAGGCTGTCCATCTGACGTCCATAGCTCGCCTCGGAATCGTGGACGGCGCGACTGATGAACGGCGGGTAGAACGGCACCATCACCACGCCGCCGTTCTGCCGCACGCGGACCAGGATCGAATCGGGAACGTCCCGCGGGCTGTCCACCAGGGCCCGCGCGCCGGAATGGGAGAACATCACCGGCGCCTCGGCCACGTCGAGGGCCGAGCTCATCGTGCCGGGAGAGACGTGGGAGAGGTCCACCAGCATCCCGAGCCGATTCATTTCCCGCACGACCTCCTTGCCGAACGGGGTGAGGCCGCCGTGCCTGGCCGAATCGAGGGCGGCATCGGCCCAGTCGAGCGTCACGTTATGGGTGAGCGTCATGTATCGCACGCCCAGGTCGTAATACGCCCGCAGGACACCGAGGGAATTCTCGATGGCGTGCCCGCCTTCGAGCCCCATCAGCGACGCGACCTTGTGGGCCTTGAAGGCGCGTTCGATGTCGGCGGCGGTGTACGCCGGCATCAGGGCCTCGGGATACCGCGCGATCATCCGACGGGCGATGTCGATCTGCTCCAGCTGGAGCCGAGCGTAACCGCTGTCCTTGTCCTCGCCCGGCGTGTACACCGACCAGAATTGGCCGCCGACGTGGCCGGCGCGGAGGCGCGGGATGTCGGTCATCCCGCTCACGTGGTGGCGGATATCGTATCCCTCGACCGACATCGGGGCCAGGGAATCGGTGCGGATGACCCACGGAAGGTCATTGTGGCCATCGATCAATGGTACGCGAGCGAGCAGGCGCTCGGCGTGGGCCAGGGCCGGATCGGGCCTGGCGACAGGCGTCTGTGCGACCGCGATGGTCGCGGTGCAGAGCGCGAGCGGGAAGATGAACACGGCGATCTTCGGCAGGATCAGACGGAACGTGGTCACGGGCACGGTCTCCTCATCGTGTTGCGGGATCCGGCCGCTTGCCGATATGCACAAGCTCCGGACGTGAGATGAACTCGGGACAGATGGTCTGGTCGAATTCGTACGGGCCGCCGGTCTCGGCGTCGGTCCACGGGAAACCCCGACACACGGCGGGATAATAGGGCCGGTCGTGGAGCCGGCATCCGGCGGCACTGTCATAGAAGACGCAGCGTCGGTCGCGCACCCGGGTCCGCCATTCTCCCCAGCGGGTGCGGTAGACCGTCTCCCGGCCGAACTCACGCCGGACCGCGGCCGCCTCTTCGTCGGTCAGCGTGGTGCCCCAGGCGCAGCACGCCGCGTCGTGGGGGCAGGGAAAGCAGGGGAGCTTCGGGAACCGCGCGGTCACCGGGCTCTGTCGCCGGTGACCTCGGGGAGCTGCCGCCCTTCCACTCGCTCCGTCGGCGAAACCCCCGCCAGGCGCGCCAGCGTAGGCCCGATATCGACCGAACGCACCACGCTTGGGGGCCGTGAGGCCCGGACACCAGCGCCCCAGAATGCGATCGGGACCAGGACGTCGGTGCTGTTGGTGGTGCCGTGAGAGGTGGAGGCGTGCCCGTCGGACCACTGATACCCCGCCTTGGCGACCCCCGCGACCAGCCACTGGAATCCATCCGGCAACTGGCGCTTCCAGCGCGCGGCGTTGGAATCGGCATCGCTCGCGGCAGCGATGCTCTTCGGGGTGTACACCTGTTCGACACCAGCGAGCGCTCGCATCTCCTTTGCCACGGCGCTCGCCACACTGTCGGTGTTGATGCCGCGGGCACGAAGGGCGTTGAGGTCGCCATAGATCAGGCCGGCCTCGGCCTCGAACCCGAAGCGCATCGCAAATCGATGGTCGTACGCCGCATTGAGCCCGGCCACCAGCGCCTTGAGGCCGACCCTCCCGCCGGGCTGGTGCCGGGCCAGGAGATCCTCGGGGAACGGCGTCACACCGTGATCGGCGGAAAGGGCGAAGACAATGCTGTCACCGGGGACGAGCCGGGAGAGCGAATCCAGGAATCGACCGAGCCAGCGGTCGACCCGGAGGACCTGGTCGTGCATCTCGCGGGAATCGGGACCGAAGGCGTGCCCTACTGCATCGGTGCTTGAGAGTGAGATGTTGAGCAGGTCGGTGTGCCCGGTGCGGCCGAGCTGGAGCTGACGCACCCCTTCGAGTGCCACATCGAGGGTGAGCGAGTCCATCCAGGGGAAGTCGATGACCGACCTGGCAGCCTTCGCGGAGTCGGCGGGGAACAGGTGGGGAAAGAGGAAGTCCTTTCCACCGTTCTCGTAGGGCTCGCTGTCGGGCTCCTGGTAGGCGGAATCGGGGAGCAGGAGATCCCACGACTTGCCGGCCAGGGCACGCGCACCGGGGCGGGCATCATACGCGGTGAGCCAGGACGGGAGCGAGTCACGATAGTAGGTGCTGGTGGTCCAGCGGCCGTCCACGTACCAGTAGACATCGGCCCGCGCCCGCCCGATGGGCAGGATGGCGGCGCGGTCCTTCCGGGACACGCTGAGTGCCCGGCTCCCGGAATCGGCGGCACGAAGCCAATCGAAGAGCGTGGAGCCCTGGAACCGCATCGGGGAGGCGCCGGTCGCGTCGGGGGCGCCGACGATGGGGGCCGCCGGGTCGGAGACGCCGAGTGCGTTGGTGACGATGCCGGTGCTGGCGGGGGAGCGCCCCGAGAGGAGCGTCGAATGCCCCGGAGCCGTCTCCGTGATGGCGTGGTCCTGCTCGCCCCGGAGGAACACGGTCCCCTGGTCGAGGATCCGCCGGAAGCCGCCGGTGAACTGGCGGTCGAAGCGGGTCAGGTAGTCGGGCCGGAACTGGTCGACGGCGATCATCACGATGAGCCGCGGGCGCGGCTTCGGGGCAGAAACAGGTGCTGCCGCAAGAACAATAGTGAGAAATCCGATTGCAGGAATCATCCCCTAAGGTACTCCGGCCCCTTTCCCGACGGCAAACCGCGGGTATCGGGTAGTCAGCTGCGGCGTAGGAACGCATCCACAAGGGTGTGGCAGAAGCGCCACGGGGGGAGAGGCCAGCGCTTCCCGCGACAGGTCAGAGACGGTGCAGCGCTTGCGTCTGGGTTGGGGTGCCATGGCCCGATTTCGCATCAGACTCGCTGGAACGGGGCTCGGATTCCTGGCCTCGCTCGCACTGGGCTGTCAGCTCGATAAGCTAGTCTCCGCGCCGGATGCACACCCGACCGGCGGGGTGGTCGCGGCGCGTCTCGAATTCACATCCCAGCCCGGTTCTGCGACAGCGGGGGTATCACTCCGCCCCGCGGTGGCCGTCACGGTCCTTGACTCGGCGGGGCGGATTGTCGGGGCCTTCCACGAGCCCATCGTCATATCCCTCGCCGCCAACCCCGGCAACGGGACCCTCTCCGGCACATTGACGGCGACCCCCACGAACGGTGTGGCTACGTTCTCCGACCTGCGTGTCAACCGGGCGGCGAGCGGATACCAGCTGGGCGCTGCCGCCTCCGGTCTCTCGGGTGCGACGAGTGCCAGCTTCATGATCACGCCCGGCCCCGCCACCCGCATCGCCTTCGCGGTCCAGCCGTCAAACTCCCAGGTGGACAGCCCGATTCAGCCCCCGGTAACGGTGGAGGCGCTTGATTCGCTCGGCAATATCGTCACCGACTTCAGCGGCACCATCACGACCGGCTTGGCTACCGACGGAAGCCTGCTGGGAAACGCCAGACTGTCAGGCACCACAAGCGTCGCGGCAAATCGGGGAATAGCCACCTTCTCCAACCTGAGCATCGACCAGCCGGGAGCCGGCTACTCGTTGAGCGCCGCGCTCAGTAGCGGATCGACGGTGGTGCGGAGCGCCTACTTCGAGGTCGCCCCGGTCGTCGCCACGGGACCGTCCCAGGCGAGCCAGCTCCAGTTCTCGGTCCAGCCACAGGGAGCGACAACGGGGGGTCTGATCGCTCCGCAGGTCGCCGCACTCGACACCTCGGGAGCGATCGTCACGACTTACACCGGCGCGGTGACCGTGGCCCTGGGGAGCAATCCAACTGGGGCCACTTTACTGGGCGGGCAGGTCATCGATGCGGTCGGAGGCATCGCCCATTTTCCCGATCTCTCGATCGATCGTGCGGGGACGGGGTACACACTCATTGCCTCGGCACCGGGCCTTTCCGGCGCGACAAGTGCCCCGTTCGACATTACGGCGCCCCCGCCCCAGGCGACCCATTTGGCGTTTGCGGTCCAACCGCAGAACGTCGAAGCCGGGCGCTCGATCGCGGTGCAGGTGGTGGTGCTCGATGATGCGGGGCATACGGTCACGACCTTCGACGGCACAGTCGTCGTGACGCTTGGCGGGAACCCCGGTAACACGACCCTGAACGGGACTTCGACGGTGTCGGCCGTGAACGGTGTCGCCACGTTTTCGGACTTGAGCCTGACGCACGCCGGCGCCGGATATACCCTGACCGCATGGAGCACCGGCCTCATCGGTGCGACCAGCAACGCGTTCTCGGTCTCGCCGGGGCAAGCCGCCGTTCTCGCCTTCGTCACCCCACCGAGCAACGCCACTGTCCTCTCGACGATCCAGCCGGCGGTTCAGGTCGCCGCGAGCGACCGGTGGGGCAATGTCGTAACCGACTTCTCGGGTCAGGTCCACGTCGCAATCGGACACGACGCGAGTGTCCTGGGAAACGCCAGCCTTTCGGGGACGACGACGGCCAGTGCCATCAACGGTATCGCAATCTTCCCCGACCTGCACATCGACGAGCCGGGTGCGGGCTACACCCTGACTGCAAACTTCGCGGGTGGGCCGCCGCTTGTGACGAGCACGTCATTCAATGTCACGGTGCTCTGATGCACTGCCCTCATTGCCTTCGGACGGATATCCCGGACGGCGCCAACTTCTGCCTCTTCTGCGGGCGCCCGATGACCCGCCCACAGGTGATGACGGGCGCAGCTCCGCCATCCGCCAAGGACCCCGGGTTTCAACCCCGACGCCCGTCGCCGAGCCGGACAGCGCTGCCTCGGGTCATCCTCGACTTCGAGGACCAGCCGACGAAAGGGTTCCCCTGGATCCTGGTCACCGGTGCCGGAGCCGCTGTTCTCCTGCTACTTGCGCTCAGTGCCGTCAAGCTGAGCCACCTCGCACCGGAGGCAATGCTCCGTTCGAGCAGCGCCGCGCTCGCATCGCCCGTGGAGACGCCAGCCGATCCGGTCAATGCCTTGCCCAGCGCGACGGCGGCACCACCCCCGCCCGCGACGCCGATTCCCCGTGTCGATGGTCCACTGCCGCCCATGGACTCGGCACGAGCAGCGCCCCCCGCACGACCACCGGTGGAACATTCGAGGGCACACGCACCACCGCCGCGACGTCACCCCGCCGTTCGCCCCTTGGTCAGGGCACCGGTGGCACCCGGGACGATCTCGATCAACGCGGCCCCGTGGGGAATGGTGGCGATCGATGGTCGCGACGTGGGGAACACCCCTCTTCTCGACGCGCCGATCTCAGCGGGACCCCACACCATCCAGGTCCGACGCGAAGGATTCAGATCGTATGAACGAACGATCGAGGTCCGACCGGGCGAGCATGTGCGCATCACCGATGTGGCCCTTGAGAAGGGGGCCCCGTGATGTACCGTTGGGTGCTGCTCGCAATACTGGTTGCTGCGGGAGGTCGCGATGCCGCAGCGCAGTCGGGAGCAGAGCTCCTGACTCGCGGGGTCCAGGCGTACCAGGCACTCGCATTCGCGGAGGCGGTACCACTCCTTCAGGAGAGCCTTGCCCAGGATTCGATCGGGGTCCTTTCACCCGACGGACGGGCGCAGGCCCTCTGCTATCTCGCGGCCGCACAACTCTTCGGGCATGATCACGCCGGAGCGACGGAGACTTTTCGCGCGCTGGTGCGGATGAACCCGCGACTTCGTCCCGACAAACTGATCTTCCCCCCCCAGGTGACCGACCTCTTCCTCGAGGTGTATAAAAGCACCCGCGCCTACGCCACCGAAGCGGCGCCGGAGAGCCGCCTCCGGCCAGGGGTCGACCGCCTGCTGGTGGAGCTCTATGGCAGCCTCCATGACGATGTGTCCGTGGCGATCGCTCGGGATGACGGGACCGCCGTCCGGAAGCTCTACGTCGGTCCGATAATGGACAGCGTGGCACTCGCGTGGGATGGGCTGACGGCGGCGCGGGCGGCACCGGCCGAGGGGAGGTACCTGCTGCAGGTTACTGCGGCGGGGACCGACGGACCGCCGTGGTACGAGCTTCCTCTTGATATCGAGCGGCTCCCGGTGGACACCCTTCCGTGGCCGGCAGCGCCGGACACCGTCACGCCCACAGGGACTCCCCTGGTACCCTCCGACCACGATGCAGATCGATCGCTTGCGGCCGGGATCGTCCCTGCGCTCTTCGTCGTGGCGTTGCCCGGGTTGGTCGCGCGCGGCACCCATTCGACCGGCGACAGACTGCTGGTGGGCGCCACCATCGGTGTCGCGGGGGTGATTGGATTCCTGGTACATCGCATCCGTCGATCCCCAGGCGACGTCCGGGGCATCGATATCTCGACACGGGAGAATTGGCGCCGACGCCTTGCCGCCGTGCAGGCGGAAAATGCCGCACGACGGGCCGGCGCCACCCTGCTCATCAAGGTGGGACACCCCACCGCCGTATCGCCGGGTGATCAGTGAGAACCTTCTGCATCGTCGTTGCATCGGCGCTCGGGGCCACGGCACTGGCGGGACAGCAATCTCCCGGTACAGTCCACGGCGACGCGGCGCTCGTCTGGTCGCGCAACGACTCGGGCGGACAGAGCAGCATCGTCCGGGGCTTCGTGGCGGGGGGCGAGGCACGGCTTCCGATCGGCAGGCTCATCGTCGGCGGCGGATACCGAGAAGGTGCACTGCAACCCGTGTCAGGGACGTCCGCAGGACGCGATCTGGCAGAGGGGTGGCTGTTCCTTGGCGGAAAGCCCTGGCACTGGCTCGAACTCACTGCCGGCCCCTTCATCCGAACCTACACAGTGGATCTGAGCACCGAGCGATGGGTGCTGTGGCAGGTGCGGGCACGGGCCGAAGCCCCGATCGAGGGACTGCGACTGACCAGCTATGTCGAGTTCTGGCGGGCATTCGGGGAGCGTGCCGAACCGGCGATCGCTGCCGGACGGGTGCAAGGCGGAGAGGCCGGCGTCGTCTGGCGCGCACTGCCGAACCCCATCTGGCTCCGGCTGGGCTATCGCGTCGACGATGCACTGATGAACGGTGGGAGCCGAAGCGAGACGATGGAAGGGATCACTCTCACCGTCGGCGTGGGCGACAGATGACCGACCGGTGTCACCAGAACGGAGACAGGGTGCCCCCACAAATCGCGGCTCGCCAGCACCAGCGGCCATGGGCATCCTGCAGCACGGGCGAGCCCGTCAGCTCCGGAGGCGGAAGACCAGACCAGCGCCGGCCATCGCGTGGGGCGTCAGGGTGATGATCGGGACCCGGGCGCTGGCCGGCGCCTGGCGGAGGGCACGGGCGACATCCTACCCCGCGACGTCCGGAAGGCTCATATCGAGGAGGATGAGGTCGTGGCCGCCGGCACTCCCCTTGGCGATCCCCTCGGGGCCGTCCAGGCGAGTTCGACGGCATACCCGCGACGCTCGAGACGGCGCGAGAGCATGTCGCGATTCATCTCGTTGTCCTCGACCTGCAGGATCGCGGGCATCAGCGCCCCACCTGCCCGGCGCTCGGCGCCGCAGCGACCAGCGCCCGGACCTCGGCCAGGAGCGCCTCGGGCCCGTGCCCCGATTTGTGGATGACCCGCGCGGCGCCACCGTGCAGGCGGCGGCGATCCTCGTCGGTCAGGTCCTTGGCGGTGATCACCACCACCGGGATCGGAGGCGCGGTGTCCTGCTTGCGCAACTCATCGAGGAACTCGAAGCCGTCCATTTCAGGCATCATCAGGTCGAGCAGCACGAGCTCCGGCTTGTGGGCCGCCACCTCGTCGAGCGCCAGGCGACCGTTGGCGGCCTCGCGGACCTGCCAGCCACCCTTCTTGAGCTCCTGGCGCAGCAACCGCCGCGCCGCGGCATCGTCCTCGACGATGAGGACCGACCGCGCCCCCTTGTCCTGCGGAGCGTACTTGCCGAGGACCGCAGCGAGGCGGGGCCGATCGATGGGCTTCGTCAGGTATTCGGCGACGCCGAGGGCAAAACCGGTCGGCTTGTCGTCGACCACGGTGAGCATCACCACGGGGATGGCGGCGAGGTCGGGATCGGTCTTGAGCGTCGCGAGGACCGCCCAACCGTCCATCCCCGGCATCAGCACGTCCAGGGTGATGACGTCAGGGCGCAGCTCGCGCGCCAGGCGGAGCCCCGTCGGGCCATCGGGCGCGGACTCCACCTGGAAGCCCTCGCGGCTCAAGGTCCGTCCGAGGAGTTCGCGAGCGCCGGGATCGTCATCGACCACGAGGACCGTCGCGATCGCGGGGCGTCCCTGCGCGGCCCACCGTACCGCTTCGGGGGCCGCCGCCTTCGGACCGGCGATCGGCAAGCGGGCGGTGAAGGTCGAGCCCTTTCCCGATTCGCTCTCGACGGTGACGGAGCCGCCCATCATCTCGCAGAATCGACGACTGATGGCGAGCCCGAGCCCGGTGCCTCCATACTTGCTCGCCGTCGACGCCTCCGCCTGGGCAAAGGCCTGGAAGACCCGGGCGAGCTGCGCGGGCGTCATCCCGATGCCCGTATCCCGCACCCGGAAGACGACCTCCGGACCGGAGCGCTCGACCGCCAGCGAGACGACGCCGTGGTCGGTGAACTTGGCGGCATTGGAGAGGAGGTTGAGCAGGACCTGCCGGACCCGCGTCATATCCGCCCGGATGGTCCCCAGTCCCTGCGGCACCTGCACGTCGAACCGGTTCCCGTGCTGTTCCACCAGCCCCCGGACGGTGGTGGCCACGTCCGTGATGACGGGGGAGAGGTCGAAGGTCTCCAGGTGGAGCTCCATCTTCCCCGCCTCGATCTTGGAGAGGTCGAGGATGTCGTTGATCACGGCCAGAAGGTGCTTGCCGGCGGAGTGGATCTTGCCGAGATCGCCCTGGTAGCCGGCGTGCCCCTCCTCTTCCGCCTGCTCCTGCAGCATCTCGCTGTACCCGATGATGGCATTGAGGGGCGTGCGCAGCTCGTGACTGGTGCTGGCGAGGAACCGGCTCTTGGTCTCGTTGGCCTCCTCCGCCTCGCGCCGCGCCTTGAGGAGTTCGGAGATGTCGTGGTAGAGCGCCATCAATCCCACCCGCTCTCCGCCCACGGTCACCGGGATCGACACGATCTCCACATCGACGGGAGAACCGTCCTTCCTGCGCCGCTTGCCGATCCCCAACGCTGCCCGTCCGCCCTTCACCGCGCGGTCGGTGTAGTTGGCGGCGTCCGCCAGGGTGGTGTCGGTGGTGACCAGGCGGTCGAGGTTCTGGCCGATGACGTCCGCCTCCTGGTAGCCGAACAGCGCCTCGAAGGCGGGGTTGCAGGAGGTGATGTCGCCGGCGAGGTCCAGGTTGACGATGGCGACGGGATTGTTGCGGAAGAGGATCTCGAAGTGCTGCTGCGCCGCGGAAAAGAGCCGCGCATTCTCGATGGCCACCGCGGCCTGCGGCGCGAACATCATCAGCCGCCGCAGGTCGGCGGGACCGAATTCCCGGGTCGGATCGGAGTGGACGCTCGCGATGGCGCCGACCAGCCGAGTGCCGATCATCAACGGGGCCGCCATCACCGACTGGATGCTGCTGCGTTCGTACTTCCCGGAATGCCCCTCCCACTCCTGGTAATGGGGAATGATGAGCGGTTGATAGGTCTCCGACACCCGCCCCATCGCGCCTTCACCCAGGACCATCCGGACACCGACGGCGTCGGTGCCCATGTTGTGGCTCGCCACGATGACCAGGTCCCGCCGGGCTTCGTCGAAGGTGGCCAATTCCCCGCCGGTGACCCCCAGGAGCGCTACCGCCCGCTGCAGCACCCGGTCGAGCACGGGACCCAAGGCCAGCTCACCGGAAAGGTCCTGCATCGTGTCGAGCACGGCCTCCTGCTCCTCGGCGCGCTCCCGTTCCGCGCTGAAGAGCCTCGCGTTCTCGATGGCGATGGCCGCCTGGGCCGCGAAGAGGTTGAGCAGGTGGAGATCGGCCTGCCCGAAGGTACGGGCCGGGTCGGAATGCACGCTGGCGATGGCCCCGACCAGCCGCTCCCCGATGACGAGCGGTGCCGCCATCACGGTCTGGATGGAGCTGCGGATGTACTGGGATGAGCGGCTTTCCCAGTCCTGGTAGCGCGGAATGATGAGCGGCTCGTGGGTCTCGGCCACCCGTCCCATCGCCCCTTCACCCAGCGCCATCCTGGTGCCGACGGCGTTGGTCTCCATGTTGTGACTCGCGACGATGATGAGTTGGCGCGCGGTGTCATCGAAGATCGCGAGCTCGCCGCCGGTCACGTCCAGCAAGGTCACCGCCCGTCCCAGCACCGCCTGCAGCAGCTTGTCGAGCTCGAGCTTGCCGGAGAGGTCCGCGAGGGTGTCGAGGAGGGCGCGCTGCTCGGCGATCCGCTGGCGCTCCGCCGCCAGGAGCCGGGTGCGGCCGATGGCGATCCCCGCCTGGTTGGCCGCGGCCGCAATGATCTCGAGATCGCCCTGTTCGAAGGCGCGGCCCGATGCGCGCTGAACCACCACCTCGCCGATGGTGCTCTGATCGATGCGGAGCGGGAGCTTGAGCTCGGTGACCTTGCCGGCAACGACATCGAATGTGCCGGCCTGCGCCCGAAGGGCGGGTTCGAAGGCAGTGACCCCCGCGAGGTAGAGTCCGACCCCCGCAAACCCGAAGGCCGGCTGACAGAGGCTCTCGACCACACCCTGGCAGACGTCGTCCTCCGTCTGCGCCTCGGCGATCCGGTTGGAGAGCGCCAACAGCGCCGAGCGGAGCTGGCCGGCGCCGAGGGTGGGTGCGCTCATCGCTCGGACTCCCAATGGGTGCAGGTCATGACGCGCGGGCCGCCACGAGGGCGCGGAGATCATCGAGGAGCCCGTCCCGGCCGTGGGCGCCCTTCGCGAGGACCCGGGCCGCACCGCCGTTGAGGCGCCGCCGATCCTCCGCGGTGAGGTCCTTGGCGGTGAGCACGACCACCGGCACGGCGCGCCACGCGGCACGGGTGCGGAACTCCTCGAGGAACTCGAACCCATCCATGTTCGGCATCATCAGGTCGAGCAGCACCACATCGGCCGATGTGGCGGCCATCCGATCGAGGCCGGCCCGACCGTCCGCCGCCTCGTCGACCTGCCAGCCGTCGGCCTCGAGGACCCGGCGCACCTGGGACCTGGCCGCACCGTCGTCGTCCACGAGGAGCGCGCGGCGCGGGCCGCCGGGGATCATCCGGGCCAGGACCGACTTCAACCGCGCCCGATCCACCGGCTTGGTGAGGAACTCCGCGGCGCCGAGGGCCAGCCCGACGCTCTTGTCATCGACCACGGTGAGCATCACCACCGGGATCTCCGCCAAACCCGCATCGGCCTTGAGGGCGGTGAGCACCGCCCATCCGTCGAGCTGGGGCATCACCACGTCGAGGGTGATCACGTCGGGCCGCACCGACCGCGCCAGCTCGAGCCCCGCCGCCCCCGTCGGGGCGAGCACCACCCGATAGCCGTCCCGCGTCAGCATCCGTTCCATCATCGAGCGCATCACCGGATCGTCGTCCACCACCAGCACCGTCGGCGCTGCGGATGCCGGCGCAGGCGCCGGCACGGGTTCCTCGGGGGCGACGATGGCTGGCAGTTGGACGGTGAATGTGGACCCCGTGCCCGGCGTACTCGCCACGGAAATGTCGCCACCCATCATATGGCAGAGCTTCCGGCTGATGGCGAGCCCCAGCCCGGTGCCACCGTACTTGCTGGCGGTGGCCGCCTCCGCCTGGGCGAACGCCTCGAAAAGCCGCTGCAACTGCTCCGGCGTCATCCCGATGCCGGTGTCCCGGACCCGGAAGGTGAGCTGTGCACCAGCTCGATGCACGTCCAGCGAGATGATGCCGCGTTCCGTGAACTTCGACGCATTCGACAGCAGGTTGAGCAGCACCTGGCGGAGTCGGGTCTGGTCCGACCGCATGACCCCTGCCCCATCGGTGCCGGTCACTTCGAGGCGGTTCCCGTTCTTCTCCACCAAGGGCCGCACGGTGGTGGCCACCTGCTCCACCAGCGCGGCGACGTCGAAGCTCTCGACGTAGAGCTCCATCTTCCCGGCCTCGATCTTGGAGAGGTCGAGCACGTCGTTGATGAGCGCCAGGAGATGCCGGCCCGCCGACTGGATCTTGGCGAGGTCGGGCGCCATCGACTCGTGCCCACCCTCCACGGCCTCCTCCTGCAGCATCTCGCTATAGCCGATGATGGCATTGAGGGGGGTCCTGAGTTCGTGGCTCATGCTCGCCAGGAACTGGCTCTTGGCGCTGCTGGCCGACTCGGCGGTGTGCCGGGCGCGGAGCAGCTCGGTGACGTCGTGGTAGAGCGCCATCAGACCGATCCGACGGCCATCGACCACCACAGGGACACCGAGCACTTCCACGTCGACGAGGGTGCCGTCCTTGCGCCGCCGCTGGCCGATGACCTGGACGGAGCGCTGTTCGAGCGCCTGCTCGGTGTACGCGACCGCCTCCGAGCGGGTCGATTCGGTGGTGATGAGTTCGTCGAGATCGCGGCCGAGCACCTCCGCCTGGGAGTAGCCGTAGAGGCGCTCGAAGGCGGGGTTGGAGGAGACGACGCGATGCCCGACATCCAGTGTCACGATGGCGACGGGGCTGTTCCGCACCAGTTCCTCGAAGTACTGGCGCTGCTGGCGACCTTCGGTGAAGAGCCGCGCGTTCTCGATGGCGATGGCCGCCTGCGGGGCAAAGAGCTCCAGCAGGCGCAGGTCCTCGGGGCCGAGTTGCCGATCGGGCTCGGCGTGGACGCTGGCGATGACGCCGACCAGGCGGGTGCCGATGAGGAGCGGGGCCGCCATCACCGACTGCACCGTGCTCTGGGTATAGCGCGCGGACCGCGCCGCCCATTCCTGGTAGCGCGGGATGATGAGCGAGGTGTGGCTCTGCGCCACCTGGCCCATCGCGCCTTCGCCCAGCGCCATCCGGGAGCCGACCGCATTGGTGCCCATATTGTGGCTGGCCACGATCTCAAGATCGTGCCGCACCGGGTCGATGGTCGCGAGTTCGCCGCCGGTCACCTTGAGCAGCTTGACGGCCCGCTCCAGCACGCCGTGCAGCACCCGGGAAAGCTCCAGCTCCCCGGAGAGATCGTGCATCGTTTCGAGCAGTGCCTGCTGCTCCTCCGCCCGGCGCCGCTCGGCGGTGAAGAGCCTGGCGTTCTCGATCGCGACGGCGGCCTGGGGGGCAAAGAGGTCGAGCAGCCGGAGGTCGGCGGCGCCGAAACGACGGGTCGCGTGCCGGTCCATCACCGCGATGGCACCGACGAGGGTGCCGCCGATGAGCAGCGGGGCCACCAGCACGCCGTGGAAGTCGGCCTGCGCATACTTGGCCGATCGGCCGGTCCATTCCCCGTACGATTCGATGATGAGCGGCTCGCGGGAACGGGCCACATGGCCCATCGCGCCTTCGCCGAGCTTGAGACGGGTCCCCGTGGTGTCGGTCTTGCCGACATTGTGGCTGGCGACGATCTCCAGCTCCTGGGCCGCGGAATCGAAGATCGCGAGCTCCCCGTGGCTCACGTGGAGGAGGGCGACGGCGCGTTCGAGCACGGCACTGAGGAGGCTCGACAGCTCGAGCTGGGCGGAGAGATCGGCCATCGTCGCCCGGACCGCCTCATCCTCCGCGGCGCGTACCGTTGCGGAGGCAAGGAGCCGTGCGCGACCGATGGCCACCCCCGCCTGGCTCGCGGCGGCGCGCAGGATCTCGAAGTCCGCGTCCCCGAATGCATCGCTTCGGTCGCTCTCGACGACCAGCACACCGACGAGGCGATCGTTGATCGTGAGCGGGACATCCACCTCGGAGCCACGATTGCGGGTCGGGAGGTAGCGGGTGTCGTCGGTGACCTGCGGGGAGTAGTGGAGCCGACCATCGAGGAGGGGACGTTCGCTCAGACCCTTGCCGGGCTTGATCCGCAGATCCGCCGGGGCATCGGCCCAGCCGGCGCTTGCGGCGAGGACCCGCTCGCCGGTCGCGTCGTCCACCAGGAGCAGGGCCAGGAAATCGTAACCGAGCGCAGGGTCGCGCAGGCCATCCACCACCGCCCGGCAAATCGCGGACTCCGACTCTGCGACCGCAATGGCAGTCGAGAGTCCGAGGAGTGCCGCCTGGCGGTGCGCCGCCGGCAGCGGATCGGGCTTGGAGCGACGTCGGGCCGGGGCGGGCTTCTTCTTCACCTGGGACAGCGCATACGCC
>DASSGV010000059.1:0-51952 GCA_035693225.1 Gemmatimonadales bacterium | reverse complement strand
CGGGTCTCGGGCAGCGCGATCAGCGCGCCGTCATCGGCAAAGGCGAGCTGCTTGTGCCTGGCCCAGGCCTGCAGGTTCCCGAAGTTGGGCACCACCAGCATCACGGGGAACCGGCGCTTGTCGCCGAGCATCACCGCGTTGGAGACGAACTTGCTGCCCTTGACGGCGTTCTCGATCGGTTGGGGCGCGATGTTCTTGCCCCCCGCCGTGACGATGATGTCCTTCTTCCGGTCGGTGATCTTGAGGAACCCCTCGAGGTCGAGGTCGCCGATGTCGCCGGTGTGGAACCAGCCCTCTGCGTCGATCACCTCGCGGGTCGCCTCGGGCTTCTGGTAGTAGCCCTTCATCACGTGGGGTCCCCGCGTGAGGATCTCGCCGTCCGGGGCGATCTTCACCTCGACCCCGGGCACCGGACGACCGACGGTGCCGATCTTGAGGTGCTCCACGGAGTTGACGCAGATGACGGGGCTCGTTTCGGTGAGTCCGTATCCTTCGTAGATCGGAAGCCGCGCCGCGTGGAAGAACCGGGCGATGTCCGCCGCGAGCGGTGCGCCGCCGGAGACGAAGAACCGGAGCCGTCCGCCGGTGCGGGCCCGCAGCTTGGAGAAGACCAGGCGGTCGGCCAGTGCCCGCCCGAACCGGAGCGCACCAGGGATCGGCTTGCGGGCCTGCTGGAGGTCGATGCACTCCTCACCGGTCCGCTTGGCCCAGAAGAAGATGTTCCGCTTGACCGGGCCGCCGCCCATCGCGCTCTCGAGCACCCGGGCATAGATCTTCTCATAGAGCCGCGGGACCGACAGCACGACGGTGGGCCGGGTCTCGATCAGGTTGGCCGGCACGCTGTCGAAATTCTCGGCGTAATTGATGATCGTGCCGGATTGCATCATCACGTAGTGCCCGGCCATCCGCTCGAAGATGTGGCTGAGCGGCAGGAACGACAGGCACTCGTCGTCGCTCTGCAGTCCGAGCACCGCCAACCCGGCCACCACGTTCGACGTGATGTTGCCGTGAGTGAGCATCACGCCCTTGGGATCGCCGGTGGTGCCGGAGGTGTAGATGAACGTGGCCACGTCGTCGGGCCGCGCGGCGAGCGCCTGCCGGCGCCATTCCGCCTCGTCGCCGCCGGCTCCGCGCCCCCGTTCGAGGAGCTCGTCCATCCACACGACCCCGGCGCCCTTGGTGTCGGGGTCGAATCCGATGACGTGCTTGAGTGCCGGCAGGTTGGCGCGGATCTCGCGGATCTTGGCGAGTTGGGTGGCGTTCGACACGCACACCGCCACCGCGCCGGAATCCCTGAGGATGTACTCGATCTGCTTGGCGGGAAGGGTGGGATAGATGGCCACGTCGGCGGCACCGAGCGCCAGGCAGGCGTAGTCGGCCACGGCCCAGTCGGGCCGGTTCTCCGAGAGGATCGCCACCCGATCGCCCTTGGCGACGCCGAGGGCCGCGAGCCCGAAACTGGTGTCCCGGACCCTGGCGTAGAGTTCGACGTAGCTGATCGGGCGCCACGCGCCGTCCCGCTTGTGGCGCATCACCGCGGGGCGCTCCTTGAACCGGTCGATCGCCCCGAAGAAGATGTCGTTCAACGTCCGCGGTGTGCCCACGAGAGCTCCTAGTGCAGGATGTGGACGGTGAACGTCTGCCCCGACCCGGGGACGATCGTCCCGCTCGGCCGGACGGCCCCGACCGTCACGAGTGCGCTGTCCGGTGCCGCCGCCGCGGTCTTGTGCAGGTGCACCTGTGCCGAGGGCGTGCCGTCGACGCCCGTGCTCACCGTCACGGTCAGGAGCCCGCCGTCGAGCGTCACGCTCGAATCTGCCGGCGAGGTGAGCGTGTACGTCAGGCGCCGGTTGAAGCTGCCCCCCGCCGGCGCCAGCGATTGCAGGCTCGCCACCAGGGCCCCCGAGACGGAATCCGTCGGCTGCATCGTGGTCGTGTCGGCCGCCGAGTCGATGATGATGGTGTCGGAGCGGGGGTAGGTGCTGAAGGTGACCACGTCGCTCACGAGCGTGCCGGTCCGGGCCTGCACCCGGCCGGAGACGCTCGGGTAGACGGCCGTGGCGCGTCCGGTGAGGCTGTCGATCGTGACGGTGCTGTCCGGCGCCCGCCAGATGATCGGCGCGCCCACGCTGTCGCCCGCCTCGTCGAGCGCGTAGGCGCGGAGCTGCACCGTGTCGCCCACCTCGAGCTCATAGGGCTGCTGCAGCACCAGCTGGATGGCGACCGGCCCGGTCCCCGAGCTCAGGTGACTGCAGGCGGTGACGGCCACCCCGGCCAGGAGCGCGAGCAGGCGGTGTCGCACTAGGGCCGGCCTGGTGCTGCGTCGAGCTCGCGGAGCGTCGATTCGGCGTGCTTCACCCAGCGGTCGGCGTCGGCCCCCCGGGGCGGCCGGGACAGGAATTCGCGCAGGTGCTCGGCCGCGCCGGCCACGTCGCCCCGCTTCAGCAGCAGGAAGCCGATGCCGTAATGCGCGCCGGTGAGCGACGGATCGACGTCGAGCGCCCGACGATACTGGCGCAGCGCCTCCTCCGGCCGGTCGGTCTTGGTGAACGCGATGGCCATGTTCTGGAGGATGCGGGTATCGGTCGGATTGTCCCGCAGCGCGAGGCGATAGGACGTGAGGGCGGCCTCATAGTCGCCCTGGCGCTCCAGCGCGAGCGCCTCGTTCAGATAGTCGAGGCGCTGGGGTCGCGGAGTGTCGGCCGAGTCGCGGCCGAAGATGCGGCGGAGGATGTCCATGGCGGAACGCGCGTCCTCGCGTAGGGGTCGTCGCGCGGGCGGATGAAGCGAAACATACCCCCCGCTCCGGCGCGCGGCAACGCGGTTGCCGCGGCCCCGGTGGTGGGATACGTTCCGCCTCCACCCTTCCGGAGCCCCGATGCGCCGCAGCGAGCCTGCAGGACCCCGCGGAGTGCTCGAGGTCGACTGGCCGTTCTTCGGCGAGATCTGCCGGGCGCTCGCCCTCAAGGTGGTCGGCGACTTCGATCCGGAGATGGTGCTCGGCATCGCCAAGGCGGGGGTGATCCCCGGCGTGGTGGTGGCGTCGATCCTGCAACGCGAGTTCGCCTCGATGGCCGTCACCCGGCGGACCGTCGGCGCGGCCCCGGTCCTGGTGAGCGGTCCCCCTGCGTCGATCAAGGGTCGCCGGGTCCTGCTGGTGGACGAGACCTGCGATACCGGCAGCACCCTGAAGCTCGCACTCGACGAGGTCCGTGCGTTGCAGCCCAGGGAGGTCCGCACCGCCGTATCCTTCCGGACCGGCGGCTACACGCCCGACTATCACGCGTTCAGCACCGAGAGCTTCATCATCCTGCCGTGGGATCGGGAGATCATCGAGGACGGTGCGCTGGTGATCCGACCCGAATACGCCCGGCGCCTGGAGCAATGATCCGGACCACCCCGGCGCCGGTCGAGCGCCGAGCCCTGACACTCCCCTCCTGAGTCCCGACCCTTCCGTGTTCGACGAGATCACCGAGGCCCTGCGCGCATCGCGCGCCGAATTCACCGAGATCCGCGTCGAGCGCACGTGGATGACGACGGTCGCGTTCCGTGGTCGACGCCTGGAGACCGCCACGCAGGGCGTCGACCAGGGCGCCTTCATCCGGTGCTTCGCCCGCGGCCGCGGGTGGGGGATCGTCAGCACCACCGACCTCGAGCGGATCGATGCGGCGGTGGCGCGGGCGTACGAGCTGTCGCTGGCGGTGCCGGTCGATCGCTCACCCTCGCTCGCGCCGCTCCCGCCCTCCCGGTCCGATGGGCCGGCCGAGCTGGATGACGACCCGCGTGCCATGCCGCTGTCCGAGAAGCGCGCCCTCGCGGAAGCGCTCAACACCGGTCTCCTCTCCACCGACCGCCGGGTGAGCGAGTCCTACCTCGCGGCCCGGGACGAGGTCACGGAGATGTGGGTCGGGAACTCGGAGGGGACGCTCGTGCGCGACCTCCGGATCGACGCCGCGGTCGCCGCGGTGGCGGTCGCCCGCGATGAAGGACTGGATGAGCGTGCGGTCCGATCGTGGGCGGTCCGGGGCGGCTGGAAGAACATCGGCGACCTCTCCGAGGAGGTGAGCGCCCTCGGCACCCGCGCCATCGGGCGCCTCGGTGCGCGCCGCATCCGTCCCGGTGTCCTGCCGATCGTCCTCGGCCCCGGTGCCACCGGCGCGCTCCTCCACGCCGCCATCGGGCACGGGCTGGAAGCGTCCGACCGGATCGCCGCGCTCCGGGTGGGTGATCGGGTCGGCAGTGCGCTCCTGTCGGTGGGCGATGACGGCCGCGGCGGAGGGTTGCGGGGGGCGGGGAACTGGGATGCCGAAGGAAGTCCCACCCAGAGCACCACCCTGGTGCAGCACGGCGTCGTGGTCGGCCGGCTCCACAGCCGCGAATCCGCGGCCAGTTCCGGTGAGGTGCCCACCGGCAATGCGCGCGCCAGCTCCTTCCGCCACGTGCCGCGTCCGCGGATGACCGACCTCTTCCTCGCCACGGGGCAGGGTACCCTGGCCGACCTGCTCTCGGGGATTTCCGTGGGGGTCTACGTTCCCGACGCCCGGGGCGTGGACTTCGATGGCGGGCGCCTCCGGATGGCCGCCGAGGACGCCCGCATGATCCGGGGCGGCGAGATCGCCGAACCGGTCCAGGATGTGGTGGTCCGGGGTGCCGCGGTGGAACTGCTCGAGGGGGTCGACGGTGTCGCGGCCGATTTTGCCTGGAGTCGTGCTGCGTCGGGGTGCACCTGCGGATGCGACGGACTGGTCAACGTCGGCGACGGCGCGCCCCATGTCCGGATCCGTGCGGCGCGGGTCGACGGGGAGGGTGGATGATCCCCCGCATCCTCGAACTCATCCGGAGTCGTGGTCAGGGTGGAGACGTCGTCGCCAAGTTCGATGAGACCCACTCGCTCGCGTTCGACCAGGGACGGCTGGCCGGGGTCTCCGTCGCGATCGAGCGGGGGGTGAACCTCCGGGTCATCGTCGAGGGGCGGACCGGCGTTTCGGGGACCACCGGCGATGACCCGGATGGAATGGTCGAAGCGGCATTGGCGGCCGCGCGGATCGGCGCCCCGGTGGACTTTCCGCTGCCCGAGCCGAATCCGTGGCCGCGGGTGGTCACCCGCGTGCCCCGCGCCGCCGCCGCATCGCTCGACGACCTGCGCGATCTCGGCCAGATGGTGCACGACCGGCTCGCCGGCGACGGGCGACGCGTCGACGTCGCGGTGGAGCGCTCGGTCGGGAGTGTGCGGGTCGCCAACACCGCCGGGCTCGACGCGAGCTACGAGGTGTCGATGGTCGGCCTGCTGGTCGAGATCAGCGGACCCGGTGGCGTGCGCACGAGCGGGAGCCTCGTCGCGGCGGACCTTCCCGCCCCCGATGAGCTGGAGCATTTCGTCGGGCAGACGAACGTGCGACTCGGCTGGTCGCAGCGGGCCGCGGCGGTCCCGCGCGGACACCTGCCGGTGCTCTTCCTCCCGCCGGCGGTGCGCGCCCTCCTGATCCCGGTGCGCCAGTCGCTCCTCGGCCGGACGGCGGTGCAGGGGCTCTCCCCCCTGAAGGATCGCGTGGGGGAGCGGGTGTACGACCCCGCGCTCACCCTGACCGACGACCCGCTCCTCGATGCCCGCCCCGGCTCCCGGCCGCTCGATGATGAGGGCGTGCCCAGCCGGAGCCTCACCTTGGTGCGCGACGGTGTGGTGCGGGCGCTGGCCTACGACCTCGAGACCGCCGCGCGCGCCGGCGCCCGCTCCACCGGCCACGCGCGGCGCACCACCTTCGGCAAGCCGCAGGTCGCGTTCACCAATCTCGTGATGACGCCCGGCGCGCACTCGTTCGACACCCTGCTCGCGCGGGTGGGTGATGGCCTGATCGTGGAGGATCTTCCCGGACTCAACGGCGGGCAGGTCGCGGCAGGTGGATTCGTGTCCTTCGCCGCGCCGGCCTGGCGCGTGGCGGGCGGGGAGGTCGTGGGGCGGGTCGATGGCGTCACCATCGCCGGCAATGCCCACCAGCTCCTGGGGCGCATCCGCGGGGTCGGGGCCTACGCCTCGTGGCTCGGCAGCACCTCGACGCCGCCGATGGCCATCGAGGCGGTGGGTGTGATGGGGGCGTGAACCGCAGGCCGGACCTCCCGCCGGCCCTACTTCCTGCGCAGCGCGATGTTCCCGGATCCGGTCTCCACGTGGAGCCGGCCGCCGCCCGTGCCGATGGTGCCGTGCAGCTCGTCGCGTTCGTGAGAGGTGAGCGTCACCGGGAAGTCGGTCGTGATGTCGCCGCTGGAGGTCTCGAAGTCCACCCTGGCGTTGAGACCGGCCGGCGAGGTGATCCGTACGTCGCCGGAGCCGGCATCGACGTCGATGTCGGTGGGGGCGGTGGTGTAGCCGAGGACGACGTCGCCGGAACCGGTGTCGATCTTGACCCGTCCCGACGCCAGTCCCGAGACGGTCACCGTGCCGGATCCGGTGTCGATGCTCAGCACGTCGGCCACGGCGCCGTCGAGGTCGACATTTCCGGAGCCGGTGTCGATCGAAAGGTCGCTGCCGTGCAGGGCCGAGGCGGTCACGTCGCCGGATCCGGTGTCGATGGAGGCGTCGCCGTCGTGGCCGGTCACCTTGACGTCTCCCGAGCCGGTGTCGAGCACCAGGCGGCCCTTGGTCTTCGTGGTGAAGACGTCCCCGTCATCGGTGTCGAGTTTGAGGTCCCCGTCGACGTTCTCGGCAGTGATGGTGCCGACCGCCAGCTGGACGGTGATCTTCTGCCCGCGTGGGACCGCGATCTTGAGGTCGGCGGATCCGTCGAACCCGCCCTCCGAGCCGATGGTCACCCGGTGGCCACCGCCCCAGTGGTCTTCATCCCCGAAGGTGCCGTCGTCGCGGACGCGGAGGTCCGTTTCCCACTGGCCGGAGGTCCGACCAGCGGGCCGGTACAGGATGTCGTTCGCGGGGTAGACCAGGCGAAGGGTCTGGGCGCCGCCGAGTTCACCCTGGGCGGTGGTGATCCTGCCCGAGTCCTTGCCGTGGCGGGAGATCTGCACGGTGACGGCCGTCCCGGCAGCGGCAGGCACGAGACTGACCTGCCCGACCAGGTTCCAGATCCCGATCTTGCTGCCGGTCAGTGAGACGGTCTCGGCCTGTTGCGGGAGCGCCCTGGCATCGACCGACCGGGCGGCGAGGGGGAGCAGCACCAGCGACATCACGAGCGCCATCCGGGCGGGGCGGGACACGTTCGGCTCCAGTGGAAAGGAATGCCGGTTGGATGGTCCGGGCCGGGAAAGGGTTGCGGCGTCCTGCCCGGTCGGTTCAGTGCCCTCGCAACCGCTCCGCCTCCGCCACCCGTGCCAGCGCGATCACGTAGGCCGCGGTGCGCCAGGGGACCTTCTTCTCCTTCACGATATCCCGCACCGCCCGGTACGCCGCGGTGATCTTCAGCTCGAGTTCGTCGTTGACCTTTTCCAGGGACCAGGGGTGCTGCTGCAGGTTCTGGGCCCATTCGAAGTAGCTCACCACCACGCCGCCGCCATTGGCCAGGAAGTCGGGGATCACGGGGATCCCCCGCTCGGCGAGGATCCGGTCGGCGGTGGGGGTCGTCGGGCTGTTGGCTGCTTCCACCACGACCTTGCAGTCGATGGTCGCTGCGTTGCCCTCCTTGGTGATCACGCCGCCCAGCGCCGCCGGGACCAGCCAGTCGCACGGGATCTTCCAGAGCTCGTCATTCGTGATTGGCTGGCCGCCCGGGAACTGGCCCACCGGCCGACGGGCCTGGTACGCGTGGGCAAAGAGCGCCGGGATGTCGAGCCCCTTTGCTTCGTGGAGTCCGCCGTCGACATCGCTCACCGCAACGATCCGGGCCCCCGTCTGGTGCAGGAACATCGCCAGATGGGCGCCGACGTTGCCGAATCCCTGGATCACGACCCTGCTGCCCTTGACCGGAAGTCCGAAGTCCTTGCCATAGGCGTTCATCACCGACGCCACCCCGCGCCCGGTGGCCTCCTCACGGCCCAGCGAGCCGCCCAGGGCGATCGGCTTGCCGGTCACCATCGCGGGGGAATAGCCGTGGCGGCCGGAATACTCATCCAGGATCCACGCCATGACCTGCGCGTTGGTGTTGACGTCGGGTGCGGGGATGTCCCGGTAGGGTCCCAGGATGATCGAGATGCGGCTGGTGAACTTGCGGGTGAGCGATTCCAGTTCCCGGAGCGACAATTTCCGCGGATCGACCTGCACGCCCCCCTTGGCGCCCCCGAAGGGGATGTCCATCAGTGCGGTCTTCCACGTCATCGTGGTCGCGAGCCCGAGGACCTCTTCGGCGTCGGCGTGCGGATGATACCGGATCCCGCCCTTGCAGGGCCCGCGGGCGCCATTGTGCTGGATGCGATAGCCGCGGAAGATCTCGAACCGGCCATCGTCCATCCGGACGGGCAGCTCGACGGACACCGAGCGGAACGGCTGCAGCAGGATCGTCCGCATGTACGTCTCGAGCCCGATCAGGTCGGCGGCGGCGTCGAATTGGGAGGAGACGATGGCGCCGACGGACATCGGGGGGCGGGTCGGTCCGGTCATGGGAGTCCTCCGAAAAGATGAGGCGGCCGCGGGGCCGCCCTGGGGTGCATCTTCGGAACGTACGTTCAGCGCTGGCCGATGGCCTCGTCGATGTCGAGGCCCGCGGCCAGCCGTTCATACAGCGCGTGCATCGTCTCCGGCGCGCCGGCGAGGAAGCGGCACCGCGCATCCCCGCGGCTGCGGCATTCGACCTCGAGCACCGCCGTCATTCCACCGCCCAGGTGTCCGACGAACGACGAAAGCAGGCCGCTGGTCACGTGGCAGGAAGGGTAGGTGGCTCCGGATGCCGGATCGGCCTCGGCCCAATCCCCGGACTCGATCGAGAGCAGTGCCGCGCCGAGCGCCGTGACGTTGAGGCTGCCCCAGCCGATGGTGGTGAAGAAGGCGGTGAGGAGTCCGGGCAGGTGGTCCCGATCAAGCGCCTCCGGTGCGGTGACGCCGATCGACTCCGACAGCCAGCTGGTGAACGCGTCGTACAACTGCCCGCCGCCGGAAAACCCGGCTTCCTGGAGATAGGCGGCGGCATTGCCACCGAGGTCGCGTTCGAGGCTGGCCCGGAGCGTGTGCAGTGTCCGGGCGCCGAGGCCCAGGCAGTGGCGCCCGGCCAGCAGGGACGGCGGAGTGGTGTCGGTCATGGAGGTGCCGGAAAAGGTAGGGTGAGACGGCAGGAGTGGCTAGTGGCGGGACACCGTCCCCGCTACTAGCCACCCACCACTCGCTACTGCCCGCCTTTCTTGATGTACGCCGGCTTCTTGGGCGTCACCGGTGGATGGTCCTTGAGGGACTGCATCACCTCCTGGATGGCCCGCTCCAGCTGGGGGTCGGTCCCCTTGGCAAGCTGGGTGGGGTCGTCCACCACCTCGATGTCCGGGTCGACGCCGTGTCCTTCCACGGTCCATTGACCGTTGACGTCGTAGATGCCGAAGGTCGGGGCCGTGACCGCCCCGCCATCGACCAGCCCCGGAGTGCCGCTGATGCCGACCAGGCCGCCCCAGGTGCGCATCCCGATGAGCGGTCCCAGCTTGCGCTCCCGGAAGTAGTACGGGAAGGCGTCGCCGCCCGACCCGCTCCAGCCGTTGATGAGCATCGCCATCGGCCCGTTGTGGGCGTCGGGCGGCCAGCGCCAGTCCATTCCGTCGCGCACGGCATAGTAGCTCGTGACGTGGCGGTCGAGCATTTCCACGAAGCGATCGGGGATCTGCCCACCGCTGTTGAATCGCTCGTCGACGATGAGGCCGGGCTTGTCGAAATTGGCCCAATACATCCGTGCCAGCTCGGTCTGGCCGTCGATCCCGGTGCTCGGCACGTAGATGTACCCGATCTTCCCGCCGCTCGCCTCCTCCACCCGACGGCGATGGGCGTCCACCCAGGCGAGGTAGCGGAGCTGGGATTCGCTCGCGAGGGGCTGGACGGCCACTTCCCGTGCGCCGGTGAGGCTGGGAGCGCTGTTGACGGTGAGGATCACGGTCTTTCCGGCCAGACCGTCGAGCGCCGCCCACGGCTCCTTGGTCACATCCACCGGCACGTGATCCACGGCCAGCAGGTAGTCGCCTTCCTTGACATTCACGCCGGGCTGGTCGAGCGGCGAGCGCACCTCGACGTCCCAGGGCGCGCCCCGGATGATGCGGGTGATCCGATATGCGCCGTTCTCGAGCGTGAAGTCGCAGCCGAGCATCCCGACCGGTCGCCGGAGCGGGTGGTCGAGATCCCCGCCGCTGCGATAGGTGTGGGAGTTGTTCATCTCCCCGATCAGTTCACCCAGGACCCAGTTGACGTCCGAACGGGTGACGGCATCCTGGAGCACCGCGCCGTAGCGCGTCCGCATCGCGTCCCAGTCCTCGCCGTTCATCCCCGGATCGTAGAAGAAGTCCCGCTCGATCCGCCAGGCGTCGTTGAAGATCTGGCGCCATTCCGCCGGCGGATCGAGCACCATCTGCATGTCCGCGGTGGCGAGCGGCTTGTCGAGCTTCTGGTCGGGCGCCAGGTCGACGATGGCCCAATTCTTTCCCTTCCACGCCAGCACCTTCTTCCCGTTCTGGGAAAGCTGGAATCCGTCGACGTCGGCGAGCACGGTCTTTTCCGTGCGATCGGCGAGGTCGTAGTACTTGAGCGCCGTGGCCTTGTCGTCCGACCCGGTCCGGGGCGGGCGCTGGAAGACCACCTTCCCGCTCGCGGCGGCGATCGCGCCGAAATTGCCGGCGTCGGGCGGAAGCAGCACGATGCGTTGCTCGAATCCCGTCAGGTCGATGTCGACCGCCTTCGGTGCGGTGCTCTCCTTGGTGTCGGCCTTGGCCCCCTTGGCCGACTTTCCCTTCCCCGTCGCGGCAGCCGGTGTGCTCGTCGTGGTGTCGGCGTTCTCCACGTCGTTCTTCGGCGCCAACGGGCTCGGCACGTCGGCGCGCAACGGCACCGCCGCCAGCGACGTCGAGTTGTTGTAGACCCAGGTGTTGTCGAAATCGCTGTAGACCGGCGTGAAGGTCCGGTTGGTGGTGAAGTAGAGGTATTTGCCGTCGGGATCGAAGGCCGGCGCATTGTCGCTGTAGAATCCGGCCGTCGCCTGGGTGGCCTTGCCGGAGCGCGTGTCGTACAGGAAGATCGCGGTATGCTGCGAGGGGAGGTCGCGCGCATACGCCAGCCACCGGCTGTCCGCCGACCAGCTCGGCGTGAATCCCTCGAGGTTCCCCTCGAAGAAGTAGAGGGCCTGGTCGACCAGCTTGGACTCGCCGGTCGCGATGTCGGTGATCCAGATCTTCATTGCCTGGTCGATGTACGCCACCGACTTCCCGTCCGGCGACCACCAGGGGCGGTATCGGAAGCCGGCGCCGAGGTGCGTCACCGTGCGCTCGGTCCCGGTGCCGTCGGCGGGGCGGACGGTGAGCTCGTATTCGCCGCTCCGGTCGCTCCAGTACGCGACGGTCTTCCCATCGGGCGACCAGGACGGCCAGCGCTCGGCGCTCCCGCTCGTCCGGGTGAGGTCGAACACCGAGCCGTCCTTGGCCGGCAGCGAGAACAGGTCGCCGCGCGCCTCGAGGATGGCGCGCTGGCCGGTGGGGGAGATCGTGCCGCCGGTCAGCCACTCCGCCGTCGCGATGGCCCGCGGCTTGAGCGTGGCCCGGTCGGTCACCACCTGGACCGGCACCTCGCTCACATGCTCGGAGGCGAGGTCCATCCGATAGAGCCGTCCGCCGGCCTCGAACACCATGTCGGAGCGGCTGGCCGAGGGGAACTCGACGTCGAAGTCGGTGAAGTGGGTCACTTCGCGCATCGCGTTCGACTTGAGGTCCAGGGCCCAGATGTTGCCGCGCTTGGCGTCGTCGCGGTCGGAAAGGAAGTAGAGCGTGTCGCCGTGCCACATCGGCTGGCCGTCGAGCGCCGGGTCGTGGGTCACGTTGCGGGAGGCAAAGGTGGTCAGGTCGAAGAGCCAGACGTCGCTGGCCCACCCGCCGCGATAGCGCTTCCAGGTGCGGAAGTCCTGGGCCTCCGGCATGTAGGCCAGGGTCTTCCCGTCGGGACTCACCGCGCCGAACTCGCCGTAGGCCACCGGCAGCTTCGTCGCCATCCCGCCGGTGGGGCTGACCTTGTAGAGCTGGTCAAAGCGCCCCGAACCGCTCTCGCGGGTCGAGGCGAAGAGGATCCCGGAGCCGTCGGGATACCAGCCGACGACCCGATCCGGCGCGGGGTTCCAGGTGAGCCGGGTGGGGATCCCGCCGCCGACCGGCATCACGTATACGTCCTGATTGCCGTCGTAGTCGCCGGTGAAGGCGATCCATTTGCCGTCGGGGGAGAACTTGGGGAACGATTCATCGCCCGCGGGCGTCGTGAGCCGCGCGGCCACGCCGCCCTGCTTGGCCACCACCCAGATGTCGCCGGCGTAGACGAAGGCGATCTGCGTGGTGGAGACGTCGGGCTGCTGCATCAGGCGCGCATCGAGCTGCGCGAGCAGCGGCGCCGGGAGGAGGGCCAACGCAAGAACGGTCAGGATGCGACGCATGCCGGGCTCCAAGGGGGTCGTGGGTCGTAAGTCTCGAGTTGTGAGTCGTGAGTCGTACGTGGTGCGCGGTCTACTGGTGTGCCGTCCTTCGCTTGAGCTCTGCTTCGTCGATGATCTCGATCCCGAGCGTGCGGGCCCGGTCGAGCTTCGCGCCGGCGTCATCCCCGGCCACGACGACATCGGTCTGCCTGGTGACCGCCCCTGCTGCGCGGCCCCCCGCCTTCTCGATCAGGGCAGTCGCTTCCTTACGGCTGAGGGCTGCCAGAGTTCCGGTCACCACGTAGGTCTTCCCCGCGAGCGGTCCGTTGGCCTCCACCGCATCCGGTTCGATGAAGTTGACCCCTGCACGCCGCAGGTGCTCGACGAGGGCCCGGGTGTCCGGTTCGCGGAAGAACCCGTGGACCGCTTCCGCGATGGTCCGGCCGACCCCCGGTACCGCCTCGATCTCCTCGACCGACGCGGCCGCAAGCAGATCCAGGGTGGAGAATCGGCGCGCGAGGAGCTGGGCGACGCTCTTCCCCACATGACGTACGCCGAGCCCGTGGAGCAGGGTCGCCAAGGGGCGCCCTTTCGACCGGGCGATCGCCGCGACCAGTTGCCCCGCGCTCTGCTCGGCAAAGCGGTCGAGCGCCGTGAGCTGGTCGGCGGTGAGATCGAAGAGTGAGGCCACGTCGGTCACCAGGCCCGCCGCCACGAGCTGGGCCACCCGCTCGGCGCCGAGTCCGCGGATGTCCATCACGTCCCGCCCCGCGAAGTGGATGATCCCCTCGAGCACCCGTCCCGGGCAGGAGACGTTGGTGCAGTAACGGGCCGCCTCGTCCTCGGGGCGCACCAGGGCGTGGCCACAGCGCGGGCACTTCGCGGGCGGCGTCCAGGGGGCGCTCCGGTCCGTGCGTTCGCGGGCGGCGGGTGTGGGTCCCAGTACCTGGGGGATGACCTCCCCGGCGCGGATGATCTCGACCTCGTCGCCCTCACGGATGTCCTTCTGCGCGATCTGGTCCTCATTATGGAGAGTGGCCGACGAGACGGTGACACCCCCCAGTTCGACCGGCTCGAGCTCGGCGAACGGTGTCACCGCGCCGGTCCGGCCCACGTTGAGCCCGATGCGGATGAGCGTGGTGCGGGCCACTTCGGGCGCGAACTTCCGCGCGATGCCCCAGCGCGGCTCCCGCCCGCCGACCACGCCGAGGTCCTCCTGCATCGCGAGGGAGTTGACCTTGACCACCACGCCGTCGGCCTCGAAGGGGAGGGTGGGGATGAGGCGCTCATACTCCTCCACGGCGCGCTGGACCGAGGCGAGGTCACGGTGCTCCGCCCGGTGCGGGGCGACCGGGAATCCCCATCCGTCGAGGAGGTCGAGCACCTCCCATTGGGTCCGGGCCTTGAGGGTGCCTTCGATCACGGCCACCTGGAAGGCGAAGAGGCGGAGCCGCCGCCGCCGGGTCACCTCGGGGTCGAGCTGGCGGAGGGAGCCGGCGGCCGAATTCCGGGGGTTGGCGAAGAGGGGTTCACCGTCCTGGGCGCGCTGGGCGTTGAGCTTTGCGAAGGCCTCGCGAAGGAAGTACACCTCGCCGCGGATCTCCATCACTGCGGGGTGTCCCTTCCCCTTGAGCACGAGCGGCACATCGGGGATGGTCCGGAGGTTCCGGGTCACCTCCTCGCCGACGGTGCCGTTGCCGCGGGTGGCGCCGAGGACGAAGGTGCCGCGCTCGTAGGTAAGGTTGATGGCGGCGCCGTCGATCTTGAGTTCCGTGGTGTAGCCGGCCTTGGGGGCGTCGGGGTTGAGCCGGGTGATGCGCTCTTCCCACGCCGCGAGTTCCTCGGGGGAAAAGGCGTTCGCCAGCGAGAGCATCTGGACCTGGTGCGGGTGCTTGACGAGCGCGCTTGCCGGCTCGGCCCCGACCCGCCGGGTGGGGGAATCAGCCGTGGCGAGCGCGGGATGCTCGCGTTCGAGCGCCTGCAGCTCGCGCATCAGGAGGTCGTACTCGGCGTCGGAGATCTCCGGCGCGTCGGCGAGGTAATACTGGCGGTTGGCGCGGTCGAGGCTGGCGCGGAGCTCAGCCGCGCGTTGGGCGGGAGTGGCCACGCGGGTCAGTGCAGGTCGGCTTCCTGCGCCAGCACCGTGAGGGTGACGCCGACCAGCCGGTCGAGCTCCTCCTGGGTGGCCTGCGCCATCGAGATGTTCCGGCCCCGCGCCGTCGCCTGCGTCAACAGGCGCCGGAGGAACTCCGCCAGCACTGCCTGCTGCGGGTCGAGCACCGCGTCCCCGCCCACACGCTGCTGCAGTCGTTCGATCCGGTGCGCATTGCGGAGCGCCTTGGCGGTGAGGGACGCGACGACCTCCACGAAGCGGATGTCCCCGTCGGCAAAGGGCTGGCCATCCCGGAAGGTGCGCAGGAAGATGGCCCCGATGGCGGCACCCCGCCATTTGATCGGGACCACGGTAATGCTCTTGACCTTCCGATCCTTGAGCGCCTTCTGGATCGACTGCAGGCCGGGGTCGCTCGCCGCATCGGCGATGATCACGGTCTGGCCGGTCTCCAGGGCGCGCCGGAGCTCGGGATACCGGTCCAGGTCGACCATGTAGTTCCGGATGCTCGGGTCCTCGAAGCTCGCCACCAGCCGCGCCGAGCGACCACCCTTCTCGGCCAGGAAGATCGAGCAGCGGTCGAGGCCCAGCGCCTCCCCCAGGCGCCGGGCCACCGCCTGCACGATGTCGGTGAACTGTGCGGCACCGCCGATCTCCTCAAGGATCTCGACCACCGTCAGGAGCTGGCGGCGCTCGGCCTCGAGGGACTGGATGCGGGCGGTGAGCTGCAGCACGTCGTCGGTCATATCGGCCTCAAGGAGGTCGTGGGTCGCGGCGCCCGCGTCACTTCTTGTTCGCGATCTTCGCCAGGAGGGCCGTCCCCTCGGACTTGTAGGTCGGGTCCATCGCGTCGGTGGCCGGCAGCGACTCGACCAACTCAAGCTGGGCGCGGGCCTCGGGCCACTCCTCACGGTCGATGAGGACCTCGGCCAGATCCAGGTGATGGTACACGTAGCCCGGGTTCAAGGTCACGGCCTTTTCCATGTACTTCTGGGCGTTGTCCCAGCTGGCCTCGTTGAATACCGCGCCGCCGAGGAAGGTCTTGGCGAAGAACCGGGTCAGCCCGGAGAGGCGCATGATCTCCGCATTCCAGCGGCCCAGCACGTGGTAGGCGCCATCGTGGTCGGGGTCGAGCGCGATGGCCCGCAACGCCTCGTCGCGGATCTCCTTGGCCCGCTTGACCCGTTCCTTCTTGCTCTTGGTGAGCGAGGCCCGCCCGATCGCCTGGGCCAGCGCGAAATGCCCTTCGGCCCCCATCGAGTCCGCGGCCACCGCCCGGCGTGCGAGCACCTCGGCCTCGGCGTACATTGAGTCGCGGGCCGGGCTCGCCGCGGTGTCCGGGGTCTGCTTGCCCACGTCCACCAGGGCATCCGACGCCCGCCACAGCGCCTCGTAGTCGAGGCTGTCGAGCGCGAGCGCTTCCCGGAAGTGCATGAGCCCCGTGCGCGGGTCGAGGTCCTCGACACCCTTGCCCATCTGGACGTGATCTGCGGCGGTCTGGGCCGCGACGGGGGCCGCCACGAGGCAGAGGGCGGCCAGCACGCAGGCGGTCGATCGCATTCGGACTCCTCAGCTCAGGACACCCACAGCGGATGACTCTCTAATGCTCGTCTCCAAGCTCATCGAGCGCAAGCGTGACGGCGGGACGCTGACCCCTGCCGAGTGGGCGGAGCTGATCGCGGGCTACACCAGCGGCGAGGTGCCCGACTATCAGATGTCCGCGCTGGCAATGGCGGTGGTCTGGCGCGGGCTCATTCCCGAGGAGCTCTCGGCGCTGGTCGATGGGATGCTTGCCTCCGGCGATCGGCTCCAGTTCAACGGCTGGGCGACGCCGCGGGTCGACAAGCACTCGACCGGCGGCGTGGGCGACAAGGTGTCCATCATCCTGGCCCCGATGGTCGCGGCCTGCGGCGTCGCGGTCCCGATGATGTCGGGGCGCGGGTTGGGGCACACCGGCGGGACTGTCGACAAGCTGGAGTCGATCCCCGGGTTCCGGGTGGGGCTCTCCCTCCGTGAGGCCGAGGAGCAGACCCGCAAGCTCGGCGTCGCGATGCTGATGGCGAGCCCCGAGGTGGCCCGGGCCGACCAGAAACTCTACGGCCTCCGCGACGTGACCGGAACCGTGGCCAGCATCCCGCTGATCACCGCCAGCATCATGTCCAAGAAACTGGCGGAAGGGCTCAACGGACTGGTGCTCGACGTCAAGAGCGGCAGCGGCGCATTCCTCACGGAGCTGGAGCAGTCGCTCACCCTGGCGCGCACGATGATCGAGGTCGGCGAGTCACGAGGGTGCCGGACGGTGGCGCTGGTCACGGCGATGGACCGCCCGCTCGGGCGCGCCTGCGGCAATGCCCTCGAGATCGAAGAATCCATCATGGCGCTCCAGGGGCAGGGCCCCGAGGACTTGATGGAAGTGACATATGCCCTGGGCGTCGAGATGCTCCTGGTGGCCGGCGTCGCTCGCGATGGGAAGGAGGCGCGGCATCGCCTCGAGGAGGCGCTCCGCTCCGGCAAGGCGGCCGAACGCTTCGAGGCGATGGTCGAGGCCCAGGGCGGCAACCCGGCGGTCGTGGAGGATCCATCCATCCTGCCGCAGGCCAGCGAGGTCGAAGTGTTCCGGGCCCCGAAGGCCGGCACCGTGGCGCGGGTGGAGCCGCGGCGGATCGGGTTCGGGGTCATCGAGCTCGGCGGGGGACGGGCGCGCAAGGAGGATCCGGTCGATCCGAGCGTCGGATTCGTGATCACGGCGCGACCGGGCGACAAGGTCGCGGCCGGGGAGCCGATCGCAAGCGTCTTCGCGCGGGATCGGGCGGGGGTCGAGCACGGGCTCGCGGTCCTGGCGGAGGCGATCACCTTCGGCCCGCCCGGCCCGCTCCTGCCGCTGGTGAGCCACCGCCTCTCGAGGGACGGCACGGAGGTGCTGGCGTCGTGACCGGTCCATTGCTCGCGGCGGGGCTCCTGCTCGCGGCGGTGGCGGTGTGGCTCCTCCGACCGCGACGGCGACCGGCGGTGGAGCCGTGGGAGACCGACAGGGTCGAGCCTCCCGATCGCCCCGCGCTCGACCGTGCCGAGCGGGCCATCAAGGATCGGGATCGGATCGGGGACCCGGAGGACGAGCTCCCCGGGGATGACTGGGGGCCGGGCGCACCGGGGTAGGGGGGGAGTGGACGGAGGAGGGCTGAGTCGCCATCTTTGGCGTTCCCCGCCTGAGCACGGTCCCGGTCTCCTGGGGCATCCCTACCTGATGGCCAATCGCAAGCTGGTCCCGGTGCTCGCCACCCTTGTGGCCGTGATGCTCCTGTTCGACGCGGGGTGGGCGGTCTCCGCGCGGATCTTCGGCTGGTATCACGGGCACACCATCATCTTCGCCTCGATGACGATGTATGTCGTCGCCGGATTCGTGGCCTACGATTGTGGCGGCCGGATCCTCTCGGCGCTGGCGGGCGCAGTCGTCTGCATCGTCGACAACACGCTGGGAACCTTCATCACCTGGTGCATCCTGCCGGCCTCCGTGACCCGCACCCTCCCCTCCATCCCGGACCTGGCCACGATGCTTGCGGCGAGCGTGGTGCTGGCGCTGGCGCTCGGGCTCATCGGTGGCCTGTTGGCGGCGACCCGATACCATTGGCTGGCGGGACGCCGGTCGACGACGTGAGCGCCCCGGGCGAACTCCGCCGCGTGATGCGGCTTCAGGACGTGGTGCTGTTCTACATCGTCGCGGTGGTGGGGCCGAGGTGGATCGCGACCGCGGCGGCGGCGGGGCCCAGCTCGCTCGTGATCTGGGGCATCGCCTGCGCGGCGATGTTCATTCCCAGCGCATTCACCGTGCTGGAGCTGAGCACCCGCTATCCCGACGAGGGGGGCATCTACCTCTGGGTCAAGGAGGCGTTCGGCGAGCGCGCCGGCTTCCTGACCGGGTGGCTTTACTGGGCGAGCAACCTGGCGTATTTCCCCGGGTTGCTCTATTTCGCGGCCGGCAATGCGCTCTTCGTCGGCGGGCATCACTTCGATGCGCTGGCGGCGAGCGCCCCGTACTACATCTGCTTCTCGCTCGTGGGGCTCGGGCTGGCGCTCTGGCTCAACGTCATCGGGCTCGATATCGGCAAGCACCTCCACAACGTGGGTGCCTGGGCCACCTGGGTGCCGGTGGCACTGCTGGTCGGGATCGGTCTGGCCGCCGGGATCCGTTTCGGCGTTGCCAGCGATTTCTCCGCGCGCGCGCTGGTCCCCTCGACCCACCTCTCGGACATCGCGTTCTGGTCGACGCTGGCCTTCGCGTTCGGCGGCCTGGAGACGGCGTCGCTGATGGGCGGAGAGATCCAGGAGCCTCGCCGCACCGTCCCCCGTGCCATCATCATCGCCGGTCTGGCCATCACCGCCATCTATGTGCTGGGTACGCTGGCGGTGCTGGTGGCGCTCCCGACCGGCGAGGTGAGCGGCATCCAGGGGATCATGCAGGCCATCGCGCGGGCGGCGGAGCGGACCGGGATGGGCGCCCTGGTGCCGGTGGCGGCGCTGCTCATCGCCATCGGGAGCGTGGGCGGGGTCGGGGCGTGGCTCGCCGCGGTGAGCCGGCTCCCCTTCGTGGCGGGGATCGACCGGGCCCTCCCGTCCGCCTTTGCGCGGCTGCACCCGAAGTGGGGTACGCCGGTCCTGGCGCTGGTGGTGCAGGCCGTGATCGCAGCGGTGTTCGTGGTCCTGGGCCAGGCGGGGACCACCGTGCGGGCGGCCTACGACATCCTGGTCAGCATGACCATCATCTGCTTCTTCATCCCCTACGCCTTCATGTTCGCGGCCATGGTCCGGGTGCAGTGGTTCCCGGCCGCGGTCGGCGTGCGCCGCCCGCCGGGGGGGCGCCCGGTGGCGGTGGTGCTGGGGGTGGTGGGGTTCGTGGTCGTGGTCCTGTCGATCCTGCTCGCGTCATTGCCGTCGCCCAACGAGACCCACCCGGTCCAGGCGGTGGTGAAGGTCGTGGGGATCAACCTGGTACTGGTGGTGGCGGGGTTCGTGCTGTACGCGATGGCGAAGCGGAAGGCGACGGCGTAAGGGACAGAGGCGGGAAGAAAAGAGGGGAGCGCAACGATCTGCGTTCCCCTCCTCTTCTCGTTCCTTCCCTGCCTCCCCCGGCGGTGGCGCTACACGTCGAGGTTGGACACGTACTTGGCGTTGTTCTCGATGAAGATGCGGCGCGGCTCCACTTCGTCTCCCATCAGCTCGTCGAAGAGCTTGCTGGCCTCGACGGCGTCCTGCAGCGTCACGCGGAGCAGGGTGCGCTTGGCGGGATCCATCGTCGTCTCCCGCAGCTGGTCGGGGTTCATTTCGCCGAGACCCTTGTAGCGCTGGATCATCACGTTGCCCTTTGCGTCCGGACCCTGCAGCCGCTTGACGTACTCCTCCCGCTCCGGCTCCCCGTAGGCGTAGAACACGTCCTTGCCCTTGGCCACCCGGTAGAGCGGCGGCTGGGCAATGTAGACGTACCCCGCGTCGATCAGCTCCGGCATCTGGCGGAAGAAGAAGGTGAGCAGCAGGGTGCGGATGTGCGCGCCATCGACATCCGCGTCGGTCATCAGGATGATCTTGTGGTAGCGCGCGTCGTCGAGCTTGAAGTCCTCGCGCACCCCGGCCCCGATGGCCGTGATCATGGCGCGGATCTCCTCGTTGCTCAAGATCTTGTCGATCCGCGCCTTCTCGACGTTCAGGATCTTGCCGCGCAGCGGCAGGATGGCCTGGAACGAGCGGTCGCGCCCCTGCTTGGCCGATCCGCCGGCGGAATCGCCCTCGACGAGGAAGAGCTCGCAGGTCTTCGGGTCGTCGTTGGAGCAGTCGGCGAGCTTGCCGGGCAGGACGGCGTTGTCGAGCCCCGACTTCTTCCGGACCAGGTCGCGGGCCTTGCGGGCGGCCTCGCGCGCGCGGGCGGCGCTCGCGGCCTTCTCGATGATGGCCTTGGCCACGCCCGGGTGCTCCTCCAGCCAGGTCCCGAGCTGCTCGTTCACCACCGTCTTGACGATCCCCTCGACCTCCGAGTTGCCCAGCTTGGTCTTGGTCTGGCCCTCGAACTGGGGCTCCTTGACCTTGACGTGCAGCACGCAGGTAAGGCCCTCGCGGATGTCCTCGCCCGAGAGGGTGAAGTCCGCCTTCTTGAGTGACGGGCTGTCCTTGGCGAATTCGTTGATGGTCCGGGTCAGCGCCGACTTGAAGCCGGTGAGGTGGGTCCCGCCTTCGTGGGTGTTGATGTTGTTGACGAAGGTGAAGGTATTCTCGTTGTACCCGTCCTCGTACTGGAGCGCCAGGTCGACCTCGACCTCGTCCTTGGTGGCGAAGAACGCCACCGGCTTCGGGAAGAGCGGCTTCTTGTTCCGGTTGAGCCACTGCACGAACTCCGCCAGGCCACCCTTGGCGAGGAAGGTCTCCGCGCGCGGCGCCTCGCCCCGCTCGTCCGTGAGCGTGATCGACACGCCCTTGTTGAGGAACGACAGCTGGCGCAGCCGGTCGGCCAGGGTGTTCCAGTTGTATTCCAGCACGGTGAAGATCTCGGGATCGGGCTTGAACCGGACCGTGGTGCCGGTCTCCTTGGCCTTGCCCAGCACCGTCAGCTTCTTGACGGTCTGCCCCCGCACGAATCCCATGTGGTACACCTGGCCATCACGCTTGATCTTGACCTCAAGGCGTTCCGAGAGCGCGTTGACCACCGACACCCCCACGCCGTGCAGCCCGCCGGACACCTTGTAGGTGTCCTTGTCGAACTTGCCCCCCGCGTGGAGCACGGTGAGCGCCAGCTCGACGCCGGGGATCTTCTCGGTCGGGTGGAGGTCGACGGGGATCCCCCGGCCGTTGTCATCCACCGACACGGAGTTGTCGGGGTGGATGGTGACGGCGATGGTATCGCAGAAACCCGCGAGCGCCTCGTCGATCGAGTTGTCCACCACCTCGTAGACCAGGTGGTGCAGGCCGTTCTCGCTGGTCGACCCGATGTACATCCCGGGCCGCTTCCGCACCGCCTCGAGTCCCTTGAGCACGGTGATCGATTGGGCGTCGTATTCCTTGGACTTGGTCTCTGCCGGCGTCTTGGCCATGGCTCCCCGGGGGTTAGGGCCGGTCCGGAGCGAGCGCGCCCGGGATCCAGCGGATGCTTGTGATCAGGCGCGTGCGGCGCCCGGCGTTCAGTCGCCCGATGATGCGCGGCGTCATCAGGCTCAATTCACTCGCCCACGGTGCGGTCGCGACCCGGACCCGCAGGACGCCGTCAGCGGACACGCTCTCCGGGGCGGTGACCTTCGCGATCTGCGGGCCGACCAGCAGGGCCCATTCTTCCAGCACCCCGGCCTGCTCCACCCGGGTCTTGATCCCGGAGCCCTTGAGCCACGTCTCCAGCGCCTCCGCGAGAGGCGTCGGGCGGCCGGGCGATCGGGACGTGCGCGCCATGGTGCGGTTCAACTCCGTGGGAACAGGGTCACGCCACCGTCACTGCGCCGTCGGCCACCCGCCACACCGGAAGACCCAGGTTGGCGGGGATCTCCTCGGGACGCGGGGCGGTGAGCAGCGACTGGCGGACCCCGCCATCGGAGAGTCGCGCCGCGAGCCGCTGCTGGCGCTCCCGGTCGAGCTCGGCGAACACATCATCGAGGATCAGGGCCGGCTCCTCGCCGCGCGCGCGGCGCAAGGTGCCGAGTTCGAGGAGCTTCAGCGCGATCGCCGCGCTGCGCTGCTGGCCGGTCGACCCGAAGTCCCGGAGCGGGCGGCCGCCGAGCGTCAGCCGGAGATCGTCCCGGTGCGGGCCGATGGTGGTCATCCCCCGGAGGCGGTCCCGGGTCTCGGCCTCCCGCAGCAGCGGCCCCCACGCGGCCTCCTCGGCCAGCTCCAGCCGCCCGGCATAGCTGAGCCCGGGGACCTCCGCCTCCCCCAACCCGCCGAACTCTTCGGCAAAGGCGGTGCCCGCGCCGATGCACCATTCCGATCGCGCCCGCACCAGCGTCGCGCCCGCGGCGCTCAGCGCCGATTCGAATGCCCGCGCCGAGTCCAGTTGCCCCTGCCGCAGTGCGGCGTTCCGCTGCGCGAGCGCCGCACGATAGCGGGTGAGTGCGCCCAGGTACACCGGGTCGGCGAGCGACAGGAGCCGGTCGAGGTACTGGCGCCGCTCCGAGGGCGGGCCCGCCGCCAGCGCAGTGTCGGTCGGGAGGAACGCCACCGCCAGCCACTGCCCGGCCGCCCGCTGGAGGCTCCGTTCCGGCACGTCGTCGATCCGGACCCGCTTCTCCTTCGTCTCGGCGTGATAGGTCGCCGTCGCCCGGCGACCGGCACCCTCACCCCACCCGATCTCGATCGCGAAGCCGGGACCTCCGAACCCCGCCAGTTCCGCGTCCTTGGCCCCCCGGAACGAGCGGAAGAGGACCGGGTAGTACACCGCTTCGAGCAGGTTCGTCTTGCCGGCGCCATTGCGCCCGAGCAGCGCGACCCCACCCTCCGGAAATTCCAGCTCGGTCGGCGCCAGGTTACGGAACCCGCGGGCCGCCAGTCTCCGAAGCCTCACGGCCCGACCGTGACGGTCAGGCTCCGTGTGGATCCGGTGTCGCTCAGCTCATCCACCGCCGTGGCGAAGAAGGTGACCCGGCCGGTGTCGGCGAACGCGGCACCCGAGAAATGCTGCTCGAAGTAGACCGTGTCCGTGGTGCCGTGGCCGAAGATCGGCGCGATCAGGAACGGGATCCCCTGGACCGAGAACCAGACCGAATCCACCCCATCCGGATCGACCGCATAGCCGCTGATGTCCAGGGTGTCGCCGATCGAGATCGTGGTATCGCGATGGGGTGCCGTGATCGCGAGGCTGGGACCAAGCCCGTTGCCGCCGGGCGAGGGGAAGGTCAACCGCTCCCGCGCCTGACACGCCGCGACGCCTCCGATCACGCAGAGCGCTCCCAGCAGCCGACCCCAGCCTCGTGCCATGCGCGGAATTTAACCAGAACGGGTTCCCGGTGTCCGGACGCCGGGACCGGTCACATCCCCTGGAAATCCGGCTTCCGTTTGGCCAGGAACGCCGCCGTCCCTTCCTTCATATCAGCGGTGCCGGAGAGCAGCCCGAAGTGGTTCGCTTCCAGGAGGAGGGCCTCATCGAGGCTCATCTCCAGCCCGGCGTCCACCGACTCGATGCAGAGCCGGACGGCGAGCGGACCCTGGTCGAGGATGGTCCGCAACAGCCCTTCCGCCGAGGCCTTGAGCTGCTCGGGCGGCACGACCGCGGTGACGAGCCCGATCCGAAGTGCCTCGTCGGCGTCGACCATGCGCCCCGTCACCAGGATCTCGATCGCGCGTCCCTTGCCCACCAACCGGGGCAGCCGCACCGTGCCGCCATAGCCGGGCCCGAGTCCGAGCTTCACCTCCGGCTGGCCGAATTTGGCGTTGTTGCTCGCCACCCGGATGTGGCAGGCCATCGCCAGTTCGCAGCCACCACCGAGGGCAAATCCGTTCACCGCCGCGATGACCGGCTTGCCGCACTGTTCCAGTGCCCGGAACGCCGCCTGGCCACGCTGCGCCCGTGCCTTCCCCTCCTGCGGGCCCTGCGCCGCAAGCTCGGCGATATCGGCACCAGCCACGAACGCCTTCGTCCCCGCGCCGGTGACGATGGCGCCCCGGATGGCCGCATCGGTCGCGAGGTGGCGAGCGGCGTGTCCCAGATCCTCGATCAGGGCGTCGTTCAACGCGTTCAGCTTGTCCGGACGGTTCACCGTCAACCACGCGATCCCGTCCTGAACATCGAAAGTGAGGTGAGTGAGCTTCATGGGGGCACGGTGGAGGTGGACGTGGGGGGCAAGTTGGAGCTTGGAGTCTGGAGCTTGGAGTCTGGAGCTTGAAGTCTGGGGCTTGGACCTCCAACCGGGTACCCAGCTCCCAGCTTCTAGCTCTAAGCTCCCAGCTCCAAGCTCTAAGCTTCTGGCTCCTCACAAACATACGCTACATTTCCCGCCATGCCGAGTTCCCGCCGCAACGATGTCGCGATGCTCGCCGTGGTGGTGATCTGGGCCGCGAACTTCACCGCACTCAAGGTGACCCTCGTCGAAGTGCCGCTCTTCGCGATCGGCGCCATCCGCTTCGTGCTGGGCGCGGGGCTCCTGGGCCTCGTGGTCCGGTGGCGGGAGGGGGACCTCCGCTTTCCCCCCGGACTCTTCTGGCGACTGATCTGGCTCGGCGTGATCGGCAATACCATCTACCAGACCCTCTTTATGGTAGCACTCGACCACACGTCGGTCGCCAACGGGGCCATCCTCCTGGCCACCTCCCCGCTGCTGGTGGCGGGCCTGGGTGCGATGACCGGTGTCGAGCGCCTGACCCGCTGGATCGGTGCCGGGCTCGCGCTCGCATTCCTCGGAGTGCTGCTGGTGGTCGGCGCAGGACAGGCATCCTTTACCGCCGCCACCCGGGTCGGTGACGTGGCGATGCTCGGGGCGTCGCTCTGTTGGGCCATCTTCACGCTGGCGGTGCGGCGATTGCCGCCGGAGGTGTCCGCCCTCAAGGTGACGGCACTCACCACCATCACCGGCGTTCCGGGCCTCGTTCTCATCGGCCTTCCCCAACTGCTGCACCTGCAGTGGGGCAGGGTCTCGGTCGCGGCCTGGTCGGGGCTCGCCTATTCCATATTCCTGTCGCTGGTGCTGGGCTACGTGCTCTGGAACTCCAGCGTGAAGGTGATCGGACCCAATCGCACGTCGGTCTACAACTGCCTGGTGCCTCTCGTGGCGATGGTCATCGCCTGGCGGATCCTGGGTGAGCCGATCGAACCGGTCCAGGTGATCGGAGCGGTGCTCATCATCGGCGGCATCCTCCTGACCCGGAACGGACACCCCTCGCCGGTGCCGGAGGCCGCGTGAGCGCCATCCTCGCCCTCGATCAGGGGACCACCGGGAGCACGGCGCTCGTCATCCACCAGGACGGGACGGTGCTGGGTCGCGGCTACCAGGAGATCCACCAGCACTATCCGGAGCCGGGCTGGGTGGAACACGATCCCGACGAACTCTTCACGAGCCTGGTGGCCGCCGGCACTCAGGCGCTGGCGGCCGCACACCTCACCGCCGGTCAGGTGGCGGGGATCGGCATCGACGTGCAACGGGAGACGGTGGTGCTGTGGGATCGTGCGACGTTGCGACCGGTCCACAACGCGATCGTCTGGCAGGACCGGCGTACCGCAGATCGATGTCGAGAGCTTCGCGAGCAGGGTCGGGCGGAGTGGTTGGCGGAGCGGACCGGATTGGTCCCCGACCCGTACTTCTCCGCCACCAAGATCGAGTGGCTGCTCCGGGATGCCGAGATCCGCCGGCGGGCCAGCGCCGGAGGGCTCGCCGTCGGCACCGTCGAGAGCTGGGTCATCGCGCGGTTGACGTCGGGGAAGATCCACATCACCGACCATACCAACGCCAGTCGTACGCTGCTGTATGACCTGGGGCGGCGAGCCTGGGATCCGGAGCTGCTTGATCTCTTTGGCGTCCCGTCGGCGCTGCTTCCGACGATCGTGCGCTCGAGCGGAGTGGTGGGAGAGTCCGATGCGGCGGTATTCGGCGCCGCGCTGCCGATCGCGGGTCTCGTGGGCGACCAGCAGGCCGCGCTCTTCGGACAGGGGTGCGTCATCCCGGGATCGGCCAAGGTCACCTTCGGGACCGGCGCCTTCCTGCTCGAGTACACCGGCCAGGAGCTGCGCCGCTCCCGGCATGGCCTCCTCACCACCGCGGCGTGCGGCCCGGCGGGAGAACCGGCATACGCACTTGAGGGGAGCCTCTTCATCGCCGGTGCCGCGGTGCAGTGGCTCCGCGACGGGCTCGGTGTCATCACGACCGCGTCGGAGACCGAGGCCATCGCCCGAAGTGTGCGGGACACCGGCGGGGTCCACTTCGTCCCGGCATTCGCGGGGCTTGGATCCCCCTACTGGAACGCCGAGGCGCGCGGGACGATCACCGGGATCACCGGCGGGACCACCCGTGCGCACCTCATCCGCGCGACCCTCGAAGCGATGGCGTTCGGCTGCGCCGACCTCGTCGACGCGATGACCGACGACTCCGCGGTCGCGCCGACCGCGTTGCGGGTCGATGGTGGCGCCGCCGCCAACGACTGGCTGATGCAATTCCAGGCGGACGTCCTCGGCACTCCGGTCGAGCGCCCCGACCTCCTGGATACGACCGCGCTGGGCGCGGGCGCGCTTGCGGGTCTGGCGCTTGGCGTGTGGCGGTCGGTGGCGGACTTCCAGGGAGGGCGGAAGTTGGCGCGGTTCACACCGGCGTGGTCGGCCGCCGAGCGGGCGGCGGCCCGGGCCCGGTGGCAGCGCGCCGTGACCGCGGCACTCGCGTGGGCGCGCGCCACCTGACTCAACGGGTCGGGATGTTGGTCCCGTGGCACGCCACGCACATCGTCGGATTCTTGGCGCGGAGCTGGGCCGCGTTGAATCCAGGACCGTGCGGGTCGAATCCCCGCCCGCCGGTGGCGGAGTGACAGGTGAGGCAGTCCCGTTCCGCGTGACAGCTCACACAGGTCTCCAGCCCTTGACGCGCCGCCTGGCCGTGGGAGAGCAGGAACGCCCCTTGCGCGTCGTGGAATCCCGCCTTGAGCGGTCCCGAGGCGGTCACACCTGCCGTCCGATGGCAGTCCTGGCAGAAGCCGCCGGTGTTGTGGCACTCGGCGCA
The DNA here is from genome assembly GCA_035693225.1 of Gemmatimonadales bacterium. GTDB lineage: Bacteria > Gemmatimonadota > Gemmatimonadetes > Gemmatimonadales > GWC2-71-9 > CAMLHU01. The sequence continues at coordinate 24,671 of DASSGV010000059.1, read as the reverse complement.
TGAACTCTCGCGGGCATAGGCCTCGGCCGGATGACGCGCCAGGAATCCCGCGGGGTGATAGTCACCGGTCGCGCCGGCGCTGGGGCGGTGGCAGCTGAGGCACTGTGCCTGGGCGTGACAGCCATAGCACGTCTGCGGTCGGGCGGCCGCGTCGGTGCCATGGGAGCGCTTCCAGGTCGGATCAGCGTGGTCCGCTGGCGGGTGCCGAACGAGCCTCACGCCCGTCGGCCGATCCGCCATCGCGCGACCGATCTGGCGCACCGGTGTCGGCACGTTCCCCTGATGGCAGCTGGTGCAGCTCTCCTGCGAGTGGCAGGTGGCGCATGTCGCGCCGGCTTGGCGGGCGAGCGGGCCGTGCGTCCGTTGGAAGTCGGGCTGGAGGTGTGAAGGCGGACGCACTACCCGCGCCGTGATCGCGAGCGACCGTGGATCGGCCGCCAGGCCGGCGATGGCCGGGACCGCGGCCGCATTGGCGTGACAGGTGGCGCAGAACTCCCGGGCGTGACAGAAGGCGCAGGAGATGGCGGACGCGTTCGCCACCCGGCCGTGGCCGCCACCCAGTCCGAACGCGCTGTCCTGATGCGACGGTGGCGCGGAGAATCCCGTCACGTCACGTGCAGCGAGCGGGGAGGCGGCGAGCGGGACGTGACAGCGCCCGCAGGCACTGTCGCTCTGGGTCAGGTGCGTGCGCCCCGGCGCGTGACAGCCAACGCAGCTCTCCGGTACGGGAAGCCGCACGGCGGTCATCCACGGCGAGCCGGTGGGTGCATGGCATCCGACGCAGGTGATCGGCTCGCCAGGGCTGCCGGCCACCGCCCGACGATGCGCATCGTGCGTGAACCGGAGGTTCGTGACGATCGGCCGGGGCGACACCCACGTCACGCGGGGGCGCACGGTCCCGTCGTGACAGCTCGTGCAGGCGCCGGCCGCCGGGTAGAGAGGCCGGAGCGGATCGAGTGCTCCCGCGTGGCATGAGACGCACGACGGGAAGAGCCTGGCGTGCCTGGCGTGATCGAATCGGTCCGCGCCAGGCGCCTGCGCCCGGACGGCCGATGGGCCGGCGAACAGGCAGAGCACTCCGACGGCCAGGGCCCGGATCATGGCATCCTCCCCGGCGGGAGCGGCAGGCGATCGGCATCGGACACCAGGGTCCAGCTGGCGGAGAGGGAGGCCCTCGTCTGATCCCACGAGATGCCGCCCGAGTCTGGCCGGGTGCGGTCCTCGTTCCAGCGATCCAGGGTCGCGCCGAGTCGGAGTCGATCACTGATTCGGAGGTCGGCCGAGATGCCATACCACCCGAGCGACGAGAGGTCATCGCGGTATTCGAGCGGTCGGTCGAGGGATCCCCCCCGGGCCGTGAGCGACCAACGGGGCCCCGCTTTCCATAGCACCGAGCCGTTCCACCCCTGGCTCCCGGCGCCGGGCCCGAGTTCAGCATTCCAGCCGGCCGATGTCGTCACCCGATCGGTCAGCACCCAGGAGACATTCACCGTCGATCGCCACCCGTGGTCGGTGAAGGAGGTGAGCGGCGTCGACACGTCGGCGTCAGGATACCAGTACCGTTCGCCATTCCACTGGACCGTGATCCGGCGTGACGCGGCCCAGCTGACCGCACCGTCCACGGCGTGATACGGCGATGGGCTGAATGCCTGCCAGATGCTCCAGAGGTCGAAGATGGGGCGATATTGGCGGATCGTCGCCGTGATGGTCAGGGGGCGGGCGAGCCACCGTCCACCGATGTCCCAGCTCCCCCACAACCCCGCTGCCAGGTCGTATTGAAGGTCCCCGATGAGGGTGACCGGGGCCGGATGCAGGTGGATGTCGCCGCTCACGCCGACCCGTTCCTGGGCGATCCCGTAATCGACCGCGTCGGTCTCCCGGAGGTACTCCACCGACAGGTCGACCGTGGATCCGGAAATGCGCGCGGTGCCACCGGCGAAGAGTTGCCGGCCGGCGGGCCGATAGTCATTGAGCGGGTCAAGTGCGCCGCTCGTCACCGGCACGTCGGCGGCGCGTCCCAGTCCCCACCCGCCGTAGATGGCGGCTGACAGTGTGCGGGTGCGGTCCCGGACGCTCAACATCGCGCCGTCGAAGCCGTAGGCGCCGAGTCGGCCGTGGGTCAGTTGGCGGCCGAGTCGCGCACCCCAGCCTCCGTGGTCATAGTCCGCATATCCCTCCACCAGCTCGAATGTTCGATCCGGCCCCGGCCACGAGCCGTCGCCGACGAGGTCGCCGCCGACCCTCGCGTGGGTGTGCACGCTCAAGCCCCGCACACCCAGCCCCCACATCGTGGCATCGGCATCGACCACGCCCGGAGCGCTCTGTTGCCGTGCGCCAGGGCGGAAGAAGACGCACCAGGGCCCGCCATCGCAGGCAACGGCATATCCATCCGACGTGGTCGGGCCTCCGCTCGGCCCCGTCACAGCGGCGCTGACCGGGATGCTGTCCATCTGCCATCCGCGATAACTGACGACCTGCGTGTTGGCGTCGAGTCGAAGGCGCCACCCTTGTGCTGACATGGTGGTCGGCATCAGCACGACCATGAGCCAGCCGAATCCGGCAGTGGCACACCGACTCATTTGCGGGCCGTCCCGGACCAGCGGTCCTGAAGCTCCGGAAGGTGGCACGTGATGCACTCTCGTCCGGGCTCGTGGGTCTGCTGGGACTGATGGCACAGGAGGCAGAGATTCCGGGTCGGCGCCAGCCTGGCGGCGACCGGTGTGACATGGCAACCGTCGCAGCGACCGTGCGCGTCCGCCGGCGGGGCGTGGGCCGCGACGAACGTCGCGCCGATATGGCAGTCGGTGCAGTCGGTGGTGGGCCCCGCGTGTTGGTCATGGCAGGTCGCGCAGAGCGCCACCGGATCGGCGGCGAGCGTGACCGGTGCGGTGTGGCAGCGCAGGCAATCGATCGAATCGTGCCGGGGGTGGGGAAAGCGCACCGTCCGGACGGTCGGTGCGCGGCCCGGCGCGCCGATGGGGACCGACAGGGGCAACGGGTCGGTCCGATCCGTGGCGAGGTGGCAGCTGTTGCAGGTCCGGCGCTCCGGTGCCTGGTGATGGCAGATCTGGCAGCCGCGGGGAGGCTCGAACGTCAGTTTCCGATCCGACCTCGGGTCGTGGCAGGTGAGGCACGCCAGTTTGCGATGCAAGGGATGGGAGAATGAATCCGCCGCCGACGGAGTTGCGTGCGGCGGCGGAGCGGCGGGCGGAGGTGCATCTCCCTTGCCGCGAGGAGCGGGGTCGACCTCTGGCGGAGGCGCCCGCACGTTGAGGGCTTTCATGGTGTCGAACGGGATCGGCGGGAGCAGCCGTTCCTCTCCGTGGTGGGGGGCTCGGACCTCCCGATGGCAGCCGGTACAATCGCTGGCGTCGACCCGCGCTGCGTGAGGCTGGTGACAGTTGATGCAGGTCGTGGACGAGACTGCGCCCCGATGGGCCGCACCGGTATGGAAGGGGATCTTGTCCCAGTTGGAGTGGCACTGGGCGCAGCGCGCCTCGGCATCGATCGGGCGGGTCTGCTTGTGCGGGTCGTGGCAGTCACCGCAGCGGGCCTGGTGCGGATCACGGGTGAAGTCGAAGGCCGCCACCAGTCCCCGCATCTGGTGGCAGGCGGTGCATTCCTGCCCACCGGGGATGAGGAGTCTGGAGGCCGAATCGCGGGCCGCGAGCATCGGCACGGCGACATCGAACTGATGGCACAGGGTGCAGTGCATCTGGGTCTGGGCACCCTGCATCGTGCCAAGGCGGATCCTGGTGCCGATGTGGCAACCCGCCGAGAGGCAGGTGGTGTCCGCCGGAATGAAGCGATGGGCCGTGCGGGCGTGGCAGGTCAGGCACTCGACCTTGTTCTTGAGCACCGCGGAGTCGGATGACAGGTGGATCCGGTGCCCCGCCGTGGCGCTGATCTGCTGCCAGCTCTCCTTGGCATCGCCTCGTTCGTGGCACTGCTCGCAGATGGCACGCGGGACCTTGCCGTGGGGCGGGACGACGTCCGGACGGGCCAGGATCCAGCCGATCATTTCCTTGGTCTGCGCCTCGATATTGAACGGATGGCAGGAGTGGCACGAGAGCTTGGAGTGCTTGCCCTCCAGCGCGTTCACCAGGAGGTAGGTACCGGTGTCGGGGCGGACAAACGGCTGTCCGTTGGGGATGAAGATGTGGCAGCCGCGACAGAAGTTGTTGTCGTGCATCACGTAGTCGAACGACTTGTGGGCCCCGAGGCCCGCGAGGGCCACCACCAGCACGACGCCCCCGATCATCGTGCCCTGGACCCACGCCCGCCGGGCCGCGATCCAGCCGCGGAGCGGGTGCCGGCGTCGCCACAGCCAGGTCAGGATGATCGCCGAGACGATGGCGGCCGCGATCGCCCCTCCCGCCATCAGCCACGGGGGCTGCTGGAAGAGGAACTGGGCCACGTGCACGATCGGGTCGGGGAGCGGGGAATGGAACACGATTGAATCCACCGCATCGTGGATCGGTGCGGCCTGATGCCCGGAGGGAATGCCACCGGCGCCTTGTACGAGGTGGACCACCCCGGGCAAGGCGCCCAATGAACGGCTCAGCAGGATCGTGGCCTCCCGGGCCCCGCAGTCACCGGTTCACTGCCAATTTGCGGACCCGTGGTGGCGAGTAATGCACGGCCGGACGGGCCAGCGCGCGCGTCATCAGCGCCTGGACCGCTGGTGGTGGCGGCGCCAGCCCGTACTGGGTCTTCACCGCGTTGATGGTGGCGCTCAGCAGGCCCTCGTAGAAGAATGGGTTGTGGGCGCCGTAGGAGCCGTCCGAATGGCTGTATTGGCTCGCCTCGGCCAGCATTTGGGCGTTGAACAGCGCTCCCTCGGCGGTGGTGAGCCCGTTCGGGTTGGCGGTCAGCTCGGTCGGGGTCGTCGCGTAGATCTGGGCCAGGTAGCCACTGTCGGTCGGGAAGGCGTCGAGCGTGCCGTTGTGGTTCACGTCGTTCCAGAGCTGGTCCACCAGTCCCGCGACCGTGGCGCGCTCGTTGTTGAAGAGGTTGGCCACCACCGAGGCATCGGCGTGGCAGCCGCTCTGGGTACAGCTCCCCCAGTTGCGCGCCGTGGACGTGTAGGCACAGCTGTTGTCGGCCACCGGGACTCCGGTGCCGTTGACGCACGGCGCCGGCCGGAACAGGTGACCCACCGACTGGAACACGAACCCGTTGCTGTCGGTCACGGTGAACGGATGCACGTGGCAGCCGGCGCAGAGGAGTGGATTCGAGGCCGAACCGTGGGTGGTATAGGCGCCGGCGGAATCGTACGCGAAACCTGGCGGGATCCACCCGGCGCCGGATCCGATCAGCACGGCGCCCTGGACCGCATGTGCGCCGTACGCGGACCGATTGAACGTCGACGAAGGCGTCGTCGACCGCCAGTGGCACTGCATGCAGAGGTTGACGGTCGGGTCCGGCGAGGTGATCGGCAACCGGAGGCTCGCCGTGTTGGGCGAACCGTGCGGGTCGTGGCAGACGACGCACGTGATCGTCTGGGTGTTGGCGCTCGACGCCTCGACGTACTGATTGGATCCGCCGAATCGCGCCAGAGCCGCCTTCCCTTCGTGGCACCCTTGGCATCCGGCGGTGGTCGCGGGGTGGCTGTTCGCCGCCGAATCGCCGTGGCCGGACGCGGCCCACTGCTCGACGAACGGCTCGTGCGCGCCGCTGTGACAGGCGCCGCAGCTGGCCAGCGTATCGTGGAGGCTCATGTGGGCGAGCGGCGCCGTGCCGCCGTCCGGGTTGCTCACGTGGGCCTGTCCCGGGCCGTGACACGACTCGCACTGCACGTCGTGATAGACCGTGGACGGCACCTTGTCGTAGCCGGCGCTGTCCCGACCGTTCCCGTTGCCCGAGACCGTGTGGCAGCTCTTGCAGTAACTCGCCGCGTTGGCCGGGAGCGCCGACCACGCCTGGGCGTGGGGGCTGTTGGCCAGCCATTGCCCCTGGGTCGTCGCGTGGCAGTTACCGCACGTGGTCTGCTTGGTGGCCACGTTGTAATAGCCCAGAAACCCGTTGGTCTGATCGGGTGGCGGGTTGAACGGGGCCCGGTCACGGTACTCGATGGTGTCGCACCCGGCGAGGGCTGCGACAAGCACCGCCAGCGCGGTGAGGGTCCTGATGGAACGATTGGTGCCACGCATCGGGTGACTCCGTGGTTTCCCGGATGGCATACATTCAAGTGTTGCCCTGATTCCCGCAAGACCGAAAAGGGTGAATTAACGATGAAACTTTCTTCAGCTCTCCATTGTCCCGGCTGTGGCCGGCCAGCGCCGCCAAGTGCCCGATTCTGTGCCAGCTGCGGGGCGACCTTGCCGGCCTCCCCACGCCACGGACCGGGCCCACTGCTGCTCGGTGGCGGTGCGGCGATCGTGTTCGCGCTGGGCCTCGGGCTCGGCTACCTCGCGGCGGGGGATCGTGGCCGCGCCGCCCCCGCGCCGATGCCGAGCGAGTCCGTGGCACCGCCCGACATCAGCAACCTGTCGCCGCGGGAGCGATTCGATCGGCTCTATGACCGCGTGATGAGGGCAGCGAGTTCGGGGGACGAAGCGACCGTGCAGCGATTCGGCCCGATGGCCGTCGCGGCGTACGGCATGCTGGACAGCGTGAACGACGATGCCCGCTACGATGCGGCGCTGCTCCAGATCCACCTGGGGGATGTCGCGGACGCCAAGGTGCTGGCCGACCAGATCCTCCAGCATACGCCCACCCACCTCTTCGGCCTGATGATCCGGGGCACCCTGGCGCGGGCCGCGCACGATACGGCCGCCGCACGGCGCAATGAGCGCCTCTTCCTGGGTGCGTACGACAAGGAGATCGCGAAGGGCCGGCCCGAGTATGCCGCCCACCGCTCCGCGCTCGACGCCTTCCGCGCCCAGGCCCGGGATGATCTGAAATAGGCATACCTTGCCGGCGTGGGATGTGTATATTGGAAAAGCGGGCTGTTTCCAGCGCCGGATCCATCGGAGGGCTCCATGAAAGCGGGCACCAAGTTCCTGCTCGGCGCGGCGGTCATCGTCGCCAGCGTGAGCGTGCTGATGGTGGAAGGCGTCAAGGAGACCGGGACCTATTTCCTGACACCGACGGAACTGAAGGGCCGGGTCGCGGCCGACCCGACGTTCGTCAACGTGGGCCTCAAGGTGGGCGCCAAGGTGGTCAAGGGTTCACTGATCCGCAACACGGCTGCGCACGAGATCGACTTCAAGGTCTCCGACGGCACCACCGAATATCCGGTCACCTATCGCGGGACCATCCCCGACACCTTCACCGATGCCGATGACATCGACGTCGTGGTCGAAGGCCGACTCCAGGCCGACGGCGTGATCCACGCCACCGACGTCCTGGCCAAGTGCGGCTCGCGCTACGACGCCGTGCCGAAAGCGTGATCCGGGCGTGACACTCCTCGGAACATTCTGTCTGTGGGCGGTGGTGCTGGTGAGCGCGTGGGGGGCGGTGCTCGCGTTCAGCGGGCGGTGGCAAGGCCGGCCGGAGTTGGTGGGCAGCATCCGGGGGTCGGTCTTTGCCGGGTTCGGGCTGCTGGTGGTGGCGGCCGCCTGCCTCTGGCAGGTGATCGCCGCCCACGATTTCAATGTTGAGTACGTCGCCGCGTACACGTCGCGGAACCTGCCGAGCTACTTCCTCATCTCCGCGTTCTGGGCCGGCCAGAAGGGCTCCCTCCTGCTCTGGTCGATCGTGCTGGCGCTCTTCGCGACGCTGGCCCAGTGGCTCACCTCCAGGCGCTATGCCGACCTGCTGCCGTACGTCGCCGGCGTCACGTCGACGGTCCTGATCTTCTTCGTGCTGGTGATGGTCACCAGCGCCAATCCCTTCGAGCGTCTCGGCTACACCCCGGCCGACGGCCGCGGGCTCAATCCGCAGCTGCAGCACCCGGCGATGATCATCCACCCGCCGATGCTCTACCTGGGGTACATCAGCGCGGTCATCCCGTTCGCGTTCGCCATCGCGGCACTGCTCTCCCGCCGGCTCGATACCGGCTGGATCCACGCCATCCGGAAGTGGACGCTCGTCTCGTGGCTCTTCCTCTCCGTGGGCATCACGCTGGGGATGTGGTGGGCCTACACCGAGCTCGGGTGGGGCGGGTTCTGGTCGTGGGATCCGGTGGAGAACGCGAGCTTCCTGCCGTGGCTCACGATGACGGCGTTCCTCCACTCGGTGATGATCCAGGAAAAGCGCGGGATGCTCAAGCGCTGGAACCTGAGCCTCATCATCGGGACCTTCCTGCTGACGATCTTCGGCACCTTCCTGACCCGCTCCGGCGTGATCGCGAGCGTGCACAGCTTTACCCAGTCCGCGGTGGGGTACTGGTTCCTCGGGTTCCTGGTGCTGGCCGGCGTGGCCTCGTACACCCTGCTCTACACCCGCTGGCCGCAGCTCGAGGCGGAGGTCCACCTCGAATCGATGGCCAGTCGTGAGGCGGCGTTCCTCTTCAACAACCTCCTGCTCGTCGGCATCGCCTTCTCGGTCCTCTGGGGCACGCTCTTCCCGATCCTTTCCGAGCTGGTGCGGGGCACCAAGATCACGGTGGGTCCGCCGTTCTTCAATCGCGTCAACGGGCCGCTCGGGCTGCTGCTGCTGGCGCTCACCGGCATCGGGCCGCTCATCGCCTGGCGCCGGGCCTCGCCGGCCAACCTCCGACGCCAGTTCATCTGGCCCCTCGTGGCCTTCGGGGTCACCTTTGCCGGCCTCCTCGTGGCGGGTGTCCGGCAGCTCTCCCCGTTGATGTGCTGGGCGCTGGCCGGGTTCGTCCTCGGCACGGTGCTGCAGGAGTTCACCCGCGGGGTCCGGGCCCGCCACCGGATGTACCACGAATCACCGGTCATCGCGTTCCTCCACCTCGTGGCCCGCAACCGCCGCCGCTACGGCGGTTACCTGGTGCACGTCGCGATCCTGACCTACTTCGTGGCCTTTGCCGGGACCGCCTTCCGCGAGGACCTGCAGGTGTCGCTCAAGCCGGGGCAGTCGGTCACGATGCGAAGCCCCTTCGGGCACACCTACAAGTTCACCCACCTCGGCATCAGTCAGTACGACGCGCTCAACCGGTCCGTCTCCGCGGCCACGGTCGAGGTCACCGAGGATGGGCGTTCGCTGGGGGTGCTCAAGTCCGAGAAGCGGCAGTACGTCGATGGCCTCGGCCGGCCGACCTTCAATCCATCGACCGAGATCGCGCTGCGCAGCACGCCGCAGGAGGATCTCTACCTGGTCTTCGAGAGCGCCGTCAACGGGACCGAAGAGGCCAACTACCGGTTCACGATCACGCCGCTGGTCTGGTGGGTATGGTACGCCGGACTCATGCTCGTGATCGGCGGGCTGGTCACGATGTGGCCGGCATCGACCGGCGGAGGCGGGCCCAGGTCTCCGGCAGAGTCGGGCTACGCGGCCGCGCTCGCGGCGCCGAGCGGGAGTCCGGCGTGAGCACGATGGACCGCCGCGGGTTCTTCGGCGCACTGGCGCTCACCGCCATTCCGGTGGTCCTGGGCGCCATCCAGCAACGGCCCGGGGACAGCACCCACACCGCGCTCTCAGCGGGGGATGCCGGTTTCCTGCCGAACCCCGCACTCGCCGGCGTCTCGCGCCCGGCGGTCACCAAGCTCGACAACGACCCGCTGGTCATCGGGATCGAACATCGGGTGCGTTGCCCCTGTCCCTGCGGGCTCGATGTCTACACCTGCCGCACCACCGACTTCACGTGCAGTTATTCGCCGGAACGTCACCAGGAGATCATGGCGCTGGTGACTCAGGGGATGACGCCCGACGAGGTGGTCGGCGCGCTCGTCGCCAAGTATGGCGAGTCGACGTTGATGGCCCCGAAGCCCCGCGGGTTCAACTTGGTGGGCTACCTGTTGCCCGGCTCGCTGGTGCTGCTCCTCGGCGCCGCGCTCACGTCGGTCATCCTCTCCCGGCGCCGCGGCGCCGGGCGGGGCGCCGCGCCGGTCCCGGCGCTGGCTGGCGGCCGGGCCGCCGCGGGTGCCTCGCCGGATGAACTTGCCAAGCTGGCGCAGGCGATGCGGGAGCTCGATCCGTGAACGTGCTGGAGGTCGTGCTCGGCGTGGTGGTGGCGGCGGTGGCGGTGACCCTGGTGGCGTGGCCGCTCTGGCATCCACCGGTGGCCGGGGCCGCCGTGCTCGATGACGCGCCGACGCTCGAAGAGACGCGGAAGGGTGTGGCCCTCCTGGCGCTGCGCGAGATCGACTTCGATCGGGAGACCGGCAAGCTCTCCGATCAGGACTACGAGCGGCTCAAGGCGGCGTACACCGCCGAGGCAGTCGCTGCACTGCGGGCCGAAGAGGGGCGGTCGGCCCGGGCGTCCGACTCCGTGGAGGCGCTCATCGCCGCGCGGGTGCGGGTGTTGGGCACGCGCGCATCGTCCGGATCCGACGCCGGTGGCCACGCCAGTTGTGCCACCTGCGGACCCCGCCCCGAATCCGACGCCATCTACTGTTCCGAGTGTGGCACGCTGCTGGCGGGCCACGGGTGCACCCGCTGCGGTGCCCTGCTGCCGGTGGGTGCCCGGTTCTGCGAGGCGTGCGGGTCGCCGGTGGCCGGCGCGGCCTGACCGGCTCGGCAGCCGGCACGCACTGAACGGGCCCCCAGGCACGATCCAGCCTGGGGGCCCGTTCGCAGTTCACCTGGCTCGCACATCTCTTCCATCATGATCGATCAGGCACCACCGATCCGTGCTTCGCTTCGCTCACCTTCGACAGTTCCTTGCACCCGCCCGTCACCCGTCGTCACGCCCGAGGCGATAGACCGCTCCGATCCCGAACCGGGTCCGCCACATCGTGTGCTGGCTCAGGTCGGGGGAGAGGGCGTCATCGGCGATCTGGGAGCCGGTCACTGCCGCGTCGCCCCGGAGCGATACCCCCATCCGGCCGGAGACCGGCAGTTCGAGTGTAGCCCCGGCGTGGCCACCGAACCGCGCGACCGATCCCCCGAGGTCGGACTTCCAGAGGTCGAGCAGGGGTCCGACGTGGACCACGAGCCGGCCTCCAGCCGTGCTTCGAGCCACCGATGTGCGGACCTCCGGGGCGATCTCCAGCAGTGACAGGTCGCCACTCTGGAGGAGCGCGATGCTGCCCTGGGAGTAGCCGGTCGGCGCACCGGCGATGGTGACGGCGATGCCGAATCGTGGACCCGCCAGTCGGAGCGTCACCAGGGTGGGGCGAAAGGGCCGGATGTACACCGGTGGTGACGATGTGTCGCGCACGCCGCCATGGAACCGGGTCATCCCGAATTCGAGGGTGAGCCGGGTGCCGCCGCGCTGCTGGGCGGAGAGCGCCACGGGGGCCAGCAGCAGCGCCCCGCCGAGGATCATGCGTCGCATCGTGGTCTCCGCGGAGGAGGGTGGGGGGCGGCCGCATTCGACCGCCTCATCGCACGTCACTTCAGGTCCAGCTGGATCCAGCCATTCCGTGCCTGGTCGTAGCCGATGAAGGCCCAATTGGCCGCGGGGTTCGTGTAGCCGGTGACACTGTTGGCGATGGCCACGCCGATGAGGTCGTCGTTGGACTTGATCCAGTTGACCGCTTCGGCGATGAGCGACCAGAGCGCCTTCACCGCGCTGATGGTGCCGCCGTTGAGCCCGATGTTGTCCTTGGCGCCCTTGTACTTGTTCGAGAAGTCGTTCACCGCGCCCACGAACCGCGCCATGTTCTGGTTGTCCACCTTGACCTGGCACGATGTATCGTCGTCCTCCAGCGCCAGGATCGAGAAGTTCTGGTCCGGGTACGTGGCGTGAAAGGCGTTGAGCTGGGTCTGGCTGTAGAGCATCACGTTGCCGGTCCACGAGGTGCTGTTCAGGTCCCAGTAGGTGTTCCCATGCTCGCCGATGCACCAGAGCGTGTGGTAGATCGCGTTGTCGCCCGGGGTGGCGGGGGCCAGGATGTGGAGCTCAAACTCGGGATCCCCCTTCAACCAACCCTCAAATGTCCCCGAGAACTCGACGTGGCTCATGAACAGGCCGTGGAACACGGGATCCCCGCCACCGTTCCCCACGATCGGATTGGAGCTCGTCCCGCTGCCGCCGGATTCATTCGGGCCGCAGGTATCGATGCTGCAGGTGGTGCGCTGGAGCGCCTCTGGCGGGTGGTCGAGGTCGGATTCCTGGGGCTCGACCGCCAGAACGGGGACGGCAGGGGGGTGGTCGGGGGACAGGAGGTGGCGGCGTCCCTGGGTGTCGTAGGCCACCGGCGTGTCGTGGTCGTTGATGGCGGTGGCCACGAGGATGTTCTCGTCGCCCTGCCACGCCTCACGCTGTCCCTTGACCGGGAAGTAGAACTCGAGGGGGCGGGCCGCTGCGGCGTCGGCGCCGATGCTCGCCTCGACGTCTCCGCTGGCGGCCGACAAGGCCCGCATCGGCGCACCGTCGGGGCGCCCCAGGAAGCGCTGGAACTGGAGCTTGTGTTCCCGGAATGGCGAGGCGCCGAGTTCGGAGCGGACCAGCGTCCGAAAGGACGGGTCGCGGAGCGCGAGCGCCGTCCGCCGGGCCAGGCGTTCGAGGCGCCCCTGCTCGCCATCGACCGGTGCGGGCTCGGAAACGATGACGTCGGTGCCGCCGTTGCTCGACGCTGTCGGGTTCTGGTCGTCGGCGCAGGCCGACGCGACGCAGAGCAGCGCCGGCACCAGCCAGAGAATGGGGTATCGCACGGTGTCCTCCTTGGGTGGGGGCGCCAACGCGCCCGTGACTGAAGCGCGCCCAAGGTACGGATCGATGCAGGAGGGATCGTCACCGCGAAAATGCGTGGGAGGGCCGAAAAAACCGCTCAGGGTCTCAGTCCACCTCCCGGTCGAAACCGACCAGCGTGCGGTGGGCCACCCGGAGCGCCGCCCACGTGATGGCCAGGCATCCCGCGATCACGATCAGGGTGGCGATCGCGATCGCCGTCACCCCCGGATGCCCGTCGGCCTGGGTGTCCCGCAGGAATCCGGCCACCGGACCGGCTTCCACGATGATCACCACCGCCAGGAGCCCGGTGATGGTCATCATGCAGACGAGCCCGCCGAAGCTGGTGGGGATCTGGGCGGCATTCTCGCTGTCGAACTGCGGATACACGGCCCCAAAGGCCAACGCGAGGGCCGAGATCGCGAAGGTGAGGGCCGCCACGGTGCCGACGTTCATCAGCAGGATGACGGGCGCCGACTTGAGCGACAGGTTGGTGATGATGGTGAGGCCGAGCGACAGGATGAGGAGCGGGGCAGTCCCGGTCCAGTACTTGCTCCGGATCAGCGCCCTGAGGTCGAGGGGACTGGAGCGCAGGAGCCAGAACTGCCGTCCTTCCAGCGACACCGCCGGGAAGATGAACCGCACCGCGATGGCCGCGAGCACGAATCCGCTCAAGCCCTGGTTCAAGAAGATCACGAGCGTGGTGACGAAGAGCGGCACCCGCTCGCCGGTGTTGATCGGGAGCGCGGAGATGTTGAAGAGGTACACGACCAGCAGCACGCCGATCAGGATCAACTGCCCCCACTGGGTCGAGTCCCGGAAGAAGACCCGCACATCCTTGAGGAACATCTCCCGTTGCATCGGTCCCAGGGGACTGAGCACATACCCGACCCAGCGGGCCTGCCGCCGCCCGCCGTCCCGGGTATCCCCCCCCTCCTGCGCCCGGGAGAATCCCGACGCATAGAGCCGATGGTGCAGGAGCGCACCCAGGACGACGAATGCCCCGGCGGTGGTCCACAGGAGCAGGATGGGGAGCGGATCGGCCACCCGATCGAGCCAGTGCATCACGATGTCGGCGGCCCACTGGCTCGGCAACAATGGGTTCGTCGGCGCTTGCAGGAGGGTCAGGAAATCGATCAGATTCCGGAATCCTTCCGGGCGGGCCAACTGTTCAGGCTTGGCGAGCCGGAGCCACAGCACGAACCCCGCCGCCGCCGCCACCGCCAGCAGCGTCAGGAAGTCGCGGAGCCGCCGGGCGGGGAAGACGTTCACCAGCGCGAGCGTGAGCACGGCGCCGATGGCCGCGGGTATCACCAGGAGCGGGAGCAGCGCCGCGGCCGCCACGAGCGGGAAGAGGGGTCCGCCGCCGAACACTACCCCGTACGCGGCGAAGATCGGCACTGCCATCACCACCACCATCCACGACGAATGCAGCAGGTTCTCCGCCAGCTTCGCGAGGTAGAACCAGAGCCAGTCGACCGGTGCCGAGATCAGGAGGTCGAGGTCGCGCGCCAGGAAGAAGGAGGAGAGCGCGGTGATGAGGTTGGAGAGGAGCAGGAGCGAGAGGAACGCCAGGAAGCCCACCGCCAGCATCTTGCTCGCGATGAGTGGACCGACCTCCGGGGTGTCCTTGAGGTATTGAAGCACCCGATGCAGCAGTCCGTACGTCCCGCCCCAGAACCCGGCACCCACCAGCAGCAGGAGCAGCACCTTGGTCCCGGCGCCCTTCCGCTCCTGGCGCAGGCGCGCCAAGGCGCTCAGCCACTTGGGCCGCAGCAGGTCGGGGACCCACGGCTCTCGACCACGTACCGCCGCGCCAGCCTCGGTCACTTGCCGAACACCGTCTCGAGCGCACCCACCGCGCCGGTGCCGGTGAGCTTGAGAAAGACCTCCTGCAGCGACATTCCCTGCGAAGCGGTCTGGTCCCGGAGTTCCGCCATCGTCCCCACCCCCGCGATGCGCCCGCGGTGGATGATGGCGATCCGGTCACACACGGCCTCGGCCACCTCCAGGGTGTGCGTGCTCATCAGTACCGTGCCCCCCCGGTCGACGAAGCGCCGGAAGAGGTCCTTGAGGAACGCCTGGCCCTTCGGGTCGAGTCCCACCATCGGCTCGTCCACCACGATCACGTCGGGGCGGTGGATCAGGGCGCTCGAGATGATGAGTTTCTGGCGCATCCCGTGGCTGTACTTCTCCACCAGCTGGTCCTTCCAGTCGGTCAGCTCGAAGAGGTCGAGCAGTTCGGTCATCCGGGCCTCGACCTCCGGCCCCTCCTGCCGGTAGAGCCCCGCCACGAACCGGAGGAACTCGGCACCGGTCAGCTTGTCATACACGTACGGTCGATCGGGGATGAAGCCGAGGGTCTGCTTCGCGGCCACCGGGTCCACGGCCACGTCGTGCCCGGCGACGGTCACGGTGCCTGTCGTGGGCTGCAGGATCCCCGCGATCATCCGGAGTGTGGTGGTCTTGCCGGCGCCGTTGGGCCCCAGGAAACCGAACAGCTCTCCCCGCGGCACGTGGAGCGAGATGTCGTCGACGGCGGTGAACTTCCCGTAGCGTTTGGTCAGGTCGGTGAGGCGGATCATTCGCCGTCCAGGAACGTGGTGGGTTGCAGGGCGCCGACCAGCGGCAGGTACTCGACCCATTGGGACGTGGCGCCGACGAGGAGTCGCGCGTGGGCGGGGGTCGCCGGGAACTCCCCGAACGCCGGGTCGATCGGGACCCAGTCGCCGATGAAGGCCTCAACCCAGGTGTGCCGCTTGAGCTGGCGCCCGCCCACCAGGAGCCCGGCCACCGGTCGCGCCGGCAGCCCCACCCGGCGCGCCAGGGCGGTGAAGAGGATCGCCATTCCGGCCGCGTTTCCCTGCCGGCGGGACAAGACCTGGGCGGCGGTGGGCCAGGCGCCGCCAGCGCTGTCGCCGGCGAACGCGATGTTGTGGTGGATCCATTCCGTCAGACGGAGCGCGGCGGTCCGGGGGCTCGTCTCGCTCCCCACGATGGACCGGGCGAGCGCGGTGACGCTGGTGTCGTCAGGCGAAAGGCGGGGTTCGCCGCGGAGGGTCGCAAGGAAGCGGAGGTCGGTCATCGGGATCGGTTGCAGCGGCCGCATCGGATCCCGGAGGGGGGAGTGTGACATCCGATCCAGCGTCATCGTATCACCCGAGAACGACTGCATCGGTCCGGCACCCTGGAGGTCGGAGAACTCGGCACCCCGCAGCACCATCCGCACCCTGCCCGTTCCGGCGGCGAGCGCACCATCCCCGGGCCCCGCGGTCGGTGGGAGCGCTGGAAGATCGACCGGTGGGTGCGACGAATCGCTGAGCGCCTTGAGCCCGTCATTCGCGAATTCGAACGCCGTGCGCTCGAAGGCAAGGCCGCCGCCGGTCCAGCTTCGCACCGGAAAGCCGTTGAGGTCGTACCAGGCGTGGGTCGGCACGCCGCGCTCGACCCGTGCCACCCGCCAGGCGCGGACCGTGTCGGTGAGGACCACCCGATAGCCGGTGGCGGTCTTCACGACGCTGTCGGGGATGATGAACGTCGAGTCACCGGTGATGGTGGCGCCGGTGGCGTAGTACTCGAGGGTCGCGGGGTCGAACACGGGATGGTTCACCGTCGCGCCCAGTTCTGGGTGTTCCCGGTATGCGAGCTCGATCGGCAGGGCGCCGATCGGGAGCAGCGCACCGTCGATCCGCTGGGCCGAGGGCCAGGGGCCTCCGGCGGTGCGGACGAGACCGGTGAGCAGGGAGTCTCCGTCGGTCGCGATCCGTGCGGTCGCCGATCCGTGCGGCCCATCGAGCTGGATATCCGCCCGGCGGAGCCCCAGTCGGGTGGTGAGGAGCATGTTGCTGGAGAATTCGTGGCGTTCGGGACCGTGCGCGCCCGCCAGGATGATGACGAGCCGTTCGGAGAGCCGCACCTGGGCCGGCGTCGAGTCGGTCGGCGCCAGCGTGTCGACGGTGATCGACGCCAGGCCGACCTGGCGGGTGCCCCACGACACCTTGTAGTAGGCATTCCCCGGGGGCACGTGCTGCGTGGTGGCCGTGAAGCGCCCGTTGGGAGAGACGAACCGCCGTTCCGCCAGCCAGGCGAGGGAGGCCACCCACGCCACCAGGATGACGGCCGCCAGGAACCCGCGGCTCATGCCGGTCCCGGGCGGCCGACGATCAGTTCAATCTCCGCGCGGTCCGTGTCGCGCTCCACCATCACCACGACCGACGCCGGGAACCCCGATGCGCGGCGCGATTCGTCGAGGGTGTCGCGCAGGAGGCGGGCGGCCTCCTCGACCGGGAGCTGCCCGGCGCCGGCGCCGATCAGCGGCATCGCGATGGTCGCGAGCTGCCATTGGGCCGCTCGCTGCCACGCCGACACGAGCGCGCGCCGGACGGTGTCGGAGGTGGCCGACTGCTCGGCGGACTGGATCACCGCATGGACCATGAACTTGGCGGGCAGTTCGCCGGCGCCGGTCACCACCGCCGCACCGGGGACGAGCGCCTGCTGGATCTTCCGCTGCTCCGCGAACCGTGCACCGGCCTGGCGGTCGAGCCGCGCCGCCGTGGTGGTCACCGGGTCGAGCGTGGCGTCGGCGGGCCGGATGATGGCGTCGACCTCGGCGAACGCGAGGTCGTCCACCCGGACCAGGATCATCGTGCCGCCTCCCGCGCCCGCTGGTACATCTCGCGGGCCTCCTCGCTCCGTCCCTGCCGGTCGAGGATGCGCCCAAGGAGATGGAGCGCGCGCCCCTGACGCAGGTCCAGGTCCGCCGCCCGCCGCAAGGCGATCTCCGCACCTGCCAGGTCGCCCTGATGGTGCAGCGCCTCGCCGAGGTAGAACTGGGCCGCCGAGTTGGCGGAATCGACGTGGATCGCGTGCCGTAGCGTGGTCACCGCCTCCCCCGGCAGTCCCTTCCTATGGAGAAGCAGTCCCAGGTGGAAGAGCGCGGCAGGGTGTTCGGGTGATTCCCGCAACGCGCGCCGCAGGTCGGCCTCGGCATCGGGATAGCGCTTGAGGATCGCGAGGACCGCGCCGCGCTGGGCCAGCAATCGGGGGTCGGCGGGGCGGTCGACGAGCGCCAGCGTCAACTGGTCCACCGCGCCGTCGAGGTCGTCCTGGGCCTCGAGGATCGTCGCCAGCGCCGAGCGGGCCTCGACGTGGTGCTCATCAAGTTCCAGCAGCGAACGGTAGGTGATGACCGCCTCCGCTGGCCGGCGCCGCGCCACCTGCTCGGCGGCTCGTCGGAACAGCAGGTCGCTCTCCGAGCCTTCGGCGCGCGGATCGGTGACCACGACGTCGTCGTTGGGAAGGCCGGCGGCAAGGGGGCGGAGCGGGAAGCGCACGTCCGGGCGGGAAGGGTAGGGCTCGCCCTCCATGCCGTCGGGCGTGAAGAGATCGTGGAGCGCCGGGTCGCGATCGGCGCTGCGGCTCTGGCGGAAGCGGCGCATGGTCTGATGTATGGTAATGGAGCTATCAGCTATCGGCGAGAAGCTATCAGCTATCAGCTATCGGCTATCAGCTAACGGCGAGAAGCTATCAGCTATCAGCTATCAGCGTTGCTCGGGCGGCCCGCAGCCATTCGCCACTCGCCACTCGCCCCCCTTGAATGCGCCCCGCCATCCCGGGTACCCTACACGGCTATGGCTCAGGACTCCCTGGTCGTCCGCGGCGCCCGCGAACACAACCTGCAGAACGTCTCGGTCACGATCCCCCGTGACCGATTGACGGTCATCACCGGACTCTCGGGGTCCGGCAAGTCGTCCCTGGCCTTCGATACGATCTACGCCGAAGGTCAGCGTCGGTACGTCGAATCGCTCTCGGCCTACGCCCGCCAGTTCCTTGGCCTGATGGAAAAGCCCGATGTCGACGCCATCGAGGGACTCTCCCCCGCCATCTCGATCGAGCAGAAGTCGGCGTCGCAGAACCCGCGATCGACGGTCGGCACGGTCACGGAGATCTACGATTATCTCCGGCTCCTCTGGGCCCGCACCGGGGTCCCGCACTGTCCCAACGATGGCACCCCGATCACCCGGCAGAGCGCCTCCCAGATCACCGACACCATCCTCGGCTGGCCCGACGGGACGCGGATCGAGGTCCTGGCCCCGCTGGTACGCGGCCGCAAGGGAGAGTTCCGCGAGCTGTTCGAGGACGCCCGTCGCCAGGGCTTTGCCCGGGTGCGTGTCAACGGGACCACCTACGAGCTGGACGACGTCCCCAAGCTTGAGCGTCGGAAGAACCACGACATCGCGGTGGTGGTGGATCGCCTGGTGGTCCGGGAGTCGGATCGGGGCCGGCTGAATGATTCGATCGAGACCGCCCTCCGCGCCGCCGATGGCGTGGTGGAGGTCGTCCAGTATGGTGAACGGTCAACAGTGAACGGTGAACGGGTTCGGGCGGGGGGCGCCCGTTCACCGTTGCCCGTTCACCGTTCACACATTTTTTCTGAGAAGTTCGGGTGCCCGGTCTGCGGCCTCTCGCTGCCGGAGCTTGAGCCCCGTCAGTTCTCGTTCAATTCACCGTTCGGCGCCTGCCCCGATTGTCACGGCGTCGGCACCCGGCGGGAGGTCAACGCCGATCTGGTCCTCGGCGACGCGAGCATCTCCATCCTCGAGGGCGTCATCCTGCCGTGGGGAGAGCCGAGCGGCTACCTCCGCAAGGTCGTCCTCCCCACGCTGGCCAAGGCGTTCCGGTTCGATCTCGCCGCCCCGTGGAAGGATCACAGCGCTGCGGCCCAGCGCGCCATCCTTCACGGCGAGCCGGGACGGGTGCTCAAGTTCGCGGCAGAAGGCGCCAAGAAGGCGGAGTACGAGAGCGACTGGGAGGGGGTGCTCCGGAACGTCGAGCGGCGCTACCGCGAGACCACCAGTGATGCCATCCGGACCGAGCTCGAGAACTTCATGATCGAACAGCCCTGCCAGGCCTGCGGTGGGCGCCGCCTCAAGCCGGAAAGCCTGTCGGTCACGGTGGGCGGCAAGGGGATCGGCGAGGTGGTGGAAATGCCGGTCGAGCGGGCGCTCGAGTTCTTCGGCGGGCTCGTCGCGGCCGGCGCGCGGAAAGGTCGCCAGGGGCAGGCCGCCCCGGGGATCGACAGCGAGGTGGCCGCACCGATCCTCAAGGAAGTGACCGACCGGCTCCGGTTCCTCCGGGACGTCGGGCTGGCCTATCTCACCCTCGGTCGTGGTGCGGCCTCGCTCTCGGGAGGCGAGGTGCAGCGGATCCGCCTCGCGACCCAGATCGGTTCCCGCCTGGTGGGCGTGCTGTACATCCTGGACGAGCCGAGCATCGGACTGCACCAGCGGGACAACGAGCGGCTGCTCGGCACCCTGCGGGAGCTGCGCGACCTGGGCAACACCGTCATCGTCGTCGAGCACGATGAAGACACCATCCGCGCCGCCGATCACGTCATCGACCTCGGCCCCGGCGCCGGCAAGCTCGGCGGCAAGGTCGTGGCCGAAGGGACCGTGGCGCAGATCGTCGCGCATCCGACCTCGCTCACCGCGCGCTATCTCCGGCGTGAGCTGCGCGTGCGCGTGCCGCCTTCGAGGCGCCCCGGCAGCGGCGAGCGGCTGCGGATCGTCGGCGCTTCGGGCAACAACCTGAAGGACCTCACCGTCGACGTGCCGTTGGGCAGGTTCGTCGCGGTGACCGGGGTCTCGGGGTCGGGAAAGTCGACCCTCGTCACCGACATCCTTTACCAGGCGCTGGCGCGCCATTTCTACCGTGCCAAGGTGGTGCCCGGGCGGCACCGGCGCATCGAGGGCCTGGACAAGATCGACAAGGTCATCGACATCGACCAGAGTCCCATCGGGCGGACGCCGCGTTCCAACCCGGCCACGTACACCGGGCTCTTCACGCCCATCCGCGAGGTCTTCACCCAGCTTCCCGAGGCCAAGATCCGGGGGTACGGCCCGGGGCGCTTCTCCTTCAACGTGAAGGGGGGGCGCTGCGAAGCGTGCCAGGGCGACGGGCTCGTCAAGATCGAGATGCACTTCCTCCCCGACGTGTATGTACCGTGCGAGGTGTGCAAGGGGCGGCGGTACAACCGCGAGACCCTCGAGGTCCGCTTCAAGGGCCGGAGCATCGCCGATGTCCTCGACCTCACCGTGGCCGATGCGCGGGAGTTCTTCGAGGCCCAGCCGCGGATCGCCGAGAAGCTGGAACTGCTGAACGACGTGGGGCTCGGCTATCTGCACCTGGGCCAGTCGGCGACGACCCTCTCCGGCGGCGAGGCGCAGCGGGTCAAGCTCGCTACCGAGCTTTCCAAGCGTGACACCGGCCGCACCCTCTATATCCTCGACGAGCCGACCACCGGCCTCCATTTCGAGGACGTCCGGCTGCTGCTCGAGGTGCTGCATCGGTTGGTGGACAAGGGGAACAGCGTGGTGGTGATCGAGCACAACCTGGATGTGATCAAGACCGCCGACTGGATCATCGACCTCGGTCCTGAAGGTGGGGAGGAGGGTGGACGGATCGTGGCGGAGGGGACGCCGGAGCAGGTGGCGAAGGTGCAGGGGAGTTTCACGGGTGAGTTCTTGAAGCAAGCGTTGGCGTAAGTCCGCCGAGGGCGGGGCGCCTCGCCCCGCCTTGCGTATTGGTGGCGTCGCGGCCGAGGGCGGGGCGCCTCGCCCCGCCTTGCGCCCTCGCCCCGCCTAGCGCTCTCGCCCCGCCTAGCGCCCTCGCCCCGCCATTGTGTGGCGCGAAGATCGAGGCTCAGGCGGCGCGTGGGCGCGCCGCCCTCGGCGTTGCCATTACGGTCTCCGCGCCTGCGGCGGTCGACGAAGGGCCCGGACCCATCGGTACTCGTGGAGATCGGGCCACCGCTCGTGGGGGTTCGCTACGATGTATCGTGCGCACGCCTCGATCTGCCCTGCATCCTTCATCGGACGATCGAAGTACTCCGCCTGCCATATCGGTGGTCGTTTCCATCCGAGCAGGGCGATCTCTCGGGACCCGATGCTCTTCCAGGCCTGTGCCAGTTGTCGGGACGTTTTGGCACCGGTCAGCCGGACCAGGACGTGAATGTGATCGTCCATCACCACCAGGGTGAGCAGTTCGCACCACTCCGGCGGCGTCCGGATGATGACATCGAGCGCCACGTCACGTTCGGTCGGTGAGAGGCGGGCGTGCGAGCGATGCAGGCGCCAGGTGAGGAACACGCACCCGGACTGCAGGTCCTGGTGGGGCAGGTGCCGGCGATGGCGAAAGCGAGGGGACATCCCCGAATCTCTGCTTTCGCGGACTGGATACGTCACCGTTTATTTGCGGGTCGTATCGAACGAACGCCGAGGGCGGGGCGCCTCGCCCCGCCTAGCGCCCACGCCCCGCCGTGCGCCCTCGCCCCGCCGGCCGCCCTCGGCTTGGAGGAACCTATGACCTACGAAGAGATCCTCAGCATCCTTGGCTACGCCAACGGCCACGACGTGGCGGTCCGGATCGTGACCACCGATGGCACCGAGATCGTCGGCATCCCCGCCTCGGTCGACACCCACGTCACCGCCCACGAGGTGTATCTGAAGCCCCTTGGCGACGACGACACCGAGATCGCGCTGTCCCTGGGCGCCATTGAGCAGGTCGAGCTGCTATGAGCCGAGGGCGGGGCCCCCGGCCCCGCCATTGTGTGGCGCGAAGATCGAGGCTCTGACGGCGCGAGGGCGCGCCCTCGGCCAGCGGCCCCGCGACCGCTTACCTTTCATAGATGGTCTCCCTCCTCGACATCATCGGCCCCGTGATGGTCGGCCCCTCCTCGTCGCACACGGCGGGGGCCTGCCGGATCGGCCTCATCGCCCGCGGAATGGTCGGGGGCACCCCCGAGAAGGCCAAGGTCGAACTCCACGGCTCCTTTGCCCGCACCGGTGTGGGGCACGGCACCGACCGGGCCATCGCCGGCGGATTGATGGGTTTTGCCCCGGACGACGAACGCCTTCGGGAATCACTCGAGCTCGCCGGGGCCGCGGGCCTCGCCATCGAGTTCGCCAACACCAAGCTCCGCGGCGACCACCACCCCAATACCACCCGGATCACCGTCACCCGCGGCACCACGACGGCCACGGTCATCGGCTCCTCGCTGGGCGCCGGCCGGATCCTCATCACCGAGATCGACGGCTATCCGGTGGAGATCACGGGGAGCTATCCGGTCCTGGTGATCGTGGCGCACGATGAGCCCGGGATCGTCGCCAAGGTGTCGGGGGTGCTCGCGTCGGAGGAGAACAACATCTCGACGATGCGCGTCTCCCGTCGCCAGAAGGGTGGCGACGCCATCCATATCTATGAACTCGATGCGCCGGCGTCCCCGGGCGCGGTACAGCGCATCACGGCGCTGCCGGCGGTCAAGGTGCTGCGCTCCATCGACCGGGTGGCCTGATGTACGACGCGCTCGCCGATGCGGTCGAACGCGCCGACGCCGACGGGATCTCCCTCGGCGAACTGGCACTTCGGACCGAGGCCGAGGCAGGGCTCAAGACCCGCGCCGAGATCGAGGCCACGCTCCAGCGCGCCCTCGACGTGATGCGGAGCGCCATCCAGCGCGGTGATCGGGGAGATCTCAGGAGCGTGAGCGGCCTGGTCGGCGGCGACGCCGCCAAGCTTCGCGCCCCCAAGGGACCGTTGGGTGGCACCCTCTTCACCGACGTGCTGGCCGGCGCGTTGGCGGTGCAGGAGGTCAACGCAGCGATGGGAGTCATCGTCGCGGCACCGACGGCCGGTGGCGCCGGCGTGCTCCCCGGGGTGCTCCTCGGACTCGGTGCCCGGAACCAGCTCGACGACCCGACGCTCATCCGCGGCCTCGCCGTCGCCGGACTGGTCGGGGCGGTGGTAGCGGTGCGGGCTTCGCTCTCCGGCGCGGAAGGCGGTTGTCAGGCAGAGACTGGCGCCGCTGCGGGGATGGCCGCTGCCGCCGGCGTCGAGGTCCTCGGCGGCACGCCCGAGCAGATCGCCCACGCCGTCGCCCTCACGATGCAGGGCACGCTCGGCCTCGTCTGCGATCCCCTCGGCGGTCTCGTCGAAGTGCCGTGTGTCTACCGGAACGCGACCGGCGGTGCCATCGCGCTCGCCGGGATCGAGATGGCACTGGCAGGAGTGCGATTCCCCATCCCGGTCGATGAGGTCATCGACACCATGGGGGAGATCGGGCGCACCATGGATGTGCGGTATCGCGAGACCGCGGGCGGCGGTCTGGCCGCCACCCCGACCGGCCGCAAGTTGGCCAAGGAGCGGCTGGTCGAATTGAAGGGAAGAAGGAAGTAGTCCCTACCGTCGGTCTGCCGCCAGCATCCCGTTACCTATCACACTGTCTGCCAACACGTTAGCTTGGCAGGAATTGCTTGGCGTTTCTGGGTGAAACAATCTGAAACGTTCCCGCGTAGGTCGCCCATGGTCGAACCAACAACAACCGCTCGACGCACCGATCCTGGTCTCAAATGGCTGGTGGTCGGGGGCGTGGTAACGATGGGGATGCTGAGCCTGCTGGTCGCGTTCATCGCCGACACGATCTCCAGGAGCGGCCCCACCGGAACCGGCGCGATGGGATTCCTCGGGTTCGTGGTCGCCGGGGCGGCCGCAGCGGTCGCGTTCGGCCCGATCGGGCGAGCCGTCGGAACGCGCATCCTCGGCGGCGGTGTCGTCGGTACGGACCCGGCTGTCGAGTCGGAGATCGAGGCGCTTCGGTTCCAGGTCGAGGATCTGCGGCAGGCACTGTCGGAGACCCACGAGCGGCTCGACTTCACCGAGCGCCTGCTGGCCAGCGGCACCGACAAGCGAAGCTGAGATGGACGGCCTGATCGGAAGCCTCACGGGGTTGGTGGCGGTCCTGGCCATCTTCGGAGTGCCGGGGGCGTGGTTGATGGGGAAGACCGAGTTCGGCAAGGCCATCATCGAGCGGATCCGGCACGAGACCCACGGCGGCATCGATCCGCGGCTCCTCGTGGAGGTCGATGACCTGAAGGAACAAGTTGCCGAGGTCCTGGATCGGCTGGAGTTCGCGGAGCGGACGCTGGCG
>DASSGV010000058.1:0-24432 GCA_035693225.1 Gemmatimonadales bacterium | reverse complement strand
CTATGCCACCTCGCACGCCGAGGAACTTGTCACCCTCTTCCGGCGCTGCCCATTTGCCCGGATATTCTCCGTGGAGCACGCCGCCACGCTCACGCTCGACGGAGACGACACCAGGCGGTACGGGGATACGGCGGTGACGTTCTGTTACGCCGGGGAAGAAGTGGCGAGTGGCTAGTGGCGAGTGGTCGGTCGTCAGGCAGGGCGGCGAGCGGGCAGCCGCTCAGCTGCGAGGTAGATTGTAGTCGTCGGGTTCGCGGGTTGCTAGATACCACGCGCAGGCATCACTCATCACTCACCACTCACCACTCACCACTCACCACTCACCACCCGCCACTCACCCATGACCCACGACTCCCGACCCGCGACCCGCACCGCCATCTATCCCGGTTCGTTCGACCCTCCCACCCGGGGCCACGAGGACCTGATCCGGCGAGCGCTCGCCTTCTGCGATCGGCTCATCGTCGCCGTGGCGGTCAACCAGAACAAGCAGCCGCTCTTTGCCGTGGAGGAGCGGCTCGCGATGCTCAAGGCGATCGCCGCCGACGAGCCGCGGATCGAGGTGACGAGTTTCGAGGGACTCCTGGCCGACTTTGCCCGCACCCGGGGTGCGACACTGGTGCTCCGCGGCCTCCGGGCGGTGAGCGATTTCGAGTACGAGTTCCAGATGGCGCTGATGAACCGGCAGCTGCATGCGAAGCTGGAGACGGTCTTCCTGGTACCGGCGGTCGACCTGACCTACTTGAGCTCGTCGTTGGTCCGGGAAGTGGCGCGGTACGGCGGCAACATCAGCGGGCTGGTGCACCCCTCGGTGGCGGCGGCGCTCGCCCGGAAGTTCCCGGCGTGAGCTTTCAGGAGGACCTCCTCACCCGTGCGGCCGCCATCCGGCCCCGGCTGGTCTTCCCGGAGGGTCAGGAGCCGCGGGTGGTGGCTGCGCTCCGGGAGATCGAACAGCTCGGCGTCGCGGAGCCGATCGTGATCGGCGGCAGGGGGGGGATCGTCCCGACCGAGGATCCGCGCCTGGGGCAGGTCGCCCGGCACCTGCGGGAACGCCGTCCCGACAAGATCCCCGATGACGCCACGGCAATCGCCCTGGCAGCCGATCCGCTCCGCTTCGCCGCGGGCCTCGTCGCGATCGGGGAGGCCGATGGCTGCGTGGCCGGCGCCGTCGCCACGACCGGCGACGTCATCCGTGCCGGCCTCCTGGCCCTCGGCACCGCACCCGGGATCCCGCTCGTCTCCTCTTCCTTCTACCTCGTCTTTCCCGACGACCGGGTCTACACCTTCACCGACTGCGCCGTGGTGCCCGATCCCTGCGCCGATCAGCTCGCGGCGATCGCCTGGGCGGCGGCGGCGGCCCGCCGGTCGCTGGTGGGGGACGAACCGCGGGTGGCCTTCCTTTCCTATAGTACCAAAGGGAGCGCCAAGGGTAGCAAAGTGGAAAAAGTGCAGGAAGCGGCACGGCTCTTTCGCGAGCAGCATCCTGAGGTCGTGTCCGACGGGGAGCTGCAGGGGGACGCGGCGTTGGTGCCTGAGGTCGCCAGTCGCAAGTCGCAGGGGTCTCCCATTGCGGGCAACGCGAATGTCCTGGTGTTTCCGGATCTGGACGCCGGCAACATCGCTTACAAGCTGGTCCAGCGCCTCGGCGGGGCCGTGGCGATCGGGCCGATCCTGCAGGGGATGGCCCGTCCGATGAGCGACCTGTCGCGCGGCGCCGTGGTGCGCGATATTGTGGAGGCGGCCGCAATGGTCGCCTTGCAGTGCACACCGACCCCTTGAAGGGGAGGGACGCGATGGGGTTCAGCGCCGCGAAGACCAATGGCGTGCTGGTGGTCCACGTCGAGGGCCAATTGATCGTCGGCAACCGGCAGGAACTGAAGCAGCTGGTCCAGGAGGCGCTGGACCACGGCGAGCGGAAGTTCCTGATCGACTTTGCCAAGGCTGGATACATCGATTCCTCCGGACTGGGTGCCCTGGTGTCGATCTCCAAGAAGGTGCGGGAGCCGGGGGGCGAACTTCGGCTCTCCGGGCTCAACGACGACCTTCGCTCGCTCTTCGAGCTCACCAAGCTCGACACGCTCTTCGCCATCAACGACGGGCTGACCCAGGCGCTCGCCGGGTTCTGACCCTGCCGTGACGAGTCCCCTCCGCCTCGTCGTCCGCCGCACGCCGGCCCTCCCGGTGGAGGTGTCGGTGCGGGTCCCCGGCGACCTGGATGTGGTGCACGAGGCGGCGGAGCTCCTCACCAGGCACTGTTGCGCCGGACTCACGCCGTCGCCGCTCACCCAGAAGCTGCAGTACCGGCTCAAGACGCTGCTGTGCGAAGCGCTCACCAACGCCATCCGCCACGGGATCCACGAGAACCCGGCCCGCTGGGTCGGGGTCCGGGTCGAGATCACCGGCGAGCTGGCCCTCGTCCACGTCACCGACGACGGCGCGGGGTTCGATCCCCGCTCGGTCGCCCCGCCGCTCGACCCGAACGACCTCGACCGCGAGAGCGGGCGGGGGCTCCTCATCATCCGCCAGCTGGCGGATGACGTGACCTTCAACCCGCAAGGGAACTCCATCTGCATGACGCTGCGCCGCCAGTAGCGCGGCCCGACGCACTGCTCGACCAACTCGGCGCGCTCGCGGGCGGGCGGGTCCGCCTGTGGCGCGAGCTGGAGCGCGCCGGCAAGATCGAATGCGTCGGCGGGGCCGATCCGGGGTGGCGCCTCCCGATCCCGGTGAGCGAAGGGATAACCTCCACCCCGGACGGTCCCGCGTACTTCGCGCGCCTTCCGGGGATCGAGACGATGCGCCACTGGATCGAGTTGTCGGGCGCGTCGGCGCTCGAGTCGGGCACCACGATCGAGTGGATCATCCCGGTCGTGACCGAGGTGATGGGTCGGTCGCGCGAGGCGACCCGGCTGGCCGAGGAGCTGCAGGACCGCTCGGCGGAGATCGAACTGCTCTGCGTCATCAGCGAGATCCTGGGCCAGGCGCGCCAGCCACGGGAGACCGCCGGCATCCTCCTGCGGGAACTGAGCGATCGGCTGCAGGCCCGCCGCGCCTCGCTGATGCTGTACGACCCCGAGATGGAGTCCCTCCGTACCTACGCCGCCCGAGGATACGGCGCCGATGCCTTCGATCCGGTCTCGACGGCCGACGCCGACTCGATCTCGGCCCGTGTCTTCCGGGAGCGGCGCTCCATCGCTTACGATCCCGTGGCCGATGGCGACCAGAATCCCGGCGCTCCCGAAGGCCGCACCTATGTGGGGCGCGCCTTCCTCTCCGCGCCGATCAACTACGCCGCCCCGGGTGCGCCGTCACGCTGTGTGGGTGTCATCAACTTCACCGATCGGATCGGGAACGACGCCTTCACCGCGGCCGAGCGGCGGCTGGTGGGTGCCGTGGCAAGCCAGATCGGCGCCGCCATCGAGAATGCGCGACTGGTGGCCCGCGACCGCCAGCGGGAGCAGTTGAGCCACGAGCTCGAGCTCGCGCACGACCTCCAGCTCAAGCTGCTGCCGAGTCCAGCCGTATTGCAGGGTGACGCGAAGGTGGCCGCGCGGTGCCGCCCCGTCGAGTCGGTGGGGGGAGACTTCTACACCTTCGTGCGGTTGGGCCAGGGCAGGGTGGGAGTGATGCTCGGGGACGTCTCCAGCCATGGCTACTCGGCGGCGCTGGTGATGGCATTGGTGATCAGCGCGGCCGGCATCCACGCCGCCGCAAGCCGGTCGCCGGATGAGACGCTGATCGCGCTCCTGGAGAGCCTGGGCCCCGAGCTCCTGCGGACCGAGATGTATTTCTCCGCATTCTACGGGACCTTCGATCCCGGGCACGGCCGACTCGACTACGCGAGCGCCGGCCATCCCTACGCCTGGCGGGTGGCGTCTGACGGATCGGTCGAGCGCCTGGAAGCGACGTCGCCTCCCCTGGGGCTCGGCGCCGGCGCCACCGCCCGGATGAAGACCGTGCAGTGGGCCAAGGATGACCTGCTGGTGCTCTGGACCGACGGCCTGGTCGACGCGCGGAACGAGGCGGGGGAAAAGTGGGGAGAGCAACGGCTCCTCGACGTCGTCGTCGCGCACCGCAAGGAGCCGGTGGATGGGGTCGTCACCGCCGCATTCGAGGTGGCCGACAGCTGGTCCCGTGTCCCCGACGATGATCGGACGCTGCTGGTGATGCGGCTGTGATGTACGCGCAGGGGCGGCGCAGGCGCCGCCCGCCACCCCGGTCTGTCATCTCGAGCGGAGCGAGGGACCTCGTTCGCAACGATCGACACTGGCAACTAGCGCCCATCGCCGTTCAGCTTTTCCTCACCCCCGGCCCCTCTCCCTGCGGGAGAGGGGAGCGTTTCGCAGGGGCGGCCCCTGCGGTGAGTATCTTTTCTCAATGTCTCGCCCCAAGAAATCCCTCTCCCAGAACTTCCTCTCCGATCCCCGCATCCTCGCCCGCATCGCCGACGCGGTCGGAGCGGGGGATGGAGATACCGTGCTCGAGATCGGGCCGGGGCCCGGCGGATTGACACGGGAGCTCCTCAAGCGTGCGGGGCGGGTCGTGGCGATCGAAAAGGACCGGGAACTCGCCGAGAAGCTCGGAGCCTTGAGTGTGGAGCTTCAAGCTCAAGGCTCCAAGCTCATAGCTCACGAAGGAGACGCCCTCGCCGCCGACTGGCATCAACTCGCCGGCCCCGACGCCATCATCTGCGGCAACATCCCCTATCACATCACCACGCCATTGATCGACAAGGCGCTCCAGCCGCCGAGGGCGCGACGGGTGGTGTTCCTGATGCAGAAGGAAGTGGCGGAACGGATCGTAGCGCCTCCCGGAGGCGAGGAGTATGGGGCGCTCTCGATCGGAGTGCAGGCGGTGGCCACGGTGGAACGCCTGTTCGTGGTCGCAAGAGGCTCGTTCCATCCGATCCCCAAGGTCGATTCCGCGGTGGTCCGGTTCACGCCGCTGGCGCAGCCACTGATCGAGGATCGAGAGGTGGCCGATTTTCGGCGTTTTACGGTGGGGATCTTCTCCTATAGAAGGAAGCAGCTGGCGCGCGCGATCCGGGAACTGACGGGATTCTCCGCCGACGAGGCTGCTCGTGTCATTACGCGGGCGCTCGCATCGATGCCGGCGGATGCTCCACCATTCTCCGCCGACTCCCGCCCGGAGCAGGTGCCGCCACCTGGATTCGTGTCGCTTTGTCGAGCGGTATTCGATGCGGGGTGGCGGGCGAAGTAACGCCCCCCTCTCCACGAACGTGGAGAGGGGTCGGGGGTGAGGAAGAGCGCCTGCGAGCAGGTTGCAGAGTGGGGAAGGGCGTGCGGTGGCGGAGTCCGGTAGGGGCTCGGTGTTGGCCGCGCGTGTCGAGCTGGGCGGGCAAGGTCCCTCGGGTCCCTGCGCTCCGCGCCGGGCACCCTCGGGATGACAGACCAGTGGGAGGTGAGACACCGCCTCCATTGACGCCGACGGCCCCTCCCCCCGATATTGTGAAATCTTTCACAATATCGATGATGAAGAAGATCGCTGATTCAACTGTACGCCGCCTTTCCCTCTATCTCCGCTTCCTGGAAGAGTTCAAGGGCCAGGGGATGACCACGGTCTCCTCCGAGGCCCTGGCCCACCGTGGGAGTACGACCTCCGCCCAGGTCCGGAAGGACCTCTCCTTCTTCGGCTCCTTCGGCAAGCGCGGTCTCGGCTACTCGGTCCCCGAACTCTCCACCCGCCTGCGCGACATCCTTGGACTCGGCCGCCGCTACCGCGTCGTCCTCGTCGGGGCAGGGAAGATCGGCGCGGCGCTGGTCCAGTACCGCGGCTTCCGCGAGCGGGGCTTTGACATCATCTCGATCTTCGACGCCGACCGCGAAAAGATCGGCCACAAGTGGAACGGGCTCACCGTCGCCGATGTGGCCCAGCTGGAGACGTCGCTCGCCGAACACCCCGCCGACATCGCCGTCGTGGTGACCCCCCCCGAGGCGGCCCAGGGGATCGCCGACCGACTGGTGCGCGCGGGTGTCCGCGCCATCCTCAACTTTGCACCGATCAACCTCGCCCTGCCCGACGACGTCACCGTGACGAACGTGAACCTGGCACTGGAGCTGGAAGCGCTGTCGTATGCGTTGGCGAGTCGATAGAGTCTGTCCGTTCGCTGGGAGTTGATGACAGCGGGATGGTCGACCGAGGCTCCCCGCCTGCGGGCTACAGCCACTGCCGTGAGTGGTGGCTGACGTCGTAGCCGTGAGTCGTGGCTGACGTGGCAGCCGTGAGTTGTGGCTGACGTCGCAGCCGTGAGTCGTGGCTGACGTCGTAGCCGTGAGTCGTGACTGACATCGTAGCCGTGAGTCGTGGCTGACGTCGTAGCCGTGAGTCGTGGCTGACGTCGTAGCCGTGAGTGGTGGCTGACGTCGCAGCCGTGAGTCGTGGCTAAAGCCACGGCTCGGCCATGCCGCTGAAGCGGCAACTCCTCTGCATCAATTTGTACCGCTCTGCGTCCGTGTGGTTACCTCCGGTACGTCTTTCCAGCCATCTTCGCCGAATGTTCGATCAACTCTTCGTCCACGTCACCTGGACGACACGCGAACGCCGGCCTCTCATCACGGCTTCGCTTGGAACGTTCCTCACCCGTTTCCTGCGCCAGGTGGCGGTGCAGGAGCGCGCGCAGGTACTGGAAGTCGGGATGGTGAACGACCATGTACACGTGCTCGCGCGCATTCATCCGACCACCTCCATCCCCCGCCTGTTGCAACGCTGGAAAGGCGGGAGCTCGGCCTTGGCGGTGACGCCGTCCGCCGGTCATCCGGGATTGAAGTGGGCCAAGGGCTACGCGATCCATTCGGTCGGCCCGCGGAGCCTGTCTGGCGTGCGGGAGTACCTGCGCCGTCAGCCGACGCACCATCCCGACCGGACCATCGCGGGATGGGACGGGGACGAGCCAGAGTTCGACGCGGTCGAGCAAGTGCGTAGTGGCTGCGATCAGGCCCCTTCGTGACAGCCGCTTCAGCGGCAGGGCCGAGCGTCGGCTTGAGCCGACCACAAGACGGGCTTCCAGGCGCCCCGCATCGCGTGAGTCGACCGTACGCTTCGGGTCGCCGCAGGCGACCCCCACGGATCGAGGCGACCCCCACGGACAGAGGCGACTGCCACGGACAGAGGCGACCCTCACGGACAGAGGCGACTGCCACGGACAGAGGCGACCCCCACCACCCCGTGCTACCTTTCCTCCATGCCTCCCCTTCACATCACCTCCGAGATCGCGCCGCTCGAAGCGGTGCTCGTCCACACGCCTGGGCGCGAGTTGCAGGCGGTGACGCCGGGTACCCGCGAGGACTACCTCTACGACGACATCATCGACTTCGAGCTCGCCGAGCGGGAGCACGATCGGTTCGTGGCGGTGCTGGAGCGGTTCTCCAAGGTGTACCAGATCGGCGACCTGACCGCCGAAGTGCTGGCCAAGCCGGAGGCGCGGGAGTTCCTGATCTCCAAGACGATGGACGTGGTGCCGTCCGACGCCCTGGCGCAGCGGCTCCAGAAGCTCGACGCGCAGGAGCTGGTCAAGCTCCTGGTGCAGGGCACCGAGGAGGAGAGCGGGCCGATCGCGCGGGCGCTCAACGAGGTCGGCTTTGCCCTGCCGCCGCTCCCCAACCTCTTCTTTCCCCGCGACATCGGGGTGGTGATCGGCGGCCACGCGGTGGTGGGGTCGATGCGCTACGGGGTGCGCTGGACCGAGGAACTCCTCATCAAGGCGCTGTTCCGCTTCCACGACGCGCTCAAGAACGACGGGTTCCTCTACGACGGCTCGGAGGAGAAGCGCAGCAACTACACCCTCGAGGGCGGGGATGTTCACGTGCTGCGCGAGGACCTGCTGGTCGTCGGATTCAGCGAGCGCTCGAGCCCGGCGGCACTCGACCAGCTCTGCGAGGTGGCGTTCGCCAAGGCCGGGATCACCGATGTCATCGTGGTGGTGATGCCGCGGGTGCCGACGGCCATCCACCTCGACATGATCTTCACCCAGATCGACCACGAACTCTGCCTCATCTTCCCGCCGACGTTCGTGGGGCCGGAGCGTTTTGCGGTGCTGCACCGGAAGAAGGGGCAGGCGAGCGTGCGTGAGATGCCCAATTTCCTGGCGGCGCTCCGCGCGGTGAAGCTGCCGCTCGAGCCGATCTTCTGCGGCGGCGCCCACCGCCCCAGCCAGGAGCGGGAACAGTGGGGCAGCGGGTGCAACACCCTCGCCGTCCGGCCCGGCACCATTCTGAGCTATGGCCGCAACGAGTACACCCTCACCGAGCTCGAGCGCGCCGGTTTTCGCGTCATCGAGAGCGAGGAATTCCTCACCACCTCACGCGGGGGGAAGGGGAAGAAGAAGGAACGCCAGGTCATCACCTTTCCCGGTGCCGAGCTGGTGCGGGGTGGCGGCGGACCGCGCTGCATGACGCTCCCGCTCCGCCGCACGGGCGCGTGACAGGGCTCGCCGCGGTGCCGGAGCAGACGTTGGTCGACCGCGCCCTGGAGCGGCTCACGACCGGCGCCTGTTCCGCCGCCGACCTCTCCCGGGAGGTCCTGGGACTTCCCAACGCGCCGGCGGCGGTGGCCGAGCGGATCGTGGTGGCGCTCCTCGGTGCCGACCCGCGGGTGCGGCAACTGGAGGACGGCCGCTGGAGTGCGGTGGCGGCGGCGGGGACGAGCCCGTTGATCGAGGAGTGTGCGTTCGCCGTCCTCGATGTCGAGACCACCGGATCGCGGCCCAGCGAGGATGACCGGGTGACCGACGTGGCAGTGGTGGTGGTGCAGGGGGAGCGACGCGAACTGGTGTTCGAGTCGCTGGTGAATCCGGGACGGCACATCCCGCCCTGGATCACGGAGATGACCGGGATCAGCGACGCCACGGTGGCCGCGGCACCGGCGTTCGAGGCCATCGCCGATCCGCTCCTGCAGGCGCTCGCCGGCCGGGTCTTCACGGCCCATAACGCGCGCTTCGACTGGGGCTTCATCTCGGCCGAGTTCAGCCGGACCCGCGGGCTGGCCCTGGTAGGCCCGCGGCTCTGCACCGTGCGGCTGGCGCGGGCGCTCCTCCCCGAGTTGCCGAGTCGCGGGCTCGATCCCTTGATGCAGCACTTCGGGATCGAGAATCAGGCGCGCCACCGCGCGGCGGGCGACGCGATCGCGACGGCGGAGTTGCTGGGACGGCTCATCCTGATGGCGCGGGAACGGGGCGCGCGGACCTGGGGAGATCTCGAGGCGATGGCGGGTTCGGCCGTGCGGAGGAAGGCGACCTAACCCTCACCCCCCGGCCCCCTCTCCCTGCGGGCGAGGGGGAGGGCATCGGAGTGGTTCCCCTCTCCCGCAGGGAGAGGGGTCAGGGGTGAGGGTTCGGCCGGCACCACTTACTTCCCACTGTACATCTCTTACCCTTCTCATATGCCCCTCACCACCACCTTCAAGGTCGGCAACCTCACCTGCCACACCCTCGAGGCCGGCCTCCAGCATCTCGACGGCGGGGCGATGTTCGGCGTGGTGCCGAAGACGCTCTGGACGCGGCGCATCCCGGCCGACGACCGGAACCGGATCCCGCTCGCGATGCGGTGCCTCCTGATCGAACATTCCGCCGGCCTCATTCTCGTCGACACCGGGCTCGGCAACAAGGAAGATCCCAAGTTCCAGGACATCTACGGGATCCAGAACGCCGGGACCAAGGGTCCGACCCAGCTGGAGGACGCGCTGGCCGAACTGGGACGCCGGCCGGAGGAGATCGACTGGGTGGTGAACACCCACCTGCATTTCGACCATGCGGGGGGGAACACGTCGGCCGAGGGACGGAGGGACGCAGGGGCGCAGGAGATGAAGTCGGGCGCCGCCCGCCCCTCCGGCTCTCCGCCACTCCGTCTCTCCTTCCCGAACGCGACGTACGTCGTCCAGCGGGGCGAGCTCGAGTTCGCCCGCCACACCAACGAGCGCACCCGGGCCAGCTACCTGCCGCCGAACTTCGATCCGGTGGACCAGGCGGGACGGTGGAAGTTGCTCGACGGACCGGGGGAGATCTTCCCCGGCGTGTCCGCTCGGCTCACCCCTGGGCACGTGCCCTTCCACCAATCGATCGTCATCAAGGACGCCGGGGATACCGCCATCTTCCTGGGCGACGTGATGCCGACCTCGGCTCATCTGCCACTTGCCTGGATCATGGGGTATGACCTCGAGCCGCTCCGGACCCTCGAGTCGAAACGTGCCCTCCTGGCCCAGGCGGGAGCGGAGGGGTGGATGTTCATCTTTGAGCATGATGCCACGGTCGCTCGGGGAAGGGCCAAGGCGGGGGAAAAGGGCGTGGAGTTGAGCGACGTGGTCAAGGTGTGACGCCCCCCTCTCCACGAACGTGGAGAGGGGGTTGGGGGGTGAGGAAGAGCGCAGGCCAGGGGTGAGTGATCAGCACGGTCCTGGGGGGTGAGGAAGCTCACGGGCCGCGATGCTGGTCTTGGTGCCAAGTTGACCGGGAGTCCTGGCGCCGTTACGTTTGTCCCCGAAGTTCGTAAGCGAAGGCCGGTGGCCTTCCACCCCAAGCGCGCCGTAGCCGGGCGCTGCGATCGGGTCCAGCGAGGTGAGACCGCCGAGTGGGGCGGGTCGCATTCGTCGGACATCCGGTCTTGGGTGTCCGATTTCGTTTCCTTTGGCGGGAGAACAACCGACTGAGCACCTTCGAGCGCGAAAAGCGGACCCGGATCAACCGGCAGATCCGCATCAGCCCGGTCCGAGTGATCACAGGCGATGGCGAGCAGCTCGGCGTCCTGCCGATCGAGGAGGCCCTCGCCGCGGCGCAGGAACGCGGGCTCGACCTGGTCGAGGTGGCCCCCACGGCCCGTCCGCCGGTCGTCAAGATCATGGACTACGGCAAGTACAAGTTCGAAGAGGCCAAGGCGGCACGCGCGGCGCGCAAGAAGCAGCACGTCATCCAGCTCAAGGAAGTGAAGTTCCGGCCCGGGATCGACGACCACGACTACGATTTCAAGGCCCGCCACGCCCGCGAGTTCCTGGGCGACGGCAACAAGGTGAAGGTCACGATGATGTACCGGGGGCGGCAGATGGCGCACCTGGAGCTCGGCAAGGCGGTGCTCGACCGGCTGGCGGCGGAGCTCGCGGATATCGGCAAGGTGGAGCAGGACGCCCGGCTCGAAGGGCGCAACATGTCGATGGTGATCGGCCCGAAGTAGGGGTGCAGCATGCTGCGCCCGTACGGGTGTGCAAGCGCCATCAAGGTTCGGGTGCCCCAGGTGCCCGGTCAATCGGAGAAACGCAATGCCGAAGCAGAAGACGAAGCGCGCGGCGATGAAGCGCTTCAAGCGCACCGGGAGCGGCAAGCTCAAGCGCTACCACGCCAACCATTCGCACATCCTGACGAAGAAGGCGCGCAAGCGGAAGAACAAGCTCAAGAAGGGCGCCTACGTGAGCTCCGCGGATTTTCCGCGCGTCAACCGTCTTCTTCTGGCCTGAGGAACTGAGCCGATGCCCCGCGTCAAGAATGGCGTAGCCCACCACGCCCGCAAGAAGAAGGTCATGAAGGCCGCCAAGGGCGGCTTCCAGGCCCGCAGCAAGCTCTACAAGGCGGCCAAGGAGAACGTCGAGCGGGGGATGAAGTACGCCTACCGCGATCGGCGCCGGAAGAAGGGCGATTTCCGCTCCCTCTGGATCGTCCGCATCAACGCCGCCGCCCGGATGCACGGGCTCAGCTACAGCCGCTTCATGGCCGGGCTCAAGGCGGCGGGCGTCGAGGTCAACCGCAAGGTCCTCGCCGATCTCGCGGTGCGTGACGCCGAAGCGTTCGCCAAGTTCGCCGAGCTCGCGACGGCCAAGGCAGGGGCGTAACCCCGCGCGCGTTCGCCGGCCTTCGTCGGACCGGCGTCGCATCGTTCTCGTGGGGTCGCCCGCCGTCGGCGGTCGGCCCCTCGTGCATATCCCCGCACCCGCGGGATCGGTGACCTCCCGATGACCGAACATCCCGTCCTCGCGGCCCTCGCGCCGCGCCTGGCCCTGGTCCCCTCCCTCGACGCCACCCAGCTCGAGGCCGAGGAGACCGCCGTGCTGGGTCGGAAGAACGGC
Source organism: Gemmatimonadales bacterium (assembly GCA_035693225.1). GTDB lineage: Bacteria > Gemmatimonadota > Gemmatimonadetes > Gemmatimonadales > GWC2-71-9 > CAMLHU01. The sequence goes on along the minus strand of DASSGV010000058.1, from coordinate 12,372 downwards.
GCCCTCTCCGCCCTGTTGAAGCAGCTCGCCTCCTTGCCGGAGGAGGAGCGCCGCCCGGTGGGCCAGGCGGCCAACCATCTCAAGGCGCAATTCGAGGTCGCCTTCGCGGAGCGCCGCGGCGTCCTGGCCCAGGCGGCCACCGACGCGGAACGCGGTCGCGTCGACCTCTCGATGCCGGGGCGCGGCCGGTGGATCGGCGCGCTGCATCCCGTCACCCAGGTGATGGACGAGATCCTCGGCATCTTCCGCGAGCTGGGCTTCGTGCGGGTGGTCGGACCCGAGGCGGAGACGGAGTGGCACAACTTCACCGCGCTCAACTTCCCGTTCGACCATCCGGCGATGGACCTCCACGACACCTTCTACGTGGATACGGGCGATCGCCGCAATACGGAGCACGATCGCCGGCGGGGCCGGAGTTCGGGGCTCTTTCCGGCCCAGGAGCGCCGCAGCGTCGCCGATCGGCGCAGTCCCGACGTGGGCGAGGTGCTGCTCCGCACCCATACCTCGCCGGTGCAGGTCCGCACCCTGCTCCAGCACCAGCCGCCGATCCGTGCGGTGATGCCGGGGATGGTCTACCGCAAGGATCCCTTCGATCAGTCGCACGCCCCCGCCTTCCTCCAGCTCGAAGGACTGGTGGTGGACGAGGGCGTGTCGTTCGTGGACCTCAAGGCGACGCTCACCCATTTTGCCCGGCGGTTCTTCTCGCCCCGCACCAGCGTACGCTTCCGCCCCTCGTACTTCCCGTTCACCGAACCATCGGCCGAAATGGACGTCGAGTGCCAGCTCTGCGGCGGGACCGGGTGCGGCGCGTGCAAGGGGACGGGGTGGATGGAGATCCTGGGCTGCGGGATGGTCCATCCCCACGTGCTGCGCAACTGCGAGGTCGACCCGGAGCGCTTCACCGGCTTCGCCTTCGGGATGGGCCCCCAACGGATGGCGATGCAGCGCTACGGCATCACCGACATCCGGCTGCTCTACTCCGGCGACACACGCTTCCTGTCGCAGTTCACCGGCTGACCCGATGAAGCTCTCCCGGAAGTGGCTGGAGGCCTTCCTCCGCCGGCCCCTGGACCTGCAGGACACCGTGCGCCGGCTGGCGATGCTGGGCGCGCCGGTCGACGCCATCGAGCCGCTGCACCAGGAGCTCGAGGGCGTGGTCGTGGCGGTGGTGGAGGAGGTGCGCCCCCATCCCAATGCCGATCGCCTGCGGCTCTGCACGGTGGACGACGGCTCCGACACCAGGCAGCAGGTGGTGTGCGGCGCGCCCAACGTGACGGCCGGGAAGCGCTATCCGTTCGCGCGGGTGGGGGTGACCCTTCCCGGCGGTGTCACCCTCGAAAAGCGGAAGATCCGCGGTGAGCTCTCCGAGGGGATGCTCTGTTCGGCGCGCGAGCTGGGCCTCGGCCAGGACCACGACGGCATCCTCGAGCTCGACCTGACCGTGGCGCCGGGCACGCCGCTCCTCGACGCGATGCCGATCCGCGATGACCGCCTCGTCATCGACGTTACGCCGAATCGTCCCGACCTGCTGGGTCACAAGGGCGTGGCGCGCGAACTGGCGGCGAGCTTCGGCGTTCCGCTCCGGCTCCCCGAGATCCCCGGCACCCAGCTCCTCGATGTCCCGCCGGCGGTCCGGAGCGACGGCGCGCCGGTCGTGCTCGACGGCGTCCGCGTGGCGCTCGAGGACCGGATCGGGTGCCATCGGCTCCTCGCGGCGGTCATCCGCGGCGTCACGGTCGGCCCCTCGCCGGCGTGGCTCGCCGACCGGGTGGGTGCCGCCGGGATGCGCAGCATCAACAACGTCGTCGACGCCACCAACTACGTGCTGCTCGAGCTGAACCACCCGATGCACGCGTATGATCTCGCCAAGCTCCAGGGGCCGACGCTCTGGGTCCGGCGCGCGCGCCACTCCGAGACCGTCATCACGCTCGACGACGAGGCCCGGGTCCTCGATCCCGGCATCACGGTCATCGCCGACGAGCGCGGGGCCATCGGGATCGCGGGGGTGATGGGTGCCGCCCACGTCGAAGTGACCGAGGGGACCACCGACCTGGTCCTCGAATGTGCGTGGTTCGAGCCCCGTGGGATCCGCCGGACCCGGAAGCAGCTCGAGCTCTCCACGGAGGCGAGCCACCGCTTCGAGCGGGGCGTCGACCTCTGGGGCGCCGCCGACGCCCTCCGGCGCTGCATCGAGATCATCCTCGCCACGGCCGGTGGCCGCCTCCTCCAGGCCCCCGCCGACATCTGGCCGATGGCGTCCCATCCGCCCCGGGTGTTCCTCCGCCCCGCGCGCGTCACCAAAGTGCTCGGGATCGAGATCCCGGTGGCGCGGATCGAACAGTACCTGACGGCCATCGGCGCCACGGTGCTCGCCAAGCCCGATGACGCGCGCATCGCGGTCGACGTGCCGGGGTGGCGGCCCGACCTGGTCGAGGAGATCGACCTGATCGAGGAAGTGGCCCGGATGCACGGCTACGACGCCTTCCCCGGCGAACTGCGGCCCTACCGACTCGGTGCGCTCGCCGACGCCTCCATCGAAGTGGCCGCCGACCGCGTGCGGCGCGGGCTCGCCGCACTCGGCCTGGCCGAGGCGCAGTCGCTGCCGTTCTCCGCGGGCGACGGCCAGTGGAGCGTCAGGCTCCGGAACCCGCTCGCCGCCGATGAGGCGTGCCTCCGGCGGCGACTGCTCCCCGGGCTCACCCGCCAGGTCGAACTCAACTGGGCCAGCCAGGTCGAAGGTGTCCGGCTTTTCGAGATCGGGACGGTATTCACGGCGGCAGGGCCGGGGCGATCGCCGACGGAGGCGCGCCACGTCGCGGGGGTGGTGACCGGGCGGCGGTCGCCGCACCACTGGAGCGCGCCGTCCGATGAGCTGTACGATCGCTGGGACCTGAAGGCGCTCTTCGAGTCGGCGGTCGCTCTGGCGCACCCCGATGCGCTCGTGCAAGTTGAAGGCGATGAATGGGTTGCGGTCACCCCCGACGGGCAGGTGATCGGCTGGGCGGGATCCCGATCGGCGGATGCACCACCGTGGGCGGCGCCGCTCTACGGCTTCGAACTCTCGCTCGACCCGGCACCGCGGTTCCCGGTCCGGTTCCGGCCATTGCCGGCCTTTCCCGCGGTGGAACGCGACCTGTCGCTCACGGTACCGGCGGATGTCGCTGCCGCGCGGCTCGAGCGGTTGGTGGCGCGGGCCGGCGGGGAACATCTGGAATCGATCGGCGTGCGTGATGAGTATCGGGGTGCCAAGGTGCCGGAGGGCAGTCGGGGGCTCACGCTCCGGCTCACCTTCCGCGACTCCGGACGGACCCTCCGTGATTCCGAGGTGGACGGTGCCATGGACCGGGTGATGACCGCCCTGCAACGGGAGGCCGGTGTCCAGCTACGAACGTCCTGACTTCGGCGCCCTCGACGATCTCGAGCGCCTCCTCCGCCACGTGGGCGATGAACTGGCCACATGGCGCCGCCGCTCGCTGCACGCGGAGCAGGAGCTCTCCGAGCTCAAGGCCAAGGGCGGGATGCTGGCGGGACCGGAGCTCATCCAGGTGCGTCAGCGCGTGGCGGACCTCGAAGGCGAGAACCAGGCGCTGCGAACGCGGCTCGACGCCGCCACGGAGCGGGTACGGGCCCTCATCCAGCGGCTCGCCTTCCTCGAGCGCGACCTTGAGGATGGTGCCGCATGACCGCGAGCAAGCAGGCGGTGAAGGTCTGGATCGGCGGCGATGAGTACACGGTCCGGTCCGAATTGCCGGCCGAGTACACCAAGGAGGTCGCCGCCTACCTGGATGCGGCCCTCAAGCGGGTGCGGGAGATGCTCCCGACCCTGGATGGACAGAAGGCGGCGGTGCTCGCCGCGCTCGCCATCACCGATGAACTGTTCCAGGCCCGACGGGGCGATCGCGAAGTGGCGTCCCGCCTGGCGGCATTGGCCGACGACGTGGCACGGGTCCTCCCGCCCGCCAAGCGCGGGGATCGCAGCTCGACGTCGGCGCACGTTCCCTGAACGACCGGCCCCTGTCCGGTTGACCATCCCGCGGCCCCTGACCGCGTGGGAGATAGATCGATGTCCAACGACCTGCTCTTCTCGATGCTGGGCGGCCTCAGCGCCGGCCTGCTCATCTCAATTCTGTTCACGCTGCTGTACATCCGACGCGAAAAGAAGAGTGCGCGCGGGATCCAGGCGTCCGCCCGGTCCGATGCGGAACGCCTGGTCGCGGATGCCACCCGCGCCGCCACGGCCGCCCGCGAGGAGCTGATCCTCGAAGGCCGGACATCCCTCCTGAAGCTGCGCGAGGAGCTGGAGCAGGAGGTCCAGCGGCGCCGGGAGGAACAGGCGCGGCTGGAACGCCGGGTCGAGGACCGGGACCGCGAGCTGGAACAGCGCGGGCGCCAGGTGCAGCAGCAGGAACGCGCCGTCGTCGACCGCGACGCGACGCTCAAGCGCCGGGAGCAGGAGCTCACCCAGCAGGCGCAGGAGCTCGACAAGCGTCGCGGCGAGGAGCTGGCCCGGCTCGAGAAGCTCGCCGGACTCACCGCCGAGGAGGCCAAGCGGGAACTGGTCCATCGGGTGGAGGACGAGGCCCGGAGCGAGGCCGCCGCACTGGTGCGCGACATCAAGGAGCAGGCCAAGCGCGGGGCCGAGCGGGATGCCCGTCGGATCATCGCGATGAGCATCCAGCGGGTGGCGGCGGAGAGCACCGCCGAGAGCACCGTGGCCGCCGTCACGCTCCCGAGCGACGAGATGAAGGGCCGGATCATCGGGCGGGAGGGCCGCAACATCCGCGCCTTCGAGACCGCCACCGGCGTCGACGTCATCATCGACGACACTCCCGATACCGTGGTGATCTCCTGCTTCGAACCGGTCCGCCGCGAGGTGGCCCGTCGCGCGCTCGAGGCGCTGATCGCCGACGGGCGGATCCATCCCGGCCGGATCGAGGAGGTCGTCGCCAAGGTCCAGAAGGAGCTCGACGTCCAGCTGGTGGAGCTGGGCGAGCAGGCGGCCTACGAGACCGGCGTCCACGGCCTCCATCCCGAGCTGATCAAATTCATCGGCCGGATGCGGTACCGCACCTCGTACGGCCAGAACATCCTCGAGCACTCGAAGGAAGTGGCGTGGCTGGCCGGGATGATGGCCGCCGAGCTCAAGCTTGACGTGACGCTGGCCAAGCGGGGCGCGCTGCTGCACGACATCGGCAAGGTGCTCACCCACGAGCACGAGGGCACCCACGTGGAACTCGGCGTCGAGCTCGCCCGGAAGTTCGGCGAGACGGCCGCGGTGGTCGGCATCATCCACGCCCACCACGACGACGTCCCGCACGAAAGCTCCGAGTCGGTGCTGGTGCAGGCCGCCGATGCGATCAGCGGCTCCCGTCCCGGGGCACGGCGCGAGGCGTTCGAGACCTACGTCAAGCGCCTCACCAAGCTGGAGGAGATCGCCAACGGCTATCCCGGTGTCGAGAAGACCAACGTCATCCAGGCGGGGCGCGAGGTGCGGGTCATCGTGACCCCCGACCGGATCGACGACGCCCAGGCGGCGACCCTCTGCGAGTCGATCGCGCGGAAGATCGAGGGCGAGGTCCAATATCCCGGCCAGATCAAGGTGGTGGTGGTGCGCGAGAGCCGGGCCGTGGATTTCGCGCGATGACCGCGCGGATCATCGACGGGACCGGGCTCGCCAGGCGACTGCGGGCCGAGATGGTCGAGGACGTGCAGCGGCTCACGGCGCGGGGCCGCCGCCCCGGGCTTGCCGCGGTGCTCGTCGGCGACGATCCGGCCAGCCAGTCCTACGTCCGCAGCAAGGGCAAGGCGTGCGAGGAAGCGGGGATGCTCTCCCGCACCATCCTCCTTCCGGCCACCACGTCCGAGTCGGAGCTCCTGACGCTGATCGACCAGCTCAACGTCGACCCCGAGATCCACGGGATCCTCGTCCAGCTCCCGCTCCCGAAGCAGATCGACACCGAACGGGTACTGCTGCACGTCTCGCCGGCGAAGGATGTGGACGGTTTCCACCCGATCAACGTCGGGCGCCTGGTCCTCGGCGACTCGAAGGCCTTCAAGCCCGCCACACCGTGGGGGATCGTCCAGATGCTCCTCCGCGAGGGGATCGAGACCAGGGGCGCCCACGCCGTGGTGCTCGGACGCTCCACGATCGTCGGCCGGCCGCTCGCCAACCTCCTGATGCAGGACCGGCCGGGAGGGAACGCCACGGTCACGGTCTGTCATTCCAAGACCCGCGATCTTCCCGGCATCGCCCGCACCGCCGACATCCTCGTCGCCGCCATCGGGCGCCCGGCGTTCGTCACCCGCGAGATGGTCAAGCCCGGCGCGGTGGTGATCGACGTCGGCATCAACCGGGTGGACGATGCCTCGAAGCCGAAGGGCTACCGCCTCACCGGCGACGTGGATTTCGGCCCGGTCTCCGAGGTCGCCTCGGCCATCACCCCGGTCCCCGGCGGCGTGGGCCCGATGACGATCGCCATGGTGCTCAAGAACACCATTCAGGCGGCGGAGTCGGGCGGATAGCCGGATGGACGGATCGTGCGACCGAGGTCGATCCCACCCATCCACCGATCCACCAGTCCACCCGTTCCTTCGCTCCTTCGCCCATCCAACGATGACCGATCTCTTTGAGTCCGCGACCCAGCCGGTCGAAGCAGCGCTCACCGTCGCCGAGCTCGATCGTCGGTGTCGCCGGCTGCTGGAGGGTGAGGTCGGGCCGGTGTGGGTCCAGGGTGAGGTGTCGGGCCTCAAGACCTACCAGAGCGGTCACTGGTACTTCACCCTCAAGGATGCCGACGCCCAGATCCGCTGCGTGATGTGGCGCGCCAACGCCGCCAAGGTCGGCCCGGCGCCCGTCGACGGGACGCCGGTCTTCCTCTTCGGGACGCCGACGGTCTGGGAGGAACGGGGCGAATTCCGTCTCACGGTCACCAGGCTGCTGGCGCAGGCCGGGATCGGCGCCAAGCAACTCGAGCTCGAGCGCACCAGGAAGGCCCTGGAAAAGGACGGGCTCTTCGATCCGGCACGGAAGCGTGCGCTGCCGTCGTTCGTCCGTACCATCGCCGTGGTCACGAGCCTGGACGGTGCGGCCCTGCACGACATCGTGACGGTGGCGCGAAGGCGCTGGCCGGCGATCCGTGTCATCGTCTTCGGGACCAAGGTGCAGGGAAGCGAGGCCGAGGCCGAGGTGGTCGCGGCGCTGGGCCGGGTGGGTCGGGTGCCGGGCATCGATGTGTGCATCGTCGGGCGCGGCGGCGGGGCACGCGAGGACCTCGAGGTGTTCAACCGCGAGCCGGTCTGCCGAGCGCTCGCGCGCGTTGCGGTGCCGACGGTCTCGGCGGTGGGCCACGAGACCGATATCTCGCTCACCGACCTTATTGCCGATGCCCGCGCGGCGACCCCGTCCGCTGCGGCGGAACTGGTGGTGCCGGACCGGGAGGCGTGGTGGCGTCGGACCCAGGATCTCGCCACGCGGCTCGCGGGATCGCTCACCCAGCGAGGACGCCTGGCGCACGAGCGCCTGGCCCGGAGCGGCGACCGTCTCGACGCGGCGCTCCGTGACCTTCTCCGGGAGCGCGGACAGCGCCTCGAGCGGCTTGCCGCCCAGCTCGATGCGTTGAGCCCGCTCAAGGTGCTGGGTCGCGGGTACGCGGTGGCGACCACAGCCCAGGGGCGGGTGCTGATGACGGTCCAGGCACTGCCTCCCGGGGCGGCGTTCACCCTCCGGGTGAGCGACGGATCGGTCAACGCCCGCGTCGAACCCACGTAAGGAGAAGGCACGATGCCCAAGAAGGCTGCGACCACCGAACGGCCGACCGACGCGCCGAACCTTCAGGAGGAACTCCGCCGGCTGGAGGAGATCGTCCGGACGCTGGAGGGGAGTGACCTCGACCTCGACCGGGCCATCGCGCTCTTCGAGGAAGGGGTCGGGCGGCTTCGGGCGGCGCGGGAACAACTCGCGGCGGTCGAGACCCGCGTCCAGAAGGTGCTCGAAGACGCCACCGGGGAGCTCCGGCTCGTTGACCTCGACTGAGCATTCCGCCGGCGCCGAGGCGCTGCTCGTCGAGGCGCGCGGCAGGATGGATGAGCGCCTGGGCCGGTGGGCCGACACGCTCCGCACGGAACTGCCGGGTGCGGCCGGCGAGGCGGCGGCCTACGCGCTCCTGAGTCCGGGCAAGCGGGTCCGCGCGGCGTTGGTGCTCGCTTCGTATCGATCGGTCGGAGGGTCCCACGCCGGGATCGATGGGGTCGCGGCTGCGGTCGAGACGGTGCATGCGTACTCCCTGGTCCACGACGACCTGCCGTGCATGGACGACGACGACCTCCGGCGGGGACGCCCCACCACGCACAAGGCGTTCGACGTCCCCACGGCCACCCGCGCCGGATTCCTGCTGGTGCCCCTCGCGGCCCGCATCCTCGCCGCCGCCGCGGACGAACTCGGCCTCGATGCCACGGCGCTCGGCCGGATGGCGCGCGAGCTGTTCATCGCCGGCGGGGTCGAGGGGATGGTCGGGGGGCAATGGGCCGACCTCGAGGCCGAGGAGCATGACCTCGATCTCGCAGAGCTCACCCGGGTGCACCACGGCAAGACCGGCGCGCTCATCCGGGCCGCCTGCGCTCTCGGCGGTGTCGCCGCCGGCGCCGGCGCCGAGGAGGTGGAGGCACTGCGGCGCTTCGGGCTCGACATCGGGCTCGCCTTCCAAGTGGCCGACGACGTCCTCGACGTGACCGCCACCAGTGAGGCCCTCGGCAAGACCGCCGGCAAGGATGCCGTCCGCGCCAAGTCGACCTTCGTGCGGCTGCTGGGCATTGCCGGAGCGCGCGCGGAGGCCCGCGACCTCGCCCGTCGCGCCGTCGATCACCTCGTCTGGGCCGAGGTGCCGACCGGTCCCCTCGGGGCGTTGGGACAGTATATTGTGGAGCGGAGCAGATGAAGTGCAGCTAGCGGCGAAGCGCTATCAGCTATCAGCTATCAGCCAACAGCCAACAGCCAACAGCTAACAGCCAACAGCCAACAGCTATCAGCCAACAGCTAACAGCTAACAGCTAACAGCTATCAGCCAACAGCTATCAGCCAACAGCTATCAGCCAACAGCTAACGGCGAAGCGCTATCAGCTGACGGCTAACAGACGGCGGAGGGCGGGAAGCAGTTTTCACTTTTCACTTTTCACTTCTTACTTTTCACTTTTCACTCTTAACCACGCCCGCCTGGAGCCCCCACCCGCATGACCCTGCTCGATGGCATCTCGTCCCCCGCCGACCTCAAGCGCCTGAAGCGTGACCAGCTTCCCGCCTTGGCGCAGGAGATCCGTGACCGGATGATCGACGCGGTCTCGGTCACCGGCGGGCACATCGGCGCGGGGCTCGGTGTCGTGGAACTCGCCATTGCGCTCCTCTACGAGTTCGACTCGCCCCGCGACAAGGTCGTCTGGGACGTGGGGCACCAGGCGTATCCGTGGAAGATCCTCACCGGCCGCAACGACCGGTTCGAGACCCTGCGCCAGACCGGCGGCATCTCCGGGTTCCTCAAGCGCACCGAGAGCGTGCACGACCAGTTCGGCGCCGGCCACGCCGGCACGGCGATGTCGGCGGCACTCGGCATGGCCACCGCGCGGGACCTCAAGGGGGAGGACCACGAGGTGATCGCCGTCGTGGGCGATGGTGCCCTCACCTGCGGCCTCTCCTATGAGGGGATGAACAACGCCGGCCACTCCGACCGGGACATCCTGCTCATCCTCAATGACAACGGGATGAGCATCAGCCCGAACGTCGGCGCCATCAGCAAGATGCTGGGCGGGATCGTCGCGAGCCCCACCGCCAACCGGGCCCGCGACCTGGTCAAGAAGATCACCGGCTCGATCCCTGGCCCCTTCGGCGAACGGGTGTCGGACTTCGCCAGGACGGTCGAGGAGAGCGTCAAGAACCTCTGGTCCGACGGGATGCTCTTCGAGGAGCTGGGGTTCCGCTACTTCGGTCCGATCGACGGGCACGATCTCCACAAGCTCGGCGAGACGCTTGCCTTCGTGCACCAGATGAAGGGGCCGCGCGTGCTCCACGTGCTGACCCAGAAGGGGAAGGGCTTCCCGTTGGCGGAGGCCAACCAGGAGAAGTGGCACGGGCTGGCGGCGTACGATCCGGTGACCGGCGAAGCGCGCAAGAAGTCGAGCGGCCCGGTGGCCTGGACCCAGGCCTTCGGGGAGGCGGTGACGTCGATCGCGGCGCAGCGCCAGGACCTCGTGGTCATCACCGCGGCGATGCCCTCGGGGACCGGGACCAACATCTTCCAGAAGCGGTGGCCGGAACGGTTCTTCGACGTGGGCATCGCGGAGGGACACGCCGTCACCTTCGCCGGCGGACTCGCCACCCAGGGGCTTCGGCCGGTGGTGGCGGTCTACAGCACCTTCCTGCAGCGCGCCTACGACAACATCATCCACGATGTGGCCGTCCAGCGGCTGCCGGTCATCTTCGCGATGGATCGCGCCGGCCTGGTGGGTGAGGACGGCCAGACCCATATGGGCCTCTACGACATCGCCTATATGCTGGCGGTGCCGGAGATGACGGTCACGGCACCGAAGGATGGCAACGAGCTGGTGGGCCTCCTCAAGTGCGCACTCCAGCACGACGGCCCCTTCTGCACCCGCTACCCCCGGGACAAGACCCCCACCGATCCGTCGCCGGCGGAGCAGGTCCCCGCGGTGGCGTACGGCACCTGGGAGCTCCTGCGGGAAGGGAAGGACCTCGCCATCCTCGGCGTCGGGACGATGGTGCTCCCCGCCCTCGCGGCCGCCGAACGCCTCGCCGCCGACGGCATCGACTGCACGGTCGTGAACGCCCGGTTCCTCAAGCCGTACGACCGGGCCATGCTGGAGACGCTGGTCGGACGCCACCGCACCCTCGTCACGGTGGAGGAAGGCACGGTGGTGAACGGCTTCGGCGCCTCGCTGGCGGGGATCCTGCAGACCACCCGGCCGGAGGTGCGTGTGGTGCCGTTGGGCGTGCCCGACCGGCTGCAGGAACAGGCGCCGCGTGCGGAACAGCTCGAGTCGTTCGGCCTTACCGCCGACGGCATCGCCCGCCGGATCGTGGCGCTCCGCCGCGAGGAGAGCCTCGAGGCGCGATGAACGTCGGCGTCGTCGGCAACCCGCGCTACGGCGACCTGGGCCCCCTCATCGACATCCTCGCACGCGAGGCGCCGAAGCGGGGCATCACGCTCTTCAGTGAAGCGGGCCTGGAGGCGCTCTGGCCGGCGCCCGTGGGCGCGCTGGATGCGGCCCCGCTCGACTTCCTCATCACCTTCGGCGGAGACGGGACCCTCCTTCGCGGCGCCCGCCTCCTCGGTGGACGCGAGGCCCCCATCCTCGGCGTCAACCTCGGTCGGGTCGGCTTCCTCACCGCCGCGGCACGGGACTCGCTGGCCGTCGCACTGGACGCGCTGGCCCAGGGCCACCACGCCATCGACCGGCGGATGGTGCTGCGGGCGTCGATCGTTTCCAGTGACGGCACCGAGCGCTCGGTCACCCATGCGCTCAATGACGTGGTGGTCCACAAAGGCGGCGTGGCACGGGTCATCCGGCTCCGACTCTCCATCGGCGGCGAGGATGTCGGCCCCTACAGCGCCGACGGGCTCATCGTGGCCACCCCCACGGGCTCCACGGCCTACTCGCTCTCTGCCGGCGGTCCGGTGGTCGTCCCGGGTGTCGAAGCACTCCTCGTCACGCCGATCTGCGCCCACACCCTGGCCGTCCGGCCCCTCGTGGTCCACGGCCGCAGCCGGGTGACGATCGATCCGATCGCCCCGTGGGCCGACGAGCTGCTGGTCTCCTTCGACGGGCAGGTCGGCACCACGCTCACCGCGGGGGACAGCGTCCACGTCCGCCGCGCCGACCATTCGGTGCTCCTCGTCCGGCTCTCCGACGAGAACGGTTTCTTCGGCGTGATGCGCACCAAGCTGCACTGGGGCGACCTTCTCGGCCGCGAAGCACGCCCGTGATCGCGGAACTCCGCGTCCGTGATCTCGCGACGATCGCGGAGGTCACCCTCCAGCTGGGTCCGGGGCTCAACGTCCTCACCGGGGAGACCGGCGCGGGCAAGTCGATGCTGGTGGACGCGATCGCCCTGCTCCTCGGTGAGCGCGCCGACAGCGGGCTGGTCCGCCCCGGCGCCGCGCGCGCCGTGGTGGAGGGCGCCTTCGAGATCGCCGATGCGCCGCGCCGGCGTCGGATCGAAGAGCTGGGCCTCGACGTCGACGAAGGGCGGGTCGTCATCCGGCGGGAGATCTCCGCCGAGGGGCGCTCCCGCGCCTGGGTGAACGGCAGCCCCACCACGCTCGCCGTGCTCTCGGACCTGGGACGCCTGCTGGTGGATCTGCACGG
>DASSGV010000057.1:0-15510 GCA_035693225.1 Gemmatimonadales bacterium | reverse complement strand
CCGGTCGAGTTCCCGGCCCGGAACGTGGTGGCCATCCTCCCCGGCAGCGACGCGAAGCTCAAGGGTGAGTACGTGGCCATGGGCGCCCACAACGACCATATCGGCATGAACGACCATCCGGTCGACCACGACTCGATGCGCATCTTCAACCACATCGTCCGGCCCAACGGCGCCGATCAGGGCGGGAAGCAGGCGACGCCGGAGGAGCAGGCAGAGGTGAACACGGTCCTCGCGGCGTGGCGCGCCAAGCACCCGGGGACCGCGCGGCTCGACTCCATCTCCAACGGTGCCGACGACGACGGCTCCGGCACGGTCAGCGTCCTCGAGATCGCGCAGAAGATGGCGTCACTCAAGCACAAGCCGAAGCGCTCGATGCTCTTCGTCTGGCACGTCGGCGAGGAGAAGGGTCTCCTCGGTTCGGCATACTTCACCGATCACCCGACCGTGCCGCGTGACTCGATCGTGGCGCAGCTCAACATGGATATGGTGGGCCGGGGTGACGCGTGGGACGTGACCGGCTTCACCAAGGACGGGGAGGCGATCCACGGGAGCCCGAACTATGTCCAACTGGTCGGGTCCCGCCGCTTGTCCACGGAACTGGGCGACCTGGCCGAGTCGGTCAACAAGTCGGGGCACCACGGTCTCACGTTCGACTATTCGATCGACGCCGACGGGCACCCGGCGAACATCTACTGCCGCAGCGACCACTACGAATATGCGCGCTACGGCATTCCGATCATCTTCTTCACGACCGGCCTGCACTCCGACTATCACCAGGTGACCGACGAGCCGGAGTACATCGACTACGCCCATATGGCGCGGATCGACAACTACCTCGAGGACCTGGCCGTGCACGTGGCGGATCTCGACCATCGGCCGGTGGTCGACCACCCGAAGCCCGACCCGCACGGGGCCTGTCGCCAGTAGGCGGCGGTCTGCGGCCACCCCACCGCGGCCACCCGCGACCGAACCCCGCCCGGCCTCGCGCCGAGCGGGGTTCGTGTATCTTGCAGGCACGTTCATGCGGGGCGGGGGATCCGTCCCGCGCTCTTCGTCAGCCCTGCAAGGATCTTCCCGTGCTCCGTCCTTCCGCGATCCGTCGCTTGCATCTGTGGCCCGCCCTGCTCGCCCTTCCGCTCCTCCTGGCCGCCCGGCCTGCCCGGCCCGCCCCCGAGTTCCATCTGCACCTGAAACACGCCGAACCCGGCGTCAATGACACCGTGGCGGTGGCCCCCAAGGTCATCCGGCTCTGGTTCACCGAGCGCCCCGAGGCCGCGGTGGCGCGGATCGAGTTGCGGGGCCCGGGGGGTGCGGCGGTGGCGGTGGCCAAGCCAGCCATCGAAGCGGGCGAGGACGCTCCGCTCACCGCCCAGGTCACCGGCGCGATGGCGCCCGGCGCCTATACGGTCATCTGGCGCGCGATGTCGGCCGACGGTCACGCGATGCGCGGCAGCTTCAAATTTCTCTTCCGGCCCGGCAAGTGACCACCCGCCGGCTGTCGGGTCTCCTCCTGTCGGCGCTGCTCCTCGGTTGCGCCCGCGGTCCCCAGGGCTCCGATTTCCACGGCATCGTCCTGCCGGTGGCGTTCCCCCGCCCCCACGCGACCCTCACCGCCACCGACGGGAAGCCCTTCTCGTTCTACGACGCCACCAAGGGGCACATCACCTTTCTCTTCTTCGGATACACGCATTGCCCCGATGTCTGCCCGGTGCACATGGCCAACCTGGCCGCGGTGCTCAAGAATCTCACGCACGAGGATCGGGACCGGATCCAGGTGGTCTTCGTGACCACCGACGCTCGGCGCGATTCCACCCAGGTCATCCGCCGCTGGCTCGATGCCTTCGACCCCGCGTTCATCGGGCTCCGCGGCGACGACACCACCCTGGTCCGGTTCGAATCGGATTCCAGGGTGGCTCTGGCGCTCCCCACCAGCGCCCCGGACTCTGCGGGGAATTACGAAGTGGGGCACGCGGCGCAGGTGATCGCGTTCACCCCCGACGACAGTGCGCACGTGGTGTATCCATTCGGCACCCGGCAGGAGGACTGGGCCCACGACATCCCGCTCCTGCTCCAGGGCGCGTGGAGCGGCAAGTGAGGGCGCGCGGCGCGGCGGCGTTGGTGTTGCTGGCGGCCGCAGCCTGTCATCCGGCTGCCCCGGTGTATCACCTGGGGTCCATCACGGTGACACACGTGGTCTCCCCGGAGCCGCAACGCGGCGGCCCCGGTGGTGCCTACTTCACGATCATCAACGACGGCCCCGACGACACGCTCATCGGCGTCACCTCTCCCGACGCCGACACCACGATGATGCACCGCTCGACCCCGATGGGCGGGATGGTCCGGATGGAGATGGCTGCCGCCGTCCCGGTCCCCGCCGGCGACACGGTGCGCTTCGAACCGGGCGCCGACCACGTGATGCTCACCGGGCTCCACCGCACGCTCCTTGCCGGTGACTCGCTCCCGCTCACCCTCACCTTCCGGAACGCCGGCACCCTCGTGGTCTCAGCGCGCGTCGTCTCCTACGCCGATCTCGACGCCGCCCTCGGCCCGCGCGGCCGCTGACCGGTGCTCGACATCCAGTGGTGGTGTTCCGCGCGCGGCACCACCTGGACCTGGGCCTGGCAGGCCTTCCCCGGCGTCTGGATCTTCGTCATCGCCCTCGTCATCGGGCTGGAACGCGCGGTGCGCCGCTCCGCCCAGCGGCCGCCGCGTTGGCGCACGCTTCTTCGCTGGTTCTCGGTGCTCCTGCTCTGGGGCACCCTCGACTGGCCGGTGGGCCCCCTCGGTGCCGGCTACCTGATGTGGGTCCACTCCGCCCAGTTCCTCGTACTGGCGATGGTGGCACCGCCGCTCCTCCTCCTCGGGCTCGGCCCCGAAGGGGCGAGGTCGGTCCTCGCGAATCGGGTGACCGGGCCGATCATCCGGGCGGGGACCCGGCCGCTCCTCGCGATGATCGTCTTCACCGCCGTGATGGTCATCTCCCACCTTCCGGGCGTCGTCGACGGGCTGATGAAGCAGCAGCTCGGGGCCTTTGCACTCGATCTCTCGTGGTTCGTCTCCGGACTTTTCTTCTGGTGGCCGGTGGTATTGCCGGAGCCGCCGCGCCCTCGCTTCATGCCGCTGGTCCAGATGGTGTACCTGTTCTTCGGTACCCAGCCGCACGTCTACATCGCGATGTGGCTCCTGCTGGGAGAGTTCCCCAAGTATGCCACCTATGAGTTGGCGCCACGGATGAGCGGCCTGAGCCCGTTGCAGGACCAGGCCATCGGCGGGGGGTTGATGCTGCTGGTGACGCTCCCGCTCGTCTTTGCCGTCCTGACGGTCATCTATGCGCGCTGGGTGCGGAAGGACGGGGCGTGAGATGCGCCTGAGTCACCGGTCCGCTCTCGTCCTTGCGGCGGCGTTGCTCGGCGTCACCGCGCCGGCGCTCCACGGATCCGCCCATCCGTCCAACCATCCCGCTGTCTCTCCGTCCCTCCGCCTCTCCGTCCCTGCGTCCCTCCGCTCCTCCGCCGACTCCGATCTCGATCAGCCCCCGGGGCTCTACTTCAAGGGTGCGCCCGTCGTGCCCGCGGTACTGCGCGGCCTCGGCGTGGGCACCCTGATGGGGAGCGTCGGACTCCTGGCACTCCTCGCCTGGCTCCTCCCCGCCGGTGGCGGCGCGCCACGACGGGCCGCCACCACGCTCGGATGGGTGGCCGTCGTGTTCCTGGTGCTCCACCTCGTGGCATGGATGCTCAACGCGTCGCTTGATCAGCGGCTCGATGCCGATGCGCTCGCGCTCCTCACCTCGACCGATGCGGGGCACGCGGAGATCATCCGGATGGCGCTGGTGTTCCTGGCGGCCGTCGCCGCCACGGCCGTGCCCCGACCGGTCGTGGGGGCGGTGCTGGGGCTCGGTGCCCTCGTGGCCAGCGCCCACGTCGGCCACGCGGCGACCATGGCCACCGACTGGTCCCTTCCGGCCAAGGCGCTCCACCTCCTTGCCGGAGCGACCTGGCTCGGTGGGCTCCTCTGGCTCCTGCTGGCCGACCCGTCGCTCCCGGAACACGCATTCGGCGTGGGGCGGGTCTCCGGCGCCGCGCTCGCGTCCGTGGTGGTGGTGACCGTCACGGGATTCATCGTGGCGCTCCTCTTCCTTCCCTCGTGGCGCGACCTGTTCCATTCCGATTACGGCGCCGTCGCGATCGCCAAGACGGTGGGCGTCGGGATCCTGGTGCTCTTTGGCGCCTACCACAAGTTCGTGCTGGTGCCTCGCGCCACCGAGGCCGCTACCGCCACGAAACTGCGGCGGTCGGTGCGCTATGAGGTGCTCGTGATGACGTTCGTGATCCTGCTGGGCGGGCTCCTCGCTTACATTTCCCCACCAGAACACGTCGGTTGACGGCCGCCCTTCCGCAGTCGAGGTCCGCCATGCTCGCTACCCGTGGATACGCCGCCAAGAAGGCCAAGGCCGCGCTCGAGCCGTTCAGTTTCGAGCGCCGAGCCGTCGGCCCCAATGACGTGCTGATCGAGATCCTCTTCTGCGGGATCTGCCACTCCGACATCCACCAGGCCCGCGAAGAGTGGGGCCCCGCGCTCTTCCCGATGGTGCCCGGCCACGAGATCGTCGGTCGCGTGGCCAAGGTCGGAGGTACCGTCAGGAAGTTCCGCGTCGGCGATCTGGCCGGGGTCGGCTGCTTCGTGGATTCCTGTCGCAAATGCGCCAATTGCCGGGATGGATTCGAGCAGATGTGCGAACGGGCCACCTCCTACACCTACAACAGCACCGAACAGGACGGGAAGACACGGACCTTCGGCGGGTATTCATCCCAGATCGTGGTGGACGAGAAGTACGTGCTCCAGGTGCCGGCCAAGCTCCCGCTCGCCAACGTGGCGCCGCTCCTCTGCGCCGGCATCACCACGTACTCGCCGCTCCGGCATTTCGGAGTGGCCGCCGGTCAGCGGGTGGGTGTCATCGGCCTGGGCGGCCTCGGGCACATGGCGGTCAAGCTCGCCGCGGCGATGGGGGCCGAGGTGGCGGTCTTCAGCACCTCGTCGGCCAAGGAACCTGACGCCAAGCGCCTGGGGGCCCGGGAATTCGTCAACACCAGGTCGAAGGAGGCGTTCACCAAGCACGCCAACCGATTCGACCTCCTGCTCGATACCGTCTCGGCCGATCATGACCTCAACGCTTACCTTGGCCTCCTCCGCCGTGACGGCGCCATGGTGCTCCTCGGCGTGCCGGAGCATCCGGCGCCGGTCCAGGCGTTCTCACTCATCCGCAACCGGCGCCGACTGGCCGGGTCCGGGATCGGCGGCATCCGGGAGACCCAGGAGATGCTCGACTTCTGCGCGGTCCACGGCATCTCCGCCGATGTCGAGATCATCCCCGTCAAGCAGATCAACGAGGCGTACCAGCGCACCATCAAGGGCGACGTGCGGTATCGGTTCGTCATCGACCTGAAGACGCTGTAGCCCGGCGTCCGTGAAGGCGAACGCCCCGCCCGGTCGGTTGCGACCAGGCGGGGCGTCGTGCATCACGGTGCCGTCACGCCTCGGCGGTGGCGGGCTCCGACGGCTCGGCGCAACTCTCCGCCCGCCCCAGCGGCGCCGTGGCGGGGCAGAGCCGCGGCGTCACGAGGCAGACCACGACCGCCACCAGGATCCCGGCCAGCGCATCGACGCCGTAGTGGATCTGGAGGTAGACCACCGCCGCGATGATGCCGAGCGCGGGGACCAGCAGGGCAAGCCCGAGTGGACGCCATCCGCGGTAGGTGAAATACGCCGCGGTGAGGGCCGCGGCCACGTGGCTCGACGGGAACGCCGTGCCGAACGAGTCCTGGCCTTCGATGATGTGCCGCGCCACCAGGACCGGCCACGCATTGTTGCCGGGGCCGGTGGGCCAGTTCCAGAAGTAGGGAGGGCCGCCGACCGGGAAGAGGAGGAACACCACGTAACAGGCAAAGAACGACAGCACGATGGCGTAGATGGTCTGGCGGGAGGCGGCCCGCCGCCCCACTCCCCAGAGCACCGCCGGCCCGACGATCACGATGAAGTAGAACGCGAGATAGCAGAGCCCCAGGAACCAGGACAGCGCCACGCTCGGCATCATCCGTCCCCAGGTGTATGCCACCTGCTGGCCAAAGACCACCAGCTCCCAACGCTGCACGATATGGTCAAAGGACGTGTCCACCACCATCGGGGAGCCGTTGAGCAGCCCGATGGCGGCGTACAGCGCGCTCACCACGAACGGCACATACCACTCCGCCAGGAACGAATGCTTGCGGACCGCCCGCGCGCGCGGCGCCACCAGCACCGCCACGAAGAGGAGGCCGTTGGCCACGAGCAGCCATCCCGCCTCGACCGGCGTGGGACGCTCCTCCCGCCACCCGGCGATGTGCGCCAGGAGGATCCCGGTGGAGCAGGCGACATAGACGACTGTCAGCCGGTCGAGGGGAGAGAATCCCTGGACCCGACGCTCCAGCCGGGCCCAGCTGCGTTGCAGTACCGCGGGAGGTGCCACTCTCGTGCAGTCTCCTGGCCACAGTCATGCGGCCGGTCCATCCGGCAGGGAAGGTCCCGGAGTGGGACTCCGGGTCGTGAACTTTCGAATCTAGCCACAGCCGCCCCGTCGCGCGACGCTTGGGACCCGCAAAGGGCACTCGACGTTGCGGGCCAAGATTCCGAGTCTTGTGGTCGTAATTGGGGGAGTTTGGAGCGGGGAGCTGAGAGCTTGCAGCCAAGACAAGAGCTGCAAGCTCCAGGTTCCCGACTCCAAGCTCCGAGCTCTCTTTCCAACTATCTTCCCGCCCCGATGGAGGTCCAGGTCTTCGGCACCCGCAAGAGCGCGGCAACGCGCGCGGCGCTCCGGTTCTTTGCCGAGCGCCGCATCAAGGTGCATTTCTGCGATCTCGACGAACGCCCCGCCTCGCCCGGTGAACTCGGCCGCTTTGCCCGGAAGTTCGGTGTCGCCGCCCTGGTCGATCGGAGCTCCCGTCGCTTTGCGGAACTCGGGCTCGGTGCCGCCGGGCTCTCCGATGAGCGCTGGTTGGGGCGCCTGGCCGAGGAGCCCCGGTTGCTCGTCACGCCGTTGGTCCGCTATCAGCAGCGCCTGACCGTCGGCCCCGCCGAACCGGAATGGCGCGAATGGACGGGAAAGTAGGATGAGCCAGCTCTCGATCGGCGGCGTCGCGGTCCGATACGCGTCGACCACGCTCCTCTCGGACGTCACCTTCACCGTGGAACGCGGGGAGAAGTGGGGCGTCGTCGGCCGCAACGGCAGCGGCAAGACGACGCTCTTCAACCTGATCACCGGGGACCTGGCGCCCACGGCCGGAAGTGTCTCCCGCGAATCGCGGCTGCGGATCGCCCTCCTCGACCAGCATCGGGATTTCGGGAGCGCGGAGTCGGTCTGGGATGCGGCGGCGCTCGCCTATGCCGACCTCTTCGCGCTGGAGCGGGAGATCCACGCCCAGGGAGATCGCCTGGCGGAATTGGGCGACGCGTGCACGCCGGAGATCCTCCAGAAGTACGCGGACGATCTCGAACGATTCGAGCACCAGGGCGGGTACCAGGCCCACGCCCGCGTGGACGCGGTCCTTCAGGGGCTCGGCTTCGATCCGGAGGCCGCCAGGACGACGCCGGTGCACGTGCTGAGCGGCGGCGAGCGGGGGCGCCTGGGCCTGGTGCGCCAGCTGGTGGAGCCCGCCGACCTTCTCCTGCTCGACGAGCCGACCAACCACCTCGATCTCGAGACGACCACCTGGCTCGAAGGGTACCTGAAGGGTTTGGCCGAGACCGTCATCCTCGTCACCCACGACCGGGATTTCCTGGAGCGCGTCGTCGACCACATCCTCCACCTCGAGGGAGGCTCCGCGGTTCCGTACACCGGGAAGTACAGCACCTTCGTCCAGGTGCGGATGGAGCGGCGCCTGGCGGCGGAGCGCGCCTTCGACAAGCAGGCCAGCGCCATCGCGCGTGAGGAGGACTACATCCGGCGGAACATCGCCGGCTTCAACGCCACCAACGCGCGCGGGCGCCGCCGACGGCTCGACAACATCCCGCGCCTGGCCCTTCCGGTCGGGGAGGCCGGGGTGAGCCCCTTCACGCTCACCGCCGGCAGCCGCGGCGGTGACCAGGTACTCATTGCCGAAGACGTGAAGGTGGCCATCGGTGAGCGGGTGCTCCTCGATCGATTCTCCTCGCGGGTCAAGCGGGGCGATGTGATCGGCTTTGTCGGTGCCAATGGGGCGGGGAAGACCACCCTCCTCAAGACCCTCCTCGGCGAACGACCCGCCGACGCTGGTTCGGTCCGCGTCGGTGATGGCACGGTGGTGGCGTACTATCAGCAGGACCTGGCGCAGGTGCCACCCGACCGATCCATCTACGACATCATCGCCGATCTCCGCCCCAAGTGGACCCGTGGGGCGGTGCAGGGACACCTGGGCAACTTCGGATTCTCAGGGGACACGGTGCTGCGCGTGGCGGGGTCGTTGTCGGGCGGCGAACGGGCGCGCGTGGCACTCGCGATGATCGCGCTGGCAGAGGCCAACCTCCTCGTCTTCGACGAGCCGACCAACCATCTCGATGTCGAGTCGATCGAGTCGCTGGAAGAGAGCCTGGAGGCGTACGAAGGGACGATCATCCTGGTGAGCCACGACCGTGCGCTCCTCAGGAACCTGGTGACCCGTGTCTGGGCGCTGGATCACGGACGGATCGAGGATGTCGAGGGGACCTTCGACGAATTCGAGGCCTTCCGCGCCTCCCGCGAGAAGCGCGCCCGCGCGGCCGCGGCGGATGCTCGGCAGGCCGAGGCGCGGAAGCCCAAGGCCAAGGCCACGCCCGACGGGGAGCGGCGGGCCCGACAGTCGGCGGAGCGGACCGCGGATCGGAAGCAGGCGGCGGCGGAGGCGAGGGTGCAGGAACTGGAGCAGGCGGTGCGGGCGCTTGAATCCCGCTTGGCCGATCCGGCGCTCTACCAGGGAAAGGACGCTGCGGCCGAGGCCGCACGCCTCAACGCCGAACTGATCGCCAGCAAGGAGGATCTTGATCGCGCGTATGCGACTTGGGAGCAAGGCCTCGGCGCCTAGCCCCGATGTTTCGGAGCACCTTCGGCAGATCGCCACTCACCACTCGCCCCTCGCCACTCACCACTCGCACCTCACCCCACCACGAACCGACACCGGGGCCGATCGCCTTCGCGCTCGCACCGCTCCTTGACCGGCAGTCCGGTCACGTCACTGAGCAGGGTCTCGAGTCCGCAGCAGACCTCCGGATGGTCCGTCACGACATCGGCCAGGGGGCAGGCGAGTCCCCGCAGCACCGTCGCTCCCCCTTCATGCCCCACCTCGGTCACGCCGCCCAGGCTCGCCAGCACCGAGCGCGCTGCGGCGATCCGGGCTTCGAGCGGCGCCCCGTCGGCAGCCCGGGTAGATGCCAATCGGCGCCCGCTCGACCGGAGAACGTCCTTCAGCTCGGTGGCCGGAGTGCGGCTTGCCAACTCATCGAGCAGGCTGCGGAGGACCGGTGCGTGTGCACGGGAAAGCCGAGCTTCGGCAGCGGTAGTGAGGACGTAGACCTGGGCCGGCTTTCCGCCGCTGGCGCGCCGCCCACCCGCCGTCACCATGCCATCGCGCTCCAGGATCGCCAGATGCCCCCGGATGGCGTTGGTGGTCAGCCCAAGAGCACGGGCCAAGGCCTCAACGGTCTGGCCCTCCCGCCGCAGCAATCCGACGATCCGCCCTCGGCTCGTCGTCAGGAATCGGTCATTCCAGTTCGTGGTTACCATAGCTCCTCCAGTTGCAAAGCTATGCTAAATAATCGGTTATGTCAATAAGACAAGTAAATCATTGACTTACTACTCTAACTGACTACCTTCTGGGGTGCCTAACCCGGCCGGCACCGCCGTCCGTCCTTATTCCTTCTGGAGGCTCCAATGAAGCGCATCATCGTCACTGCCGCGGCTGCGACCGCGGCACTTCTTGCCGTCGCGGCGTTCGCGCCGGCCCAGCATCGCTCATCCCAGGCCGCGGTGCAATCCCAGGCCGCGCTGGACGATCCGACGATCGTCGCGATCTTCGACGCCGCCAACACCCTCGACATCGCCACCGGCGACCTCGCCGCCAAGCGCGGTCACGATCCGAAGGTCCGGGCGCTCGGCGCCCAGATGGCCCACGACCACTCGATGGTCCGGCAGCAGGGCCGGGATCTTGCCAAGAAGCTCGGCGTGACGCCGACCCCGCCCGCCGGTGACAAGAGTGCGGCCGACCAGGCTGCCGTCCTCAAGATGCTCTCCAGCAAGCACGGCGCCGACTTCGACAAGGCGTACCTGCAGCAGGAGGTCACCTTCCACACCGCCGTCATCAACGCCGTCACCACGACCCTCCTTCCGGCCATCCAGAACGCCGAACTCAAGGCCTTCGTGGAGAAGGTCGCCCCGGCGTTCCAGGGCCACCTCCTCGCCGCACAGAACCTGCAGAAGCAGCTCGGGTACTGATGTATGGATCCATCCGCGCGCCGGTCGGCTCCCATCGGCCGGCCGCGGAGCTGGTCCCTCCTTCCGCTGGGTTCCTCGCCCCTGCACATTGAAAATGTCGCCGATGCGGGATGTCGGCGCCGTTCTCGCATTTCCGTGATGGAGTACCGATGACCGATCAACCGCCAGCCCTTTCCGGGCCCGACCTCACTGTCGGCGTGCCAGTCGCGGATATCCCTGATGGCGGGACCCTCGTCGGTCACGCCGCAGGTGAACCGGTCCTCCTCTCCCGCTTTGGCCGCGAGGTCTTTGCCATCGGCGCGGTCTGTACCCACTACGGCGGTCCGCTCGGCGAAGGCCTGGTGGTCGGCGACACGGTACGCTGCCCCTGGCACCACGCCTGCTTCAGCCTCCGGACCGGTGAAGCGCTCGCCGCTCCGGCGCTCCGGGCGGTCGACAAGTGGACGGTGGAGCGCAGGGGCGATCGCGTCACCGTGTCCACGAAAGCCACAGCCGTGCGGCGGAAACTCCCGGTCGGCCGGGCGCTCCCGAGGTCGGTCGTGATCCTCGGTGCCGGCGGTGCGGGAGGCGCCGCGGCCGAGATGCTGCGCCGGGAGGGCTACGCCGGCGAGGTGACGCTCATCGACGCCGAGCCCGATGGGCCGGTGGATCGGCCGAACCTGTCCAAGGACTACCTGGCGGGAACGGCCCCGGAGGAGTGGATCCCCCTCTTTTCCGACAGCTGGTTCGCCGAACAGAAGGTGACGCGGCGTCTCGGCTCCCGGGTGCGCGCGCTCGATGCTCCCGCGCGCGAGCTCCGCTTCGAATCGGGGAAGCCGCTCTCCTTCGAGCGCCTGCTGATCGCCACCGGTGCAATGCCGGCCCGGCTTCCGATCCCCGGCGCCGACCTGCCGCACGTACGCACCCTGCGCTCGCTGGCGGACAGCAGGGCGCTTGCGGCGGCCGCGGCCCGGGCCAGGAGGACCGTCGTCATCGGCGCCGGATTCATCGGACTCGAAGTGTCCGCTTCCCTCCGCGCGCGGGGAGTGGAAGTGGACGTGGTGGCGCCCGAGGCCCGCCCACTCCAGATCCAGCTTGGTTCGGCGCTGGGCGGCTTCGTGCGACAGGTGCACGAGGAGCATGGTGTACGCTTCCATCTGGGCGTCGGGGTCCAGGGGATCACCCCCGCCGGCGTCCAACTGTCCGACGGCAGCCTGCTGCCCGCCGATCTGGTGCTGTTCGGCGTCGGTGTGCGTCCTGCGACGGAGCTGGCGCAGGCCGCCGGATTGACGGTGGATCGCGGGATACTGGTGAACGAATTCCTGGAAACGAGTGCGGCGGGCATTTACGCCGCCGGGGACGTGGCCCGGTGGCCCGACGCCCGGCGGGGCGAGCCGATCAGGATCGAGCATTGGGCCGTGGCCGAGCGGATGGGACAGGTGGCGGCGCGGAACATCCTGGGTGCCGGAGAGCGGTTCACCGCCGTGCCGTTCTTCTGGAGCCAGCATTACGACGCCACCATCGCCCTGGTCGGTGACTCGACCGCGTGCGACAAGGTCGTGGTGCGGGGCGATCCACTCGCCCGCGACTGCCTGGTCGCCTACTATCGGAGGGGCAAGGTCGCGGCCGTCGCGACGATCTTCCGGGACCGGGAAAGCCTCGAGGCCGAAGCGGCGTTCGAGCGGAACGACGATGCGGCGTTGGAGGCGTTGATCGCCGCCTCGCGGTAGCCCGTCCCGGACTACCATCAGGGCGGGGCCCGGGGCAGATTCTTTCCATGCTCCTCGCGCTCGCTCTCCTCTGGCAGGACCCCCTCGCCGTCCGCGCCGATACCATCAAGCCGCGCCACGACGCCATCCACTACGACATCGCCGCCGCCATCAGTGACACCGGCAAGCGGTTCGCCGCCGAGGTCACGACGCGCTGGCGGCTCACGTCATCGGATCCGGTGGTGGTGGAACTCGACACCGCGCTCTCCGTGGTGGCGGTCTGGGTCGCGGATTCCGGCGGGCGGCGGCTGCATCGGGCCAGGTGGCATCGCGATGGCGGGCTCGTCGTCATTCCGCATCGGGGTGGCGCCGGCGATTCCGTCGTCACCCGGATCCGCTACGACGGGACCCCCTCCGACGGCCTGATCATCCGCCGCCTGGCCGACGGGACCTTCACCGCCTTTGCCGATAACTGGCCTGATCGGGCCCACCGCTGGTTCCCGAGCCAGGACATCCCCGCCGACAAGGCCACCGCCTCCTTCCGGGTCGAGGCACCGAAAGGCTATGAGGTCGTCGCGAATGGGCGCCTGGCATCGGTCGATACCCTCAAGGATGGCAGCACCATCTGGCGGTACCGGCAGGATGCGCCGGTCTCCCCGTACAACCTCGTGTTCGGTCTCGCCCGATTCGCCGTCACGCGTCTCGACAGCGCAGGGTGCCAGGTCCGGTGCGTCCCGATGTCGGTCTGGACCTTCCCCGCCGATTCCGCATTCGCGGTGACCGGTCCCTTTGCCCGGGCGCCGCAGATCCTCGACTTCTTCCAACAGACCATCGGGCCCTTCCCGTATGCCAAGCTGGCCCACGTCGAGTCGAGCACCCGGTTCGGCGGGATGGAGAACGCCTCGGCCATCTTTTACGACCAGAACGCCTATCGCTCCCACCGGATGAGCGAAGAGACCGCCGCCCACGAGAGTGCGCACCAGTGGTTCGGCGATGCGGTGACCGAGGCCGACTGGCACCACCTCTGGCTCTCGGAGGGGTTCGCGACCTTCTTTGCGGCGCTCTGGGTGGCCCACGCCGATGGCGATTCCGCCGGCCACGCCGACCTGGCCCGCGCCGCCCAGGCGGTGTTCAAGTCTCCCGCCACGGCGCGGCCCATCATCGATACCGCCGCCACCGACCTGATGGGGCTCCTCAACACCAACAACTATCAGAAGGGCGCCTGGGTGCTGCATTCGCTCCAGCGCCTGATCGGCGACTCCCTGTTCTTCGCGGGGATCCGCGCCTACTACGCCAGGTATCGGAACCGGACCGCACTCTCCGGCGACTTTGCGGCAACTATGAGTGCGGCGGCCGGTACCGATCTTCGCTGGTACTTCGACCAGGCGCTGCTGCAGCCGGGGTATCCGAAGCTCCAGGTCCGGAGCGCCTACGACTCCGTCGCCCGGCGCCTCACTCTTACCGTGGACGAGGTCCAGCCGTCGGGGTGGGGGACCTTCCGGCTTCCGCATCTCGCGATCGCGGTCGATGGTGTCGTCACCCGCCACGATGTCGCCGGGGCGGAGACGGTCATCACCCTCGACCAGGTGGCCCGGGCGCCGACGTCCATCGTCGTCGATCCTGACGGCGATTGGTTGCTTGAGGCCGAGGTCGTGCGGTGAGATCGCTGGGTCGGGCCCGGCTGGAGATCGCCGGTGCCGCGATCCTTTTCTCGACCGGCGGTGCCGTCATCAAGGCCACTACCTTCTCGGGGTGGCAGCTCGCCGGGTTGCGATCGTTGGTGGCGGCGGTCGTCGTGCTGCTCCTCCTCCCCGCGGCGCGGCGGGGGTGGAGCTGGCGGACATTGCTGGTGGCCGTCGCCTACGCCGCCTGCCTCATCCTCTACGTCACCGCCAACAAACTCACCACCGCTGCCAATACCATCTTCCTGCAGTCCACCGGGCCGATCTACATCCTGCTCCTCGCGCCCTGGCTCCTGAAGGAACGGATCTCCCGCGAGGACCTCGGGGTGCTCGCGGTGATGGTCGTCGGCCTCCTCTGCTTCTTTGTCGGCGCCGACCGCCCCCTTCGCTCCGCCCCCGATCCTTCCACCGGCAACATCCTCGCCGCTCTCGCCGGCCTGATGTGGGCCTTCGTGGTGATGGGGCTCCGCTGGCTCGGTCGAGCGTCGGGTCCCGAAGTGGCCGATCCGGGAATGAGTGCCGTGGCCCTCGGCAACCTCCTCGCCGCCCTGGTGGCGCTCCCGATGGGTGGGCATCTCGGCGCCACCACCGCGACCGACTGGGCGGCTGTGGCGTTCCTGGGGGTGGTGCAGATCGGGATCGCCTATCTCCTGATGAGCAGGGCGGTGCGGGTCCTCCCGGCGTTCGAGGCGTCGGTGCTCTTGCTGCTGGAGCCGGCGCTCAATCCCTTCTGGGCCTGGCTGGTGCAAGGGGAGGTGCCGGGGTCCTGGGCGCTGCTGGGCGGAGGGCTCATTTTGGGGGCGAGTGTCGCCAAGAGCTGGTGGGATTCCCGCGTTCCAATGGCCGCCTGACGCGCTTTCCCGAGGTTGCCTGGGAGGGGCCATTTCACTAGGTTTGGCGGCCCGGAAGTGCCGTGGTGGTTGTAGCTCAATCGGTTAGAGCGCCGGTCTGTGGCACCGGAGGTTGCGGGTTCGATCCCCGTCAGCCACCCTGAGGGAGCTTGGTGAGGAGAGCTTGGAGCTTGGAGCTTGGAGCGGAGAGCTTGGAGCTTGAAACCGCGAGCAGTGAGCTCCTGACTCCAAGCTCCAAGCTCCCCAGAGGTCCGTAGCTCAATTGGTAGAGCACCGGTCTCCAAAACCGGGGGTTGCAGGTTCGATTCCTGCCGGGCCTGTGGTAGTGGATGATGCAGTTGATGGCGCTATCGTCTAGGGGACTAGGACGGGGCCCTCTCAAGGCCCAAACACGGGTTCGAATCCCGTTAGCGCTATGCCGGAGTGCAGGACTTGGGTTCGGGGTATGATGCATGAGGTTCTAGGTTCTAGGCCCTAGGTCGTAGGTTCTAGGCTTTAGGTCTTAAGCTTTAGGTTGAAGGTTCTACGTACTAGGCGTTCATCGGGTCTACGGAGCACCTAGTACCTAGCACCTAGCACCTAGCACCTAGTACCTAGCACCCAGTAGCTGGCACCTCGAAGCTCCGACGACGGCCCCATCGTCTATCGGTTAGGACGTGACCCTTTCAAGGTCGAGAGACGGGTTCGACTCCCGTTGGGGCTATCAAAAAAACTGACGCGCCGCTAGCTCAATTGGCAGAGCAAGTGACTCTTAATCACTAGGTTGAAGGTTCGATTCCTTCGCGGCGCATATGCACACGGACGCCCGCTCA
>DASSGV010000056.1:0-7090 GCA_035693225.1 Gemmatimonadales bacterium | reverse complement strand
CGCCGGAACGCGTCCGGGTGCCGCCTGAACCACCCCATCACCACCAGCATTTCGTCTAACTTGGCCACCGGGAGCAATCCCGCCGCCGGCTCCGGCCGTGCCAGCTCCTGGCTCACCACGGCACGGAACGCCTCGATCTCGATCGGCGTGGTGGGGTAGGGGAACTGGGCCCGCACGGTGCCGCGCTTGATGACATACGCACGATCATCGCCGTGGATGCCGGGATCGCGATAGACGAAGCTCAGGAGTTCGACCGCGGCCCGGGCCCGCGTCGTTGCCGAAAGCAGCCACTCCAGCGCCTCGAACTTCTCCCGCCACCGCGCCGCCTCCTCGAACGACTGCCCCACCGCCGCCCGCTGCATCATCTCCACGACCCGTCCCACCGGGGTCAGCGACCGCCCCTCCAGGAACGCCACGGCATCCTGCATCCGTGCATCGTACGCCTCCCGGGTGGTGAGCGCCGCGCAGGGGCCGAGACAGAAACCGAATTCGTGGCGCAGGCACGCCGCCTGCCTCGGTGCGCTGAAAAGATCGGTCTGGTCGGCAAAGACGATCGGCATCCTGGCGGCGCAGTCCCTGAGGCCCAGCAGGTCGTTGAGGACCCGAAGTCCCTCACGCACCCGCCCCGCCGATCCGAACGGTCCATAGCATCGCTCCTCACCGGTAGGCACTTTGCGGCGCGCCTCGAGCCGCGGGGCCAGGTCGGTGGAGACGTTGATGAACACGGGGAGTCGAGACCGGTTGCCCTGGAAGTTGTACGGTGGGCGGTGCCGGCGGATCTCCCGGATCTCTCCCAGCAACGCCGCGAACTCGCTCGGCGCATAGTCCCACTGGATGTCGTGGGCCGAATGCAGTATCCGGGCCGCCTTGTCGTCGGGATAGCTGGCGCGGAAGTAGCTCAATAATCGCGCCCGGAGCCGTCGCGCCTTGCCGACGTAGAGCACCCGCCCTGCGGGATCCAGCATCCGATAGATGGCGGGGCGCATCTCCGCCAGCGCCTTGACGCGGGTGCGCAGCGCGTCGAGATCGGTGGCGGGGAGCGTGAGGGCGCTGAGCTGTTTCACGCCTGACACCGATGGCAGAACACGGTGATCCGCTGGTCGATCGCGTGGGTACCCGCGAGGTGGGTGCCGCAGGCCCGGCACGGTTCCCCCTCCCGCCCGTAGACCATCAGCTCAAGCTGGAAGTTCCCCCGCTCCCCGGTGCCGGTGCGATAGTCGCGGAAGGTGGTGCCCTGGGAGGCGATGGCCGCCTGCAGGATCCGGCGCACTTCGGCGTGCAGGCGGGTGGCATCGTCGGACGTGAGCCGGTGGGCCGGTCGGGAGGGATCGATCCGCGCGGCGAAGAGCGCCTCATTGGCGTAGATGTTCCCGACGCCGACGACGTGGCGCTGGTCCATCAGCACCTTCTTGACGGCCGCGCGTGATCCCTGGAGCGTCCGATACAGGACATCGGCGGTGAAGGCATCGGCGAGCGGTTCGGGGCCGAGGGTCGAATCGTACGCCGACCAGCCGCGGTCATCGAGGAGGAGGAGGGTGCCGAGCCGACGGACGTCGCGATAGACCAGGAGTCGACCGTCGTCGAGTTCGAGTCGAAGCACCGCGTACTTGCGTTCCGCCGGCGTGAGCGCTCGATCGTACGTGATCAACGAGCCGGTCATTCCCGGCTGGACCACGAGGCGGCGATCGCCCAGGTCGAAGATCGCGTGCTTCGCTCGGCGGGAGAGGCCGCGAATGGTGCGATGGGGAAGGGTGGAGAGGAGCCGTCGTCGTGTGACACCGCGGAGGATGTCGGCGTGGGAGAGCGCCGCCGACTCGATCCGGCGCCCGGTGAGTGTTGGGCGCAGGTCCCGGACGATCGTTTCCACCTCGGGGAGTTCGGGCATCCTGACGGTGAACGGTAAACGGGGCGCGGTGAACGGGGGAGGGAGCCCGTCGTTCACCGCTCGGTGCTGCGGTGCGACCGATCGGTCAGGTGGTGACGACGATGACCCCCACCATCCCCGGATGGATCGCGCAGTGGTAATGGAATTTCCCGGCGGATGTGAACACATGGGCGTAGATCGCGCCGGGAGTCATCACCCCGGAATCGAAGACGCCGGCCGAGTCGGACACGATGTGGTGGGACACGCCGGGGACCGCTCCCCCGCCATATGCGTCGCCCGGGGAGCCGACGTCGGCGTTCCGCCAGGAGATGGTGTCCTTCGCCGCGAGTGAGATGGTGAAGGAGTCGGGGGAGAAGGCGGTGGTGGTCAGTGTCGACGCGTTGGCCACGATGGTAACGTCGGCGGCAAAGCCGGACGGTCCGGACGAGCTCGACGCGCAAGCGCCGAGGGCCAAGGTGGCGGCGGCGAGGAACGATGCGGGGTGCTTCACGGGCTCTCCTGGTTCGCGGGGAATGTCCACTGGAGACGCTTAGTGGACATCCCGGCACCACGGCGGGTTCCCGTCACGGCCGGAAGAGTTCCGCAATACTACTGACATCCCGCAACACTACGGAGATCCGGTACGGTCAGGCGCGGGCCGCTTCACGCCACCCGATGTCCGTGCGCCACACCTTCCCCTCGAACTGCACTGCCTGAGCCCCCGCTCGACTCGCTTCCTGCGCTTCGGCAAAGCCCTCGGCCACGCCGGTGACCGCAAGCACCCGCCCGCCGTTCACCCGGAGGACCCCGTCCTCGAGCCTGGTGCCGGCGTGGAAGATGGTGACGCCTTCGGGAAGATCATCAGGAATGGAGATGATCGAACCGAGCCTCGGTGTGTCGGGATATCCTGGTGCCGCGAGCACCGTGGTGACCGCCGCTCCCTGACGGAGCTGCACGTGCGGCAACGCCACACCGCGTGCGGCGGCGTCGAGGAGGTCGGTGAGTCCGCCGTCGATGAGCGGCAGCACCGCCTGCGTTTCGGGGTCGCCGAAGCGGCAGTTGAACTCGATCACCGACGGGGCGCCGTCGGCACCGATCATCAGGCCGGCATAGAGCAGGCCGCTGAAGGGTGCGCCTTCATCCTCCAGCTGCGCGAGCGTCGGGAGCAGTACGTCGCGCTCGACCATCTGGAGCAGGTCGTGGGAGGCGAGCGAGACCGGCGCGTAGGCGCCCATCCCGCCGGTATTGGGTCCCTGGTCTCCCTCGAGGAGGCGCTTGTGGTCCTGTGCCGCCGGGAGAAGTCGCACTTCGCGGCCGTTGGTCACGGCAAAGACCGAGAGCTCCTCGCCTTCGAGGAAGTCCTCGATCACCACCACCTGGCCGGCGGAGCCGAAGCGTTTTTCGCCGAGCATCGCGCGGACGGCGATGGCCGCATCGCGACGCGTCGCGCAGACGACGGCACCCTTCCCGGCGGCAAGTCCCGATGCCTTGACGACGAGCGGCTCGGGGTGAGCGTCGACATAGGCGAGTGCCTCGGCCAGCGTCGAGAAGCTGGCGCTCCGGGCAGTCGTCACGCCGGCGCGCTCCATCACCCCCTTGGCGAACGACTTCGAGGCCTCGATCTGGGCCGCGGCGGCGCCAGGTCCGAAGACCACGCGGCCCTCGCCGCGGAGCCGGTCGGCGAGCCCCATCGCCAGGGGCACCTCCGGGCCGATGACCGTCAGGTCGATGCCGTACGCGTCGACCGCGTCGGCAAGGCGGTCGAGGTCGTCGGACGGAATGTTCAGGTTGGTGGCGAGAGTGCCGGTACCGGGGTTGCCGGGGGCGGCGTAGATATCGGCGTGCGGATTCTCGCGGCGGAGGGCCCAGCAGAGCGCGTGCTCGCGGCCTCCGCCGCCGATGACGAGGAGCCTCATCCCTTCCGGGCGCCGCGGATCGCTTCGCCCACCTTCTGCGCCGCGTGGCGCGCGGCCTTGCCCATCTGTTGCGCCATTTCCCGCGCCTCCTTGCCGTAGTGCTCGGTGGCGCCCTTCCAATCCTCCGACCAGGGGCGCGCCGCCTCGGGGGAGCCGCGGCGGATGTACTCACCGCGGAGGATACGGTCGTACTCGCCCGAGGTGACCCACGCCTGGATCTCGGCCGCCCGGATGGTGTTCATCGGATGGGTCACGCTCAACGAGTTGAGCACCTTATAGACCACGTCGAACCCTTCGTGGTTGTGGGCGTACTCGTTGGCCTGGGTCATGAAGGCGTCGACGTTCATGTCGGCCGCAGTGAATCCTGCACCACGCCCGCCTCCCGCCATCTTCATGAACTTGCGCTGCATCACGATCGGATCCTGGACGCCGAGGAGTCCGGCGCGGTCGGCTGTGAGCTCCGACTTCCGGCTCCACTCGAGGAACGCCAGCTTGACCGGAAGGATGAACAGCTCCGCCAGGAAGGGGAGGGCGCCCAGGCTCACCAGAGCCAGCACCGCGGCGATGGTGCGGTAGAGTGCGTGCCCGCTCATCACGTGACCGAGCTCGTGGGCCAGGAGTCCGCGGATCTCGTCGTCGTCCAGAAGTTCGAGGGCGGCGGAATGGATCACGATGAAGGGATCGTCGACGCCGTAGGCACCGGCGTTGAAGACCGGCGTCTGGGTCACGTAGAGCTCGGGGACCGTGGCCCAGTCGAAAGTGGCGCACATCTCGATGTGCATCTGCCAGAGCCGGGGGAACTGGTCCGGCCCGACCCGGACGGCGTTGGCCTGGAAGAGGAGCTGGATCCCGCGCTGGCCCCCCAGGAGGCCGATGACCTTCTTGATCGCCTCATCGGCGCCGGGGACAGCCCGAAGGGCCTGGAGGGCGGCCCGGTCGGCGGGGTGCTCCCAGGTGACCGGCGCGATCTGTGGCAGGGTACGGCGGGGCCGCGGGGCAGGCAGGGTGGTGCTCATTCTATCGCTCGACGAAGGGGATAGCGGGCCCTACGGCCGCGGTCGGCGGAGGTTTCAAATGGAAACGGGTCCGGTTGAGAGTCAACGGTGAACGGGGAACAGTAAACGGGGGGGTGCTACAACGGCTGATCCTTCGCTGTTCAGCACCTTACGTCGGTACAACAACGGCCGTGACGCCACCGACTTCACTCATTTCCTTTCTCCGATTGGGGTCAAGGCCAGATCCTGCGTACCCTTCAACGCGATGATGCGACTTTGGGGGTGCGATTGTAGGTGGCTCACTTCAAAGGGGCGTTAGTTTGACGTCGCGCCCGCGAGTGCCGTCAGAAAGAACGCCGTACACGCGGCTGCACTCCGTAACGGGCCAACTGTGCCAGGATCGTCAACGATACTGCGTACGAGTGCGATGGCAGCATCAATGTGACCAACTGGAAGCGGCGTATTGATCGTCAACGGTCCGTCTGTCACCGACCCAAACGCTCCACAACTTCCAAGGGTAGGGTCAGTTGTTTGGAACTTCAGCTCGTCGACCACCGTACTCGGGCTCTCCTGCAAAATCAGGACTTCCAAGCCCGCAATCCTCAGTCGATCAGGCATTGCAAGGTTCCTAGTCAATGCTATGCCCGCATTGAAGATGTCGGCATCCGTTACGAAGCGCGATGCGGCGACAAGCATTGCTACCCGTCCGCTGTCCGTCGCAACTTGGATGCCGCGGATCGCGCTGGCAATTGCCTCTGCGCCGCTTGTGCCGCAGCGTGGCGCCGTGCCAGCTGCCCATCCTCGTTGAGATGCAGGCGCACCTGTCTTCAGAATCTGCTCTACACGCTTGCAGTCCTGCCGCAGGGCGATCGAATCCGGCGTCGCCTGTCCTTTGAGCGTGCCGGCCAGAGCAAGCAGCGCCAAAGCCTCGCCTGCGAGAACACGAGCCATTGATAAGGCAGCCATCAGCCGTCCCTCGGATCGGGATTGAAGTCCAATTGACACCCAAGTGCCGTGAACACGCGGGGATAGTCCGATTGATCAAACTCAACTTGCAGTTGATCGATTCGCAATTGCACGCCCAGGAACTTCCGATTTGCCTGTTGCCATATCTGCGCGTCACCTCCCGGCAGGACGATTGCCTCAAGTGCGTTCTGCAACTGACTCGTCCGCAACTGGGTTTGTGCGATTCCCATGTGGGATCCTTCGCCAGCGTTTTGATACTCGTGACCGCGAATCAACTCCACCAACCGAGCCATGTCTGCTTGCGTGCACCGAAACGACGAACCCTGAACACCGCCATTTTGATCGTCGTACCATGGACCGCTAAACATTGCGGGATGCAGGTAGACTACCGGGAGCGGCGGATCCATGGGAGCTGCCAGCGTCGCCAGTCCTTGATTGGGCCCCTGATCGGCTCGGATGGTCAGGCTACCGTTGAAGTCGACGGTTGGAATTGCGAAGAACCCGAGCACGCCCTTGTCGACCGGCGGATCGACCATTTTGTGGAGGCTGTCGAGTGCGATGAGAATTTCTGGGTTCGGGTTCAACTGAAAGTCTGGCCAAGCCCTCGCTTGCACCGTGAATTGTCCCGTTGCCGATTTTGTCTTCAGTTGTCCGTTGACCGTTACGGTGATCGTGGCCTTGACTGACGTGGTCACAAGTGCCGTTCCGCCCCAGGTCGACTGGCTACTTGCGGGTACGACGAGATTCGTGGGACCCTGCACCGATGGGCCGACGGCAGGCGTTGCATCCCAGCGAAGGACCTGAAATGCAGACGCGGGAGTTACGCCGACTGCACACACCACGTGACCACCTCGGACGATCGTTGAGGGCGTGCAGGCCACAGTGGGGGATGGATCAGGGTCGCCACCACACGATGCACGTCGTAACCCCGGCCCGGACAGATGAGGCCCGCGGGCTGTGGGCGCTGACCCGCCCGGAAGAGGCGCCAGACACGGCCCCGTCGAATCGGAGCCAGTGCTGTCGTGATGAGTCGTGTCGGGCGGTGGCAGCACGGTGAGCGACGCCGTGCTGTTCTGGGTCGTCCCGTTCACGATCGCGGAGACCGTGATGTCCCCCGACCGCGTCGCCGTGAAAGTGCAGGTCAGGCTGTTGCTGGCACACCCTTCTGCGGGGTCCGGCAACTGCCACTCGAGGATGGGTACCGGCACCGGGATCCCCGCCAAGGTCGGCGGATCGACGATCGCCCGGGCCGTCACCACCGTTCCCGAGTCGGCCACGGTGGGGTCCGCGCTGAGCGTCAGGGTGGCTTTCAGCGGCCGGATCACGATCTGCTCCGATCCGCTCCAGGT
>DASSGV010000055.1:0-8784 GCA_035693225.1 Gemmatimonadales bacterium | reverse complement strand
GAGCGCATCGGGATTGAGGTCGAGCATCGCGTGGAGGGAGGGGCCCTGGCGATCCATCGCGGCGATGCGGCCCAAGTAGAGCTCCGTCAGCTGGCGCGAGGAGTACTTCCCCGAACGCATTCCGGCCTGGAGGTCGGCGATCGTCGCCTCGTCGAGTTCGAAGGCGGGGGGTAAGGCGGCAGGACTGTCAGGCGGCAAGGTGGGCTGTCGGACTGGCGCCCCGTGGGGCTTCACGTTCAGTGCGGCACCGGCCACTGCGGCGGTGGAGAGGAATTCGCGGCGGGAGAGATCGGGCATGGGGAAGCTCGGAGGCTGGAGTCGGGAGTCTAGAGTCTAGAGCTTGGAGCTTGGAGCTTGGAGAGAGTGGATCGACGATCGATGACGCGCGTAACCAGGCGCCGATCCGAACAATTTTGGTTAGCGCCCACCCGTGCAAGTCGTCACTGTTGCTCGCAAGGAGAGCCTATGGGCGACTATCGGAAACTGAAGGTGTGGCACAAAGCCCACCGACTCGCACTCTTCACTTATGGGGTAACCGAAAGGCTGCCTCAGGCCGAGCGCTTTGGCCTGATCTCCCAGATGCGGCGAGCCGCCGTTTCGGTACCAGCGAATCTTGCAGAAGGCAGCGCTCGACTCGGCGATCGAGATATGGCCCGGATTCTCGGCATTGCAATCGGGTCAGCAAACGAACTGCACTATCATTTTCGCCTGGCGGCGGACTTGGGCTGGATATCGCAGGAAACCGACCAACAGGCGGAAAAGATGACCGCTGAAGTTCGAGCGATGCTCGACGGCCTCCGGCGGAGGCTCTTGGAGCGATCGTCACACAAGGACCGACTGAACCCTCCAAGCTCCTGACTCCAACCTTCAGACTCCGATGGAGCGTACCGGGTCGAGCCGCAGGCGGGCGAGGACGCGGAGCGCCCGCAGCCCTACCGTGACCTCCTGCAGTCACCGAGCGACCCTTAATGGAGCGTACCGGGATCGAACCGGTGACCTCCTGCTTGCAAAGCAGGCGCTCTCCCAGCTGAGCTAACGCCCCGCCCTCCCGCAAGGATAATCGTCCCCCTCCGGTCCGGCCACGTGGGCGGACGTGAGGCGGAGGCCACGGTCCACATGAGCGTTGATTAGCCCGCCACTCACGAATTCTTCACCCCGTGTGTTTCAGCTTCTCCATACCAACCATCAAGGAGCCGTTGGGCATGTATGGATCGCTGGCCACCCGCCCGCATCGACCCGATCACCGTGGCCTGGCGCCTGCCACCGTGCCCCGCTGGGAGTGGCGGAGCATCAGCCGCCAATTGCCGGTCGACCCTGCCCGACTCACGGGAGGGCTGATCGGCCCGATGCACCACGCGGCCGACACATACGTCCTGGCGCAGACCTCACCCCACAGCGTGAAGGTCCGCGACGACGCGCTCGAAGTGAAGCGGCTGCTGGCAGTGGAGGCGCTCGGCCTGGAACTCTGGCGCCCGACGCTTCGCCTGCAGTTCCCCCTGCTGGTCGACGACCTCGACGAACTCTGGGCGGCGTGGGGGATCCGGCCGGCGCGGCCGCTCCGCGCAACGCTGACCTTTCACGACTTCATCCGCGACATCGTCAGCGGTGACGATCTGCTCACCCGGATCGACGTGATCAAGCACCGGACGAAGCTCATGATCGGTGGTTGTCCCGGCGAGCGGGTGTCGATGCTGGTGAGGGACACGCACTGGGAAAGCCTCGCGTTCGAACATGAGGACCCCACGCTGGTCGTGAGTGCGCTCCGAACACTCGGGCTTGATCCACGGTCGAATTCCAGCTATCCGACGGGCCTGAGGCGCATCACTGGCCTGCCGGTACCCGCATACGATGCGACGAAGGGAGCACGCTGATGTCTCGCACCATCGTCTTCCGTGGGGCGGCCCTCGCCGCCACCCTCCTCGCCGGTGGCGCTGGACTGGCCGCGCAGGAATCCGGCACGCCGCCCCCCGTCCCGCTTCCCGGCCGCTATGACGGAGGGTACCTGGTGTTCCAGAGCGCCGACAGCGCGTTCAAGTACTGGCTCGACGGTCGTATCCAGATCGACAATGCCTGGTACACCGACAGCAAGAACTCTCTCGCCAACGGCACCATCACCCGGCGCGCGCGTCTGGGTGTCAAGACGACCCTCTTCACCGACTGGCAAGGGGAGATCGACGTCGACTTCGCCGGCAATGCGCTCGATGTCAAGGACCTGTGGATCGGCTACGCCGGATTCTCCAACAGCTTGATCAGGATCGGCAACTTCAAGGAGCCATTCAGCCTCGAGACGCTGACCTCATCTAAGTACATCACATTCATGGAGCGCTCGTACGTGGACGCGATGTCCCCGGATCGCCATATCGGGATGAGTTACAGCCACTGGGGCGACCGCTGGCAGGTATCCGGGGGCATCTTCGGACAGGAGGTCGGCGACGTCGACGCCACCGGCAAGGACGAGGGGTGGGGCGCGACCGCCCGCTTCACGGCGGCGCCGATCTTGACGGGCACGCACGTGCTCCACGTCGGCATCGCAACCAGTCGCCGAACTCCGAACGCTGCCGCCACCTCCAATCGGATGCGGTTCCGGGCCCGTCCGGAGACATACGTCAACCAGGCACGATTCCTCAGCACCGGCCAGATCGCCAACGTGAAGTACTCGTCCTACTACAACGCGGAGCTCGCCGCGGTAAGCGGGCCGGTCTCCCTGCAGGGCGAATACACCCGAGTGGACGTCCACCGGCTGATCGGACTACCGATGGCAAGCTTCAACGGCGGGTACGTGTTCGTGAGCTACTTCCTCACCGGCGAGAGCCGCCGCTACCTGCCGCAGGAAGGGGAATTCGACCGCGTCTACCCGCACTCGAAGCATGGCGCGTGGGAAGTGGCCGCGCGGGTCAGCACCCTCGACCTGAACGACTTCACCAGCGGCGTCGGCATCCTCGGCGGCCAGGGCACCAACTACACCCTCGGCCTCACCTGGTACGTCAACCCGAACTTCAAGTTCATGGGCAACTACGTGCGGGTCACCACCGATGTGCACTCCATCCCGGACGCCGGCAGCGCACCGTTCACGCCCGGAGACGACTTCAACGTATTCCAGTTCCGCGCCGCCTTGGCGCTCTGAGGCCGCGTGGCACGGGAGATCGAACGGAAGTACCTGGTAGACACGGGCGCCTGGCGCCCGGACCCGGCGCGGGGAACCCACTACCGACAAGGCTACCTGTCGGCGGACCCCGCCCGGATCGTCCGCGTCCGGCGGGCTGGCGAGCGAGCGTACCTCACCATCAAGGGCCTGACTTCCGGCGTGGAACGCGCTGAATACGAGTATCCCATTCCGGCCACCGATGCCGATGAACTGCTCGACCATCTCTGCCTCCGCCCGCTCGTCGAGAAGACTCGCTACCTGGAACCGTGGGACGGACGCACCTGGGAGGTCGACGTCTTTGCCGGAGACAACGCCGGACTGGTGACCGCCGAGGTCGAGCTCGCATCCGCCGATGACACGGTCCGCCCCCCTCCGTGGATCGGGACGGACGTGTCGGATGACCCACGCTACTTCAACGCCAACCTGGTGGCCCACCCCTACCGGGAGTGGCGCCGTGACCGCTCCGGCTGAAGCCGCGCCGGTGGCCGGGCCGGGCGTGGCCGAACTGCTCGGGCTGGACCACTTCGCGCTCTCCTCCAGAAACCGGCCACCCAGCGGCGCCGGAGACCGGTGGATGCGCCGGATCGGGCTGCCCCTGGGGCCCATCGTCTTCGCCGCGCTCGTCCTCGCACCGACCGCCGAGGGCCTCACCCCGGCGGGGCAGACCGCGGCCGCCGCGTTCGCCCTCGCGCTGATCTGGTGGATCACCGAACCGGTACCCACCTACCTCACATCGCTCGTGCTGATGGTGCTGCTGGTCGCCTTCCGGGCCTGGGACGCGACCCACGTCCTGTCGGTGCTGGGGCTCGACGTGATCTGGCTCAACGTGCTCGCATTCATCCTGAGTGCGATGTTGGTGAAGACCCGCCTGGCCAAGCGCCTCGCCCTCACCCTCATCCTCCGCTTCGGCCGCCGGGCGTCCTGGGCACTCGGCGCCTTCGTGGTGCTGCAGCTGGCGCTGGCACCGCTCATCCCCGCCACTGCGGCCCGGGCGGCCCTCACACTCCCGCTCATGATCGCGACGGCTGCCATCTATGGCTCGACCGCCGAGCATCCGACCAACTTCGGGCGGAACCTGTTGCTCCTCAACCTCACGGCCATCAGCATCCTCTCCTCCACCGTGATGACCGGGAGTGCGGCCAACGTGATGGCGGTTGGATTCCTGCAGACGATGGCCGGCCACCGGGTCTACTACACCGACTGGATGCTGGCGAGCGCCCCGGTAGCGGTGCTGACCGTGGCATTCGCCTGGGCGCTTGGCCCGCGCATCATCTTTCCGCTCCGGCCCGCCGACCGCACGCCGCAGCTCGCGGGAGGGCTCGAACTCGTGGCCGAGGAGCACCGGTCGATGGGACCGGTGTCCGGCCGCGAGCGCCGGGCGATCGTGATCTTCGCGCTGGTCATCTTCCTCTGGGCAACCGACCGGTTCCAGCAGGGGTGGTTTGGCGTCGAGATCGGCCCGTCGATGGCGGCGATGATCGGCGCCGTGCTCGCACTCTGGCCCCGTGTCGGGGTCCTGCAATGGGAGGATACCGACATTCCCTGGCACCTGATGATCTTCAGCGCCGGCGCCTACGCCGGGGGCCTTGCGCTCGAGGCCACCGGCGCCGCGAAGTGGGCCGTCGAGCGCATCTTCGGCGGCCTGGCGCTCGATCACCTCGCCTTCGGCTGGGCCTACGCGGCAGTGCTAGCCGTCATGATCTACAGCCACCTTCTCTCGACCTCCAAGACGGTGCGGACGGTCATCATGATCCCCACCATTATCCTCCTGAGTCGGCGCCTCGGCTGGGATCCCGTGAGCCTGGCCCTTCCTGCCGCCTTCACCATCGACTGGGTCATCGGCCTCCCCGTCAGCGGCAAACCGAACGTGATCCTCTTCGGGACCAATCAGTACTCGGCGCGCGACAACTTGAAGTATGGGCTCGCGGTCTGTACCGCCGGCTATGCCCTCCTACTCCTCGCCGGGGCCACCTGGTTCCACTGGCTCGGGCTCACACCGGCCTTCACCGCCAGCCGCTAGCTGTGGACCTGCCTCGCAATCGGCGACTTGACGTTGTACTAACTAATCGTTCAATTAACAGCATGCCCGACCCGACCCCCACCCGTGACCAGATCCTCGATGCCTCCGAGGCGCTCTTTGCGCGCCAGGGATTCCGCTCCACGACGATCAAGGAGATCGCGTCCGAGGCGGGGGTCAACTCGGCCCTCCTCTATTACTACTTCGAGGACAAGGAGACCCTCTACAAGGCGATGCTCTCCCGCCTGATCGAGGGACTGGTCTCGTCGATCGCCGACCGCATCCAGGGTGTCACCGACCCCGAAGAGGGGATCCGCCAGTTCGCCGCCGCGCAGGCGGAAACGATCCTGGCGCGCCCACTTCTCCCCCGTCTCATCCTTCGCGAGCTCCTCGACCACGACGCCCGACACGCGCACGAGCCCCTCTCCATCGCCGTGGGTCGCGGACTGGTGCCGCTGGCCCACCTCATCGAGGCGGGCCAGCGCGCCGGCAACTTCCGCCGCGATGTGAACCCCCACTTTGCCGCCATCTCGATCGTCTCACAGCTGATGTACTTCTTCGTCGCTCGACCCGCCGTCGCCGTCCTCCTCGACACCGGCAGCGGTCCCATCCCCCCCGACACCGTCCGGGCCTTCGCCCGCCATGCCGGCGACTTCGCCGTGAAAGCGCTTTCGATATGAACCAGACCTTCGACCATCACTCCCCTCTCCCGCAGGGAGAGGGGCCGGGGGTGAGGGTTAAGCCCGGAGAGGGCACAGAGGTGAGGATTCCTCGCGAGCAGGGGCCGGGGGTGAGGGTTAAGTGCGGAGGAGGGACAGGGGTGACGCGACAGGGAGAGGAGCCGGGCGTGAGGGTCCGGTCCGCCCGTACGCCGGTGCGCCGGTGCGCCTGCCTCCTCCTCCTCGCCGCCTGCCACCGCGCCCCTGCCCTGCCCTCCGGCATCGGCACCCTCGAGGTCACCGAGGTCGACCTTGCACCCTCGACACCTGCGCGGGTCGCCCGGATGCTGGTCCAGGAAGGCGATCGCGTCCGACCCGGCGACACGGTGGCGGTGCTCCACCAGGCGGGCCTCGGCGATCAGCTGGTCGAAGCACGGGCCCGCGTCGACGCAGCGGAGGCCAAGCTCCACGAAATGGAGAACGGATCCCGTCCCGAGGATATCCGCCGAGCCGAAGCGGAACTTGCTGCCGCCCAGGCGACATCGGACCGGGCGGCGCAGGAACTGGCCCGCATCAAGGCGCTCGCACCCACCGGCGTCTCCACCGCGCAGCAGCTCGATGACGCCACGGCAGCCGCCCAGGAAGCGGCAAGCCGTCGCACGGCGGCCGAGGAATCGCTTCGCCTCGTGCGCGCCGGACCCCGCCAGGAGCAGGTCAACGCCCAGCGTGCCGAGCTCTCGCGTGCCCAGGCAGCGCTCGCGGCACTCACGGCCACCGCGCACGACCTGGTGCTGACGAGCCCGGTGGATGCCGTGGTGATCTCCCGGAACGCCGAACCCGGCGAGATCCTTGGTGTCGGAGTGCCTGCCGTGACGTTGGGCGAGGTCAAGCGCCCCTACACCCGCATCTATGTCGGACCGGCGGTGCTCCCGAAGATCAGCGTCGGCAACCGGGCAGTGGGGGTGCTCGACGGATTCCCCGACCTCCGGTACCCGGGGCGCGTCGTCGCGATCGCGACGCAGGCGGAGTTCACGCCGAGGGTGGCGCTGACCGAGAGCGAGCGAGGCGACCTGCTGTTCGGCATCAAGGTGGATTTCGACGACACCACCGGCGTCCTCAAGGCGGGGCTCCCGATCACCGTCACCATCGGCGGCACCCGGTGACCGACCTCGCGGTACAGACCCATGGTCTCCGCAAGGTCTTCGGCCCGGTCGTGGCGGTCGAGGGGCTGGACCTTGATATCCCGCGCGGCCAGATCCTGGGGCTCCTGGGTGCCAACGGGAGCGGGAAGACCACGACCATCCGGATGCTCTGCGGTCTCCTGGAACCCACGGCCGGCGATGCGACCGTGGTCGGGTTCGACATCCGCCGCGACGCCGAGAAGATCCGGCACCGCATCGGGTATATGTCGCAGAAGTTCGGATTGTACGACGATCTCACTGCGCTGGAGAATCTCGAGTTCTATTCCGCCCTCTACGGGCTCCGCGGGGAGCGGCAGGCGGCACGGCTTGGCCAGCTCACCGAGGAGCTGGGATTGGGCGGCCGGGCCCGGCAGCTGGTGGGCCAGTTGAGCGGCGGGTGGCGTCAGCGGGTGGCGCTGGGGTGCGCCATCGCCCACGAACCGGACCTCCTGCTCCTCGACGAGCCGACCGCCGGGGTCGATCCCGCCGCGCGGAAGCTCTTCTGGGAGCGGATCTACCGGCTGGCGGAGTCGGGGGTGACGATCCTGGTCACCACCCACTATATGGATGAGGCCGAGCGGTGCAACCGCCTGGCCGTCATCAGCCGCGGCGTACTGCTGGCCACCGGCTCGCCGGACAAGATCCGGGCGCACTTCCGTGCGGCCACGCTCGAGGACGTCTTCATCGAGCTGCAGCACCAGAGCGGGGAGCTCGTTGGATGAGGTGGCTCCGTGCGCTGCAGCGCTCCGACCTCTGGCCGATGCTCTGGAAGGAGTTCCTCCAGCTTCGACGTGACCGGATGACCATCGCGATGATGCTCGGCATCCCCGCCATCCAGCTCCTCCTCTTCGGCTACGCCATCCAGACCGAGGTGCGGCATCTCCCGACCGTGGTGCTCGACGAGTCGCGGACGCCCGAGAGCCGAGCGCTCATTGCCCGGATGATCAATACCGGCAATTTCGACCAGGCCGCGGTGGTACGAGACCGCTCCGAGGTGCGTGCCTGGATCGAGCGGGGCGAGGCGAGCGCCGCGATCATCATCCCGCCGACGTATGCCGCCGACCTGAAGCGCGGCCGCGGCGCCGAGGCGCAGGTCATCGTGGACGCCGCCGATCCGATGTCCTCGTCGGCGGCGCTTTCGGGGGCCCAGTTGGCGGGGGAGGCGGAGGCGATGGCGCGCTCGGGTCGTGCAGGCCCGCCCCCGGTGACCGTGTCGGTGCGGCCCTGGTACAACCCCGGGCAGCGGAGTGCCGTGTACATCGTGCCGGGGATCATCGGCGTCCTGCTCTCGATGACCCTGGTGCTCATCACCAGCGTGTCGATCGTGCGGGAACGGGAGACCGGCACCCTGGAGCAGCTCATTGTGACGCCGATCGGCAAACTCAGCATCATGATCGGGAAGCTCGCCCCCTTCGTGATCGTGGGCTACGTACAGATCACCGTGATCCTGGTGCTCGGCGTGCTCCTCTTCCAGGTCCCGGTCGCGGGGAGCGTGGCACTCCTCTACCTCCTGGCGCTCCCGTTCATCGTCGCCAACCTCGGCGTCGGGCTCCTGCTGTCGACGCTGGTGCGGACCCAGTCCCAGGCGATGCAGCTCGGGTTCCTCTTCCTGCTCCCCAACATCCTGCTGTCCGGATTCATGTTCCCCCGCGCCGCGATGCCGGCGATCGCGCAATGGATCGGCGCGGCGCTGCCGCTCACGTACTTCCTCGACGTCCTGCGGGGCATCCTGGTCAAGGGTGTCGCCGCCGGTACGCTCCTGCCCGAGGCGGTGGCGCTGAC
>DASSGV010000054.1:0-6372 GCA_035693225.1 Gemmatimonadales bacterium | reverse complement strand
GACGCGCCTTACATACCGCCCGATTTTCCTTGCGAAATATTTCACAAGCCGCTAAATTCGCGCCCCGTGACCAGCACTCCGCCAGGCAGGGACAGGGCGCCGGACGCGCTCCGATACGCCGGTCTGGGCATCCAGTTGGCGGTCACGATCGGTGCCCTGGCGTGGGTCGGCCAATGGCTCGACGGCCGCTTCGGGACCGGCGGGATCCTCACGGTGGTGCTGGTGCTCCTCGGCTTTGCCGGGATGATGGCGAGCCTCCTCAAGGAGCTGCGGGAGCGCTCGGCGCGGAGGCC
This sequence comes from Gemmatimonadales bacterium, assembly GCA_035693225.1. Lineage (GTDB taxonomy): Bacteria > Gemmatimonadota > Gemmatimonadetes > Gemmatimonadales > GWC2-71-9 > CAMLHU01. The sequence goes on along the minus strand of DASSGV010000054.1, from coordinate 6,079 downwards.
GAAGTGAGGGCGCACACCCGTCAGTACCTGGTCGGGGTGGTCGCGGTGACGGTGGCGGCGCTGGCCGCCGCGCAAGTCCTTCCATCAGACGCAAAGAACGGTGCCTGGCTCGGGCTGGGGCTCGCCCTCGTGTTCCAGGCCCCCCTCGGCTGGTGGCTGGTCCGGTCCATCGGCACCGAACGGTTCCTGGCGGCGTGGATCGTGGGGATGCTGGTGCGGGTGGCGCTCCTGACGCTGGCAGGGCTGGTGATCCTCCCGGCCCTCCACTGGACGGTGGCGCCGGGACTGGTGGGACTGGCGCTGGTGCTGCTGGCGCTCCTGGCAGTCGAGGTGTTGGTGGCGATGACGGCGCGACGTTCCACGACCGAGGCACGATGAACCGGGTGATCCGCGGGATGGCGATGCTGGCGGCGGTGGCGCTCCTGGCGGGGGCGGTGCCGCTCGCGGCGCAGACTGCGGTCGTGCCGGCTGAGCACGCCGGGGTGCCGAGTCGCGACATCGACATCATGCACCACATCGGGAACACCCACACCATCGACTATCCCTGCTTCCAGACGGGCTTCACCTGCGAGGCGGAGTTGCCGCAGTGGACCCCGGTGCAGGTCGGTCCGGTGGCGATCGACTTCTCGCCCACCAAGCACCTGGTCTGGATGCTGCTGGCCGCCACGTTGGCGCTGGTGATGCTGTTGATGGTCTCCCGCTCGGTGGCGCGGGCCGACGCGGCGGGGAGGCCCACGAAGGGATTCGCCGGCGCCATCGAAGCCACGGCGCTCTGGGTCCGGCAGGAGGTCATCGTGCCGAACGTCGGCCACCACGGCGAAGGGTTCGTCCCGTACCTCCTCTCGCTCTTCTTCTTCCTCCTCTTCTGCAACCTGACGGGGCTTCTCCCCTACGGCGCCCCTGCAACGGGGAACATCGCGGTGACGGGCGCCCTGGCGCTCCTGGCGCTGGCGGTGATCGAGATCGCCGGTATGCGCTCGCTCGGCACCAAGGGGTACCTGGGCACGATCTTCTTCATTCCGCACGGCCTGCCGGGTGGGATCGCCGGCGGCATCATGAAGGGCGTCCTGCTCATCATCATGACGCCGATCGAGATCATCGGGAAACTGGCCAAGCCGTTCGCGCTGGCGGTCCGGCTCTTTGCCAACATGACCGCCGGACACGTGGTCATCCTGGCGCTCCTGGGCCTGACGTTCGTGTTCAGCAGCTACACCGTGGGCCTGGGCGCCAGCGTCCTGGCCACCGGGATCATGCTGCTCGAGCTGTTCGTGGCGTTCCTGCACGCGTTCGTGTTCACGCTGCTGACGGCGGTGTTCATCGGGCTGATCCGCACGTCGCACTAGCTTCACCGCGGCCGCCGGGCGCCCCGGCCGCCGCCGCAGGACCGTACTCCGCCGAACGGCGGACGAGGCCCGCTGTCCTTCGGGACACCGGCGGGCACCCAGGGGACGCCGGTCCCGGAAGAATCGGCGGACCACGGCGGGCGCAGACACCAACGTTCTTCCGTCAACGGAACCGGAGTGGACCATGCTGCACATGCTTCCCCTGCTACAGGCCACCGCGGATGCCTCGGTCGGCAAGGGCTACGGCCTGATCGGCGCCGGCCTGGCCGCGGGTCTCGCCGTGCTCGGCGCCGGCGTCGGCATCGGCCGGATCGGCGGACAGGCGGTCGAAGGAATGGCGCGCCAGCCCGAGAACTCGGCCCAGATCCAGACGGCGATGATCATCGCCGCCGCGCTGGTCGAGGGCGTGGCGCTCTTCGCCGCGGTCGTCGCGTTCGTGATGCAGGGCAAGATCAGCTTCTAAGGACGGTGGGGCGGGGGACGGAAGCGTCCCCCGCCGCTCCATTTCACCTCACGAGGTCGGTATGCGGTCGCTGTGGCTGGCCGGGATCGCGATGACGCTGGTGTCCACCCCGTTGCTCGCCGATGGGGGCGGACTCCTGACCGTGGACGGCGGCCTGATGGTCTGGACGCTGTTCGTGTTCGCCCTGTTCTTCCTGATCCTCAAGCGCTTTGCCTGGCCGGTGGTGCTCGGGGCGGTCCAGGCGCGGGAAAAGAAGCTCGAGGAGCAGATCGCCCAGGCGGCGAAGGATCGCGAAGCTGCGGCGGGGCTCCTGTCCCAGCAGCAGCAGCTCCTGGCCCAGGCGCGGGAGCAGGCGGTGACGATCCTGAACGACGCCAAGTCGGTGGCGGAGCGGGAGCGGCAGCTGGGCCTCGACCGGGCCCGCGCCGAGGCCGATGAGCTGATGGCCCGCGCCCGACGGGACATCCAGTCCGAAAAGGACCGTGCGGTGGTGGAGCTGCGGCGGGAGGCGGTGGATCTGGCGCTGGCGGCGGCGGGCAAGCTCATTGGCCAGCGGCTGGAAGCGGCCCAGGACCGGAAGATCGTCCAGGAGTACCTGGCGTCGCTGGGGCCCTCGAAGTGAGCACGATCGGCGTGGCGCGCAACTACGCCGAGGCGCTTCTCGAACTGGCGGAGCGGGACGGCAAGGCCGAGGCGTATGCGGTGTTGATCGACGCCGTGGCGGGTGCGGTGGAGATGGCGCCGACGGTCGAGGCGGTGCTGATGTCGCCACGGGTCACCAAGACGGAGAAGGGGCGGATCCTCACCGCCGCGCTCCCCAAGGCGCCGAAGGCGTTCCGCGCCTTCCTGGTGGCCGTGGTCAAGCGGGGCCGTCAGGGGTTGTTCCGCGAGATCGCATCGCAATATCTCGAGGCGCTCGACGTGAAGCTGGACCGGGCCCGTGCCCGGGTGGTGCTGGCGCGGGATGCCGCTCCGGCGCTGCAGAAGGAGATCGCTGCCGCGCTCACCAAGGCGCTCGGCAAGACCGTGATCCCCACCTTCGATACCGATCCCGCCATCCTGGGTGGCGCGGTGGTGCAGGTGGGCGACCGGCGCTATGACGGGTCGGTCCGGCGGACGATGGCGACGCTGCGACGGACGCTGTTGCAGGGGTAGGGGGGCGGGGCGCCTAGGGCACGATACGTAGGGGGTGGCCTGCGGCCACCCCCTTATTGACATCCCGAGTGATCCACCAGAACGTCATCCCGAGGAAGCGGAGCGACCGAGGGATCTTTCCCGCAGGTATTTGCGTCGGTCGCCGTTCCCCGGGGACCGCTGAGAAGATCCCTCGGTCGCGTTGCTCTCTCGGGATGACGCTCCGTACTAGTGCAGGTCTACCGCGTTCCACGCCGCAGTCCGTGCGCCTCATGCGGCAGTTCATGCGCCTCACGCGCCCACTTGCCTTTGATACCGTCCCCTTCTCTGGTATCCATCCATGCTCTTCCTCGTCCTTGCCCTTGCCGCCCAGGCGCCCGACACCGCTACCACGCTGCCCTGGCAGCAGCACGTCGCCTACGACATCACGGCACGTCTCGACGAACCACGCGGGGTCCTGGGGGGCACCGAAACGGTGGTGTACGAGAACCATTCGCCGGACACCCTGACCACGATCTCCTTCCATCTCTATCTCAACGCCTTCCGGCCCGGGTCCCGCTGGTCGGACGCCGACTCGACCGAAGGGCGTCGTCGCTTCAACGACCTGAAGGATCCCGACTTCGGGTTCAACCACGTCTCCGGCGTGACGGTCGATGGTCAGTCGGTGGCGCCGATCTATCCCTTCGCACCCGACAGCACCATCGTGCGCTTCGTCCTGCCGCGTCCCCTGCCACCGGGCGGCCACCTCACCGTGGCGATGCAGTGGGATGCGCGGCCGTCGACCACGCCGAGGCGTCAGGGGCGCCAGGGAAGGCGGTTCGACTTTGCGGAGTGGTATCCGCGGGTGGTGACGTATGACCGCTACGGCTGGGAGGAGCACGCCCTCTATCCGGCGGGGGAGTTCTACGGCGAGTTCGGGAGCTTCATCGTACGGCTCGACGTCCCGCAGGACCAGGTGGTCGGATCCACCGGGGTGCCGGTCTGCGGTGACCCGGGCTGGGACAAGGCCAATCGCGGCCCGACGCCGATCGAATACCAGCGCGACTACTACGGCAATGCGGCGCAGTTCGCCACCGCGTGCGACGGCGCCGACCCCGGGCGGAAGCGGATCGTCTGGTATGCCGACAAGGTCCACCACTTTGCGATGTCCCTGAACCCCGAGTACCGCTACGAGGGAGGACACTTCGGCGCGGTGGCCATCCACGTGCTCTACCAGCCCGGCGATTCGACCAGCTGGGGAGGCGGCGTCGCGGTGCAGCGGACGGCCACGGCGCTCGCCTGGCTCGACCAGACCTTCGGCAAGTTTGGGTGGCCGCAGATCACCAACGTGCACCGGATCGAAGGGGGCGGCACCGAGTTCCCGATGATGATCCACAACGGCTCCGCGAGTCAGGGGCTCATCGTGCACGAGCTGGGGCACAACTACGTGATGGGTCTCCTGGCCAACAACGAGTGGAAGGAGGGGTGGCTCGACGAAGGGTTCACCAGCTTCCAGACCTCCTGGTTCTGGGAGACGGTCTCCCACGCCGATGCCTATCCAGGGACGGAGCGGTTCATCCTCGGCCTCGACCTCGACGGCCAGTCGGAGCCGCCGGACCTGCCGGGAGAGGATTACCGCGACTTCACGTCCTATAACCTCGCGATCTACGTCCGCGGCGAGCTCTTCTTCCACCAGCTCCGCTACATCGTCGGCGATTCGACGATGCGCGCCATCCTGCACGCCTTCTACGCCCGCTACCAGTACCACCACGTGGATGAGGACGCCTTCAAGCGGGTGGCGGAGGAGGTGTCGCACAGGGACCTGAACGCCTTCTTTGCCCAGTGGCTCCACACCACCGAGCTCTACGACTACGCATTGGGACGGGTCCGCCACCAGCGGCTTCCCGACGGTTCCTGGCGCACCCGCGCGGAGGTGGTCCGCAAGGCGCCGGGGATGATCCCGGTGGAGGTGGCGTTCATCGCCGGGAAGGACACCACCGTGGTGCGCACCGACGGGTTCGCAACGAGCGCCTGGGTGGAGGCGGTGACCTCGGCCAAGCCCGAGGTCGTGGTCGATCCCAGGGAGCGGACTCACGACTGGAACCTCCTCAACAACACCGCCCGCCCGCGGACCGATCGCTATCTCGATACCTACTTCAGCGAGCAGTCTCCCCGTGACGCGCTCGGCCTGGGGATCGCGCCGGTGGCGTGGTTCAACGACGCCGGCGGGCTTACCGTCGGCGCGCGCACCCGCGAGAACTACCTCGGTCGCTATGAGCTCAACCTCGGGATGCTGTCGTACAGCACCGGTGCCGGACACGACGCGGCGACGGGCCCGGTGCGGCGCCTCGACTTTGCGTTCCGATGGAAGAACCCCGTCGGTCTGCGTGCGCCCGGATCGTCGCAGACCTTTGACCTCCTGTCGGCCGAGGGGCGGGACGCCGCATCGGTCAACTTCGAACACACCCGGCAGGATCATCTGAGCTACGGGCCGGTGATCGTCGATGGTCTCTCGTTCCGCTGGCTCCACGCCCGTGACCTTCGGTTCCTCGATCCTTCGCGGTGGGAACTGGGCGGGACCTTCGAAGCCGGGCTTTCGCACCAGGTGTCCGACGTGTCGACGAATGGCTGGCGCACCATGCTCGGCGTCAATGCGGTGGCCGGCGCCGGCTACACTCGACCCGGTGCCACGACGACGGCAGGGACGCCCTACGACTGGGCGGCGTACGGCCGGGTGAGTGTCACGGGGACCGCGACGCGGCGGATGGGTGCGCTGGCGCTGTCGCTGCGGGGCTTTGTCGGCGCCACGATCGCGCGCGACTCGATGCCCCGGGAGGCGCTCTTCTTCGTCGGCGGTGCGGGGCCGGCCGCGGAGCTCTGGAACCCGTTCCTGCGTTCCCGGGGCGCGTTGCTGGTGCGGCCCGACGTCTACTATCAGCAGCCCGGGGACGGGAACGTCCGCGGGCTTTCCCGGGCGATCGCGGCGAACCACCTCGCCACGTTCGGCGTTGAGCTGGCGCGGACCGTGGCGTCGCGGCCGAAGCGGCACCTGTTCAATTCGATCTCGGTGGCGGCGTTCGGCGATGCGGGCGTGGCCGATGGCGACCTGGCCGCGGGTTCGGGCGCCGAGTTCAAGGGAGTGGCGGAAGCGGGGGTGGGG
>DASSGV010000053.1:0-6919 GCA_035693225.1 Gemmatimonadales bacterium | reverse complement strand
GGGGGGGGGGGGCCCGTATATGAACTGTCATCCCGAGGGAGCAAGGCGACCGAGGGACCTATCTTGCTGGCACCCGAAACCGGCCAGGTAGGTCCCTCGCTTCGCTCGGGCTGACAGTCATTTTTGATGCGCCCACGCGCCTCACCCGCCTACCCGCACAACACGCTCCCCCCATTCACGTTGAGCACTTCCCCGGTGATGTGGCGTGCCAGCGGGCTCGCGAGGAAGAGGATCGGCCCCGCAATGTCCATCGCACTCGCCGGCCGGCGGAGCGGAATGCTCGCGTCGATCCGCGCGCGCTCGGGGCCGCGGAGTGCCGCGGCACTCATCTCGGTGTCCACCCATCCCGGGGCGACGCAGTTGACCGTGATATCGGGGGCACACTCCACCGCCAGCGACTTGGTGAGCGCGATGACGGCCCCCTTGCTGGCGGCATAGTCGGCGTGGAACGCCTCGCCCCGCTGGCCGGCGGTGCTCGAGACGAGGATGACGCTGCCGCCGGGGCGCATCAGGCCAAGCGCCGCGCGGGTGAAGTAGAAGAGGCCGTCCAGGTTGACCCGCATCGTCTCGCGCCAGCGCGCGTCGTCCATCTTGGCCAGGGCGACATCCTCCGCCGGCCAGACGCCGTGGTTGATCACCGCCACGTCGAGCGCCGGCATCACCTTCGCGAGCTCCGACGTGATCCCCCGCACCGCGGCCGGGTCGCCGTGATCCCCGACAAAGGACCACGCCTTCCTGCCCAGCGCCTCGACCGCAAGCGTCACCTGGTCCGCCTCGGTCCGGCGGGAACGGAAGGTGATCGCCACGTCGGCGCCGGCGCGGGCAAAGAGCTCCGCCGTCGCCGCGCCGATCCCGCGGGAGCCGCCGGTGATGAGTGCCTGCTTGCCGGGAAGGGAGATCATGGGTGAAGTGAGAAGTGAAGAGTGAAAAGTAAAAAGTGAGAAGTGAGAAGTGAGAAGGGTACCGGCGATCGGGAACGGGATCTCGAGCTTGTACGGGGCGTCATCCCGAGCAGAGCAGCCTGCCCTGAGCCTGCCGAAGGGAGGGATCTTCTCAAAGGGTATCGTCGCCGGTCGCGGCTCCCCGAGACCTGAGGGCAAGATCCCTCGGTCCCCCACGACCGATCTCGGGCTGCCGCCGGCGACTTACATGGAACCTTGCCTGCGCACCCACAGCACTCGCTGTTCTCCGTGCGTCTCCGTGCTCCTCCGTGTCCTCCGTGGTCCCACTGCTTTCGGGTCGCCGCAGGCGACCCCCACCCGTGTAATGCGCCTATCCCCCGATCAACTCCCGCTCCACCACCTCCACGATCAGGTGCTCGATCGCGAGGTGGGTCTCCTGGATCTCGCTGGTCACGTCGGAACGCACCACGTACGCATCATCCACCGCCTGCTTGAGCGTGCCGCCATCCCGACCCAGGAACGCCACCGTCGGCACCCCGATCCGCTTGGCCGCCTCGGCGGCGAGCAGGAGGTTCCGGCTGTTGCCGCTGGTGGAATGGAGCACCAGGAGATCCCCGGGCCGGCAGAGCGCCTCCACCTGCCGGGCAAAGGCGTGATCAAAACCCAGGTCGTTCCCCGCCGCCGTCAGGAGCGAGGTGTCGGTGGTGAGCGCCACCGCACGGAGCGGCCGGCGATCGGCCTTGTAGCGCACCACGTATTCGGTGGCCACATGCTGGGCGTCGGCGGCACTGCCGCCATTCCCCGCAAAGTAGAGGGTGCCACCACCCCGGAGCGTCGCCACGTAACGCCCCGAGATCTCATCGAGCCGCGCCCCATCCTCGGCGGTGAGCTCGTGGACCCGCGCCCGGCGCCGGAACGCCTCGACGAAGTGCCGCGCGCTCATCGCCCCACCCCGCCACCCAGCCGAGTGGCGAACGCGTCGAGTTGCTCCGGTCGGTGCTCGGCCTGGTACAGGAGCGCCAGGGTGACGAGCCCGTCCGCCGCCAGGAGGTCGAGCGCCACCCGTCGATCCCCCGGATGCGCCACCACCTCCGCCAGCCCCCGCTCCGCCGCCGCCGCCAGCCCATCGGCCGACCACTCGTGCGCCACCAGCTCCCGCATCCGCGCCCGCAATGGCGCCGGGGCGTCAGCAGTGCGTGATTCGAACCAGGCCGCCGGATGGGTCACGCCGCTCCTCCTCCTGCAAGCCACGATTGGATCACCGCCGGTAGTGCCGCCGCATCAGGCTGCTTTTCCCGCGCCAGGCTTCCCGACGCGAAATATGGCCGCCCCCCGCCCTTCCCGCCCAGCCGCTCGACCAGCTGCCGAGCCTGACGCCCCGCGTGCACCAGGTCGTCGGTTAGCGCCACGTGGATCCCGCCCTTGTCGGTCGAGCCAAGGAGCACGAGCACCGACTTCGACTTCCCGGTGCGGAAGGTGTCCGCCACCGCCGCAATCTCGTTCCGATCCTCGGCCGAGGTCCGCGACAGTGTCACCGCCACGTCGCTGACGGTCATGGTGCTCCCGGCATCCGCCCCGCTCCCCGACTTGAGGAACTCCGCCACCCGGCCCTCGAGCCGTTCACGCTCCGCCACCAGCTGCCCCAGCTTCTGGATGAGGTGCTCCGGCTGCGCCTTCACCGCCTGCGCCGCCTCGTCGATGGTGCCGCGAAGCGCTTCGACGACGCCGTACGCCTCAGGCCCCGTCACTGCCTCGATCCGTCGCACCCCCGCGGCCACCCCTCCCTGACCGGTGAAGCGGAAGAGGCCGAGCTGTCCCGTGGTCCGGACGTGGGTCCCGCCGCAGAGCTCGATGGAGTAGTCGTCGATGAACACCACCCGCACCCGATCGCCGTATTTGTCCTGGAAGAAGGCCATCGCGCCGAGCGCCAGGGCGTCCTTGGTGGCCATTTCGCGGGTGGCGACCGGACGGTTCTCCCAGACCTGCTCGTTCACCTCGCGCTCGATCTCCGCCAGTACCGCCGGCTCGATCGGACCGTGATGGGAAAAGTCGAACCGCAGCCGCCCCGGCTCCACCAGCGACCCCTGTTGCCGCACGTGATCGCCCAGGTGACGGCGCAGCGCCGCGTGCACCAGGTGGGTGGCGCTGTGATTCCGCTCGATGTTCCGCCGCCGGGGAACATCCACCAGTGCGGCCACCGGCGTCGGCTCGAAGGCGCCATCGAACGCCGCCGATACCACCGTGCCCTCCGGCGTCTTCCGCACCGCGTCGACGGCAAGGGTCCATCCCTTGCCGCGCACCAGGCCGGTATCGCTCACCTGGCCACCCGACTCCACGTAGAACGGATTGTCCTTGAGGAGGAGTTCCACCCGACCCGCCGCATCGCGGAAGGCGAGGACCTCCGTATCGGCGCCGGTGGCGTCGTAGCCGACGAACGTCTGCTTCCCCTTGCCGACCTTGCGCCACTCCCCTTCGTGCCCCGCGATGACCGCCGGCGCGTTGACCCCCATCTGGCTGGTCCGCACCTCGCGGGAACGCCGTCGCTGTCCCTCCAGCGCCTCCTCGAACCCTGCCACATCGACCTCCGCTCCCCGCTCGGCGGCGATGAGCACCGTCAGGTCGATCGGAAAGCCGAAGGTGTCGTAGAGCTTGAAGGCGTCCTCGCCGGCAATGATCTTGGCGCCACCCGCGAGCAACTCCTCCATCCGGCCGAGGCCCCCCTCGATCGTTTCGAGGAAGCGCTCCTCTTCCTGGCGGGTCACGTCGGCGACGTACGCCGCCTTGGCCGTGAGTTCGGGATAGGCGCGCGCCATCTCCTGCACCACCACGGCGGTGAGGGGTGCCAGCGTCGGCTCCCGCCGCCCCAGGAGCCAGGCGTAGCGCACCCCGCGCCGCAGGATGCGCCGGAGCACGTAGCCCCGCCCCTCGTTGCTCGGATAGCAGCCGTCGGTCAGGAGGAAGGTGACCGCGCGGGCGTGGTCGGCGAGCACCCGGAACGGTGCGCCGGTGACGCCACGGTCGTACGGCTTCCCCACCAGTTGCTCCGCTTTGTGGAGGAGGGGAAGGAAGAGGTCGGTGTGGAAGTTGGAGTCTTCCCCCTGCATCACCGCCGCGATCCGCTCCAGCCCGGCGCCGGTGTCCACCGACGGCTTGGGCAGGGGGGTCTGCGTGCCGTCCGCGGCACGGTCGAACTGCATGAAGACCAGGTTCCAGATCTCGAGGAAGCGGCCCGCTTCCGCCAGCCGCTCGAACTCCCCCTGCGCCATCGTCGGCGCCGGTCCGCCGGCGCGCCCGCGTGCACCCCACTCCAGGTCCACGAAGATCTCGGTGCAGGGGCCGCAGGGTCCGGTGTCGCCCATCTGCCAGAAATTGTCTGCGTCGCCGAGGCCGTAGATCCGGTCGTCGGGAAGCCCCGCGACCTCGCGCCAGAGCGTGCGGGCCTCGTCATCGGTGTGGTGTACCGTGACGCGGATCCGCTCCGGATCGATCCCCAGCCATTCCTTGCCGGTCACGAACTCCCAGGCAAAGGCGATCGCGTCCTTCTTGAAGTAATCGCCGAAGGAGAAGTTGCCCAGCATCTCGAAGAAGGTGTGATGGCGCTTGGTGAACCCCACCTGTTCCAGGTCGTTGTGCTTCCCGCCGGCCCGCACGCACTTCTGGACCGTGGTGGCGCGGCGGTAGTCGCGACGTTCGACGCCCTGGAAGACCCGCTTGAACTGGTTCATCCCGGCGTTGGTGAAGAGCAGCGTCGGGTCGTCGGCGGGGACGAGCGACGAAGAAGGCACCTCGCGGTGCCCTTTGGCGACGAAGAAGTCGAGGAATTTCCGGCGGATGACGTGGGAGTGCATGCGGAGAATATAGCAGGGAGAAGCGGAGCAGACGCTCGGGCGTTCGGGCGGACAACAGGTTACGCGTGGGGGTCGCCTGCGGCGACCCAGAAGCAGTGGGACCACGGAGGGCACGGAGGAGCACGGAGCGGCACGGAGAACTGCGAGTGGTGTGGGTGCGCGCACGGGGTTCCGTGCGGTTGGCCTGGAAGGACGGCGAATGGGCGCGTTCAGGCATCGGTGTCATCCTGAGCGAAGAGAAGGATCTTCGAGACGATCCTTCGGTCGCTCCGCTCCCTCAGGATGACGTTCCTCGCGGGCCCCGGGTCGCCGCCGGCGACCCCCACACCTGAGCGTCAGTGCGCCTGAGTGTCTTACCGCCTTACCGTCTTACCGCCTGTCCGCCTACCCTCACCCCCCCATCGCCTCCCGGACCGCGGCGATCGCCGTGCTCCCCGTGAAGCCACGTCGCGCGAGGTAGGCCAGGACCCGCCTGCGGCGGACCTGCCGTTCGACGTCGCGCAGCTGGCCGGCGCGTTTGCGGGCGAGCGCCAGCGCCTGCGATTCCGGCGCCGCCGACTCCGGCCACTGGGCCAGCGCCTGGTCGATGATCGATCGTTCCACGCCGATGGCGCCGAGATCACGGGCCACCCGGGAGGGGCCGCGCCCCCGGGCCGCGCGCGTCTCGACGAACGTCCGGGCAAATGCGAGGTCGTCGATGAGCCCCATCCGTTCGCACTCGGTGAGGGCCGATTCGACCGCCGGCTCGGGATGTCCCTTCCGCACCAGGCGTCGGCCCAGCTCCCGCCGGGCATAGCTCCGGTAGGTGAACGCCTTGAGCGCCGAGCGGAGGGCGCCTTCGGCGTCGGCGGCGGCCTCGAGCCGACCGGTCAGGAGCTCGGTGAGGAGGGCGCCGACCGGAAGCCCGTCCACCGCGGCCGCCGCCACGGTCCAGCGCAGGCGCCCGTCGACGGACAGGCGCACCGCGCCGGCGCGGCGCGGGTCGGGAACGATGGCGCTCAGGCGTCCTTCTCCCGGCACCACCACCGACTCGGCCACCTGGGCGCCGGCGCGCGGCCCCCAGCGCATCTTCCTACTCCTCGTCGGCTTCACCGTCGTCGCCCGGCGCCGCAACAGCCACCCCCGCGCCGGCCCGGACGCCGAGGAACTCCTTCACCTTCCCCTCGACCTCCGCCATCATCGCCGGATTGTCCTTGAGGAAGAGCTTGGCGTTCTCCCGCCCCTGGCCGATGCGCTGGTCGCCGTAGGAGTACCAGGCACCCGACTTCTGGATGATGTTGGCCTCGCTCGCGATGTCCACCACCAGCGACGCGTGACTGATCCCTTCATCGAACATCACGTCGAACTCCGCCTGCTTGAACGGCGGCGCCACCTTGTTCTTGACCACCTTGACCCGCACGTGGTTGCCGATGACCGCCTCGCGCTCCTTGACCGGGCCGATGCGCCGGATGTCGAGCCGGAGCGAGGCGTAGAACTTGAGCGCCTTGCCGCCGGTGGTGGTCTCGGGGTTGCCGAACATCACCCCGATCTTCTCGCGCAGCTGGTTGATGAACACCACGGCGCAATTGGAGCGGTTGATCGCACCGGCGAGCTTGCGGAGCGCCTGGCTCATCAGCCGGGCCTGGAGCCCCATGTGGCTGTCGCCCATCTCCCCTTCGATCTCCGCCTTGGGGACCAGTGCCGCCACCGAGTCGATGACCACCAGGTCGACGGCACCCGAGCGGACCAGGATGTCGACGATCTCGAGCGCCTGCTCCCCCGTGTCGGGCTGGGATACCAGGAGGTTCTCGACGTCGACGCCGAGCTTGCGGGCGTACTCGACGTCGAGGGCGTGCTCCGCGTCGACGTAGGCCGCCACCCCGCCGGCGCGCTGGACGTTGGCCGCCAGGTGGAGGGTGAGGGTCGTCTTGCCGGAGGACTCGGGGCCGTAGATCTCCGTGATCCGCCCCCGGGGCACCCCGCCGATGCCGATCGCCGCATCCAGGTTGATGGCGCCCGTCGGGATCGCCGCCACCTTGACCCGCGGGGTCTCCGCCCCCATCCGCATGATCGAACCCTTGCCCAGGGTCTTTTCGATGTGGGTGATGGCCAGGTTCAGGGCCTTCTTGCGCTCCGCTTCCAGCTTGGTGCTCTCATCTGCCGCCATAAGGCCCTCAGATATAAAGTGGA
>DASSGV010000052.1:0-2355 GCA_035693225.1 Gemmatimonadales bacterium | reverse complement strand
CGCTTCACCTCGAGCGCCGACATCCGGGTGGGCCCCGGATAGGGCACCGCACTTCCCTTGATCATCCGCCAGAGCACGTGGTTGAAGAGCTCTTCGTCGGCGCGGTCGGCGTCGGAGAAGTCGAGCCGGCGGGAGTCGATCGCCGCCCGGGTGTGGGCGGGGTTCCTCTCGTTGAGGTCGATCCGTGCCGGAACGACGGTGTAGGGTGTGAGGTCGGGGGCATTGCGCCACACTTCGGTGATCGGCCGACCGAAGTCGTCGAACTGCGACAGGTGGCCCAACCCGAGGACGTCCTCGATGGTGCGGATGGCGTCGGTGGTGTTGGTGAAGCGGTGGTACACCCCGGGCCGGTTCCACGCCGAGATCAGGAGGAGCGGCGAGCGATGGGAATCGACGTGGTCGGGGCCGTCCTGCGCGTCGTCCTCCATCACCACGATGAGCGTGTTCTTCCAGAAGCGGGATGCCGAGACCGCCCCCACGATCCGGCCCAGTGCCAGGTCGTTGTCGGCCACCATCGCGCGGGGGGTGTTGGCGCCCGCCGACCCGCCGGCGGTGTGGTCGCGCGGGAGGAGGATCGTCTGCAGCGCCGGCATCGAATCGGCCGCCACCCATTTGGTGAACTGGGTGAGCCAGATGTCCGCCCGGTGCTGGTCGGGGATCCCCATATCGAAGCCGGGATACTCCGAATCGGTGTGCTGTGACAGGTATGCGCCCGACCCCACGTACACCTTCTTCCCCCCCTCCTTTTCGTCCGCCACCCGCTCGCCAAAATCCCGGAACGACACTCCCGCCCGCTCCGCCAGGTTCCAGATGAATCCCTGGGCCGGTGCCGCGACGTCGTCCTGCGGGAGCGAATCGCGGTTGGTCCCCTCGAAGTCGTAGCTCCGCCCGCCGTGGCTGGAGTAATTGACCGGCACGGTCTTCTGGGTGTAGTCGGTGGCATACGCCGCCATCGACCAGTTGTGTCCGTCCCCGCTCACCTCCGCGTTCACGAAGAAGCGGTCGAAGACACCGAACCGTTCGGCCAGTGCGTGCGCGTTCGGCGTCACATCGTGCCCGAAGAAGACGAGTGCGGTGTCGCCATCGGCCTTGGGGAGATCGCCGAGGATCTGGTCGTAGGTGCGATTTTCGCGGAGGATGTAGATGACGTGCGTGAAGGGCGGGTAGCGATGCCGCGTTGCGGGATCGTCCCATCCGTTCGCGGCGTAGACCCGCCTGGTCAGCCGATCGAATGATGCGCCGGCCAGCGGCACGATCGAGAGCGCCCCGTCCAGTTGGCTCAAGGTGTACTGCCGGTCGGCGTTGGGGCCGGTGCGGATCCGCGCCACCCCGGGGTGTGGGCCCTGCGGATCCGGCGCGGTGCCGAGTCCCTTGCCGCTCGCCACCATCAGGGTGTCACCCGCGATGACCAGCGAGACCGGATACCACGCCGTCGGGATCCGGCCGACGAGCGCGTCGTTGCCCGTCGCGGCGGCGACATCGCTGGTGGCGCGAGAGAGGTCGAAGACCGCCACCGCGTTCGCGTCGCCTTCGGCGGCGTAGAGTCGGGTGCCGTCGGGCGAGAGCGCGAGGGCGTCCGGGGTGGCACCCTCGAGGACGCCGTGGGGGACGGTGTCCCGGAGCGTCGCCACTACCGTGCGCGCCTTGGTGTCGATCACCGTGATGCGATCGGTGCTTCCCGACGCCGCGAAGAGCCGGGTTCCCGAATGGTTCTGGATCAGCGCCGAGGCGTGCCGGCCCGCGGGGATCCGGCCAACGGGCGTCAGGCGACCGGACGAGGAGTGGAAGACCGCCATCGAATCGGCGTTCCACGACGTCACGAACACCGAGCCATCGGGCGTGGCAGCGACGGCGTACGGATACCGGTCCACGCCTACCCGTTGCACCACCTTGCCGGTCGCGAGATCCACCACCGCCAAGGAATCGGCCAGGTCCTCCGCGACATACAGCGACCGCCCATCGGGGGAGAGCGCCAGACCCGCGGGGTAGTGGGTGGCGTCGCCGTTCTTGTTGCGGGGCCCGAGCACGATCGAATCGGCCAGGATGGCGCTGTCACCGGTCCAGGCGTAGCGATAGATGAGGTCGAGGTTGCCACCCGAGGCGTAGAGCGACCGCCCGCCGGGAGAAAAGGCGAGCCCGATGAACGCCGCCACCTGCGGAATGTTCTGGGTGACCGCTCCCTCGCGGTCGACCACCTGCAGCCCCTGCTCCCGATAGCCGCTCAGCAGGAGGGCCACGTGCCTGCCGTCGGGGGCGAGCGCCATCCCCAGCGGCATCTGCCCGATCGTGCGGGTGGCGCCGGCGGGATCGAGGCGCTGACCGGTGGGGAGTCTTCCAATGGCACCGCTCTCCGGA
>DASSGV010000051.1:0-15245 GCA_035693225.1 Gemmatimonadales bacterium | reverse complement strand
GGGCCTCGACGTCGACGAAGGGCGGGTCGTCATCCGGCGGGAGATCTCCGCCGAGGGGCGCTCCCGCGCCTGGGTGAACGGCAGCCCCACCACGCTCGCCGTGCTCTCGGACCTGGGACGCCTGCTGGTGGATCTGCACGGCCAACAGGAGACGCAGTCCCTCCTCCACCCCGATGCCCAGCGGAACAGCCTCGATGCCTATGCCGCCGCGGCCGCGGAGCGCCAGGTGGTGGCCGAGGCCTGGCACGCCGAGGCGGCGCTCGCGCGCGAGGAGGGAGAGCTTGCAGCGCGACGGGATGAGGTCCGGCGGCGGGCGGACTACCTGCGCCACGTGGTCAAGGAGATCCGGGATGCCAGGCTCAAGCCCGGGGAGGACGAGGCCCTGGCGCTCGAGGCCCGCCGCCTGAGCCACGCCGGCACGCTGGTGGAACAAGCCCGGCGGATCGCCGAGTCGATCGACGGCGAGGAAGGTGGTGCCCTGAAGCTGCTCGGCGAGGCCGATCGCGCCCTCGGCCCCCTCGAGAAGCAGGACCCCGACGCCGCCGCCTGGCGGGAACTCCTCGACGCCGCCTACAGCAACCTGGCCGAACTCGCCCGAGTGGCAGCGGACTATGCGCAGTCCGTGCAGGAGGACCCGGAACGTCTCGCCGAGATCGAACGGCGTCGCGACGTGATCCAGCGGCTGACCCAGAAATATGGAAACACCATCGACGCCGTCATCGTCACCGGGGAGGAGTCCGCCCGGGAGCTCGACCTGCTCGATACCGCGGACACCGACCTCCGCGCCATCGCCGCCAGGCGCCAGGCCGCGGGAGCGGCGCTGCACGCCGCCGCACGGGCCCTCACCGCCAAACGCACCGAAGCCGCGGGGCGTCTGGGACGTGCGGTCAGCCGGCTCCTTCCGGGGCTTGGCCTGCCGGGCGGGGCGTTGGAAGTGGCGACGGTGTTGCAAGCAACGCCGTCAATGTATGGGCAGGAGACCGTCACCTTTGCAGTTCGGCTCAACGTCGGGCACGAGTCGAAGCCCCTCGCCAAGGTGGCGTCAGGGGGGGAGTTGTCGCGCCTGATGCTGGCGCTCAAGACCGTGCTCGCGGGCCAGGACGATGTGCCCACGCTCATCTTCGACGAGATCGACGCCGGCGTGGGTGGAGAGGTAGGTACACAATTGGGTGAGGCGCTTGCGATCGTGGCGCGGAAGCATCAGGTGCTGGTGGTGACCCACCTGCCGCAGATCGCCGCCCGCTCCGACCGGCACCTCGTCGTGTCGAAGGCCGCCAAGCGCGGGGTCGCCACCAGCGACGTCGAGGCCATCCACGGCGAGGATCGGATCACCGAACTCGCGCGGATGCTGGGCGATGCCGACGCCGCCACCGCACGGAAGCACGCCGAAGCGTTGCTGGCGGAGAAGATTCCTCGCATTCGCTCGGGATGACACCTTGGAGCAGCGTGGCGCCGGTGTGGTGAGACGCCACCCCCTCGGCCTGTCATCCCGAGGGAGCGTAGCGACCGAGGGACCTACCCCGTCAGCTTCCGATGCTGAGTGAGCAGGTCCCTCGCTTTGCTCGGGATGACAGTACGGGGTGGCGAGGCGCACCCCCCCCTCTTGCCTACCGCACCCTGTAGTACACCCTGAACTCGATCGCCGTCTGGCGCGTCTTGTCGACCCGTCCTCCCGCGGCACTCGCCACGAACTGGTAGGTCCAGTGCGCCTCGACCGGCAGCCCTTTCCCGCCGCGGGCGCCGGTGCTGCTGAAGAGGAATCCGCCTTCGAGCATCGTGGCACTGGCGCGGGTGTCTTCGGCCAGCAGGTCCGCCGGCGGCGCGCCGAGTGCGGGAGTGGCGGCGTAGGTCACCTGATCGCTCCCGTGGCTCCAGAAGGTGGCGCCGGCGGTGGCGGCAAAGCCGTCGGCGAGTCGGAGGAAGGGCGAGATCGACAGCGTGAATTCATTGCCCGGGTCCCAACTGACCGCCGAGGTGGTATTGGCCCACGCGAATGCCGCCGTCGGGGCGGCGACCCGCCGGATCACGGTGGCCGGGAGTTGATCGTTGTAGTCCGCGGTGATCCGGGCGCCGAGCGCGCCGCGCCCGATGTCGGCCACCAGGCTCCCTTCGACGTCGGTCTGGCCGTCGCCGGTGCCGCGATCAAAGAGGAGCCCCGCCACCGGAACGATCCCGGTCGGGAGCCGCACCAGGCCGGTGGCGGTGAGCCGGAACGCCGGGCCACCGTCATCGCGCCAGCGGTCGATGAGTGTATATGTCGCGCCAAGTTCCGCGTCGCCCTGCCGGTTCCGCACCAGGCCATCGATGAGGATCGCGTTGCCGGGTCCCGCGAGGTTCGACATCAGGTTGGTGAAGTCGGCGAGCCCGAACCGCGTCGCCGGCAGGTCGGGCAGGGAAGCGAACCCGCCCACGCCGAGCGACCCGCTCAGCGTGCCCTGCAGGGAGCTGATCTGGCTCAGGATGGCGAGGCCTTCGGTGCTGCTCGCGATCGGGAGCACCGGTGAGGCGCTGTTCGGGTCCAGGATCAGCCCGTACAGGCCGTTCCTGAGGGAGGTCCCGTTGGCGAGGGTCTGCTGGGCCAGCGCTTTGGTGGCCGGATCGGAGTCGTAGTCGCCGTTGGCGAGCTTGCTGGCGAGCGTCGTGAGGGCGGTGGTGAATCCTCCGAAGAAGGTGTTCGCGTCCCCCGGCCCGCCGGGCGTGCCGAAGACCGGGTCGGCTGGGTTGAACCCGGCGTTGGCCGATGACGAGTCCTGCCGCAGCGTCTCCTGGGTGCGGATGCGGATGATCGGGATCCGCCCGAACACACTCAACCGTCCGGTGACGCCATACGACAGCCCGAGGTTGATCCGCCCTTGCTGGTACGTGGCGAGGACGTTCGACCGGCCGAGGCTCAGGTTATAGTTCGGCTCGCCGGTCAGCTGGCGGATCTGCTGCTCGGCGGGGGCCAGGCCGGGAAGCATCGTGGTGCCGATCGTCCCGTTCCAGTCACCGGCCAGGTCCTGTTCGACGCCATCGAGGTAGCGGCTGTCGGCGCTGGTGAACCCGCCGCCCACCTCCAGGCGAATGAGCCCCTTGGGCGTGCCGATCGGCGCGAGCTGCGCCGCGGCCCGGGTCGGGACGGCCGCCACCGCGCATACCATCAACCACAGGTCCCATCGGACGTGCCGCACGCACCCTCCGCGACCCGGGTCGCATTCGAGCTCCACGCACGCCATTTCCGCGGCGCCCCGCGCGCGGCGGCATCGGCACCGGGGCGCGTCAACCTCCTCGGAGAACACACGGATTATAACGGGGGCCCGGTGCTCCCGATGGCCATCGACCGCCGCACGGTGGTCGTCGCCGGGCGCGCCCGACGCTTCGACGCGGCCTCGGCCCGGGACGGCGTGGTCGACGGATTCGATCCCGATCGACCGATGCGCGGGGAGTGGACCGACTACCTGGCCGGCGTCGTCCGCGCCCTCCGCCGCCGGCGCGCCGCACCGACCGGCGCCAGCCTTGCCATCGCCTCCACGGTCCCGGTGGGCGCCGGGCTCTCGTCATCCGCCGCACTGACGGTGGCGGCGGCCAAGGCGCTCTCCCGACTGGCGGGCGTGGCGCTCCGTGGCCCGGAACTCGCCGAGGTCGCATTCGAGGCCGAGCACGATGAGGTCGGAGTGCCCTGCGGTCGGATGGACCAGACCATCGTGACCCACGGCTCCCACGGCAAGGCGCTCCTCTATGAGACCGCCACCGGCGCGATCGTGCCGGTGCCGTTCCCGGGAGCGGTCTGGGTGTTCGACACGGGAGTATCCCATCAATTGGTATCGAGCGCCTATGCAGAGCGGCGGCGGGAATGTGCCGAAGCGCTTGCCGTCCTCCGGGAGCAGGGATTCCCGGCACCGCACCTCGCGGCGTTCCCGCCGGAGGAGCTTCCGCGTCTGCTCGCGGCACTGCCGGCTGCCCACGGTCGTCGGGTGAGACACGTCGTCACCGAGACCGCCCGCACCCGCTCAGCGGCTGATGCCCTCCGCCGCGGCGACCTGCCCCGGGTCGGGGCGCTGTTGGCCGAAGGCCACGCCTCGCTCCGCGATGACTACGAGTCCTCCTGCCCGGAGGCCGATGTGCTGGTGGACCTCGCGGTGCGGCACGGGGCGTGGGGGGCACGGCTGACCGGGGCAGGGTGGGGCGGCGCCGTCATTGCCCTCATCGATCCCGCGCGTGCCCCGCGTGTCGTGGCGGAGGTGCAGGAAGGGTTCCGGCAGGCGTACGGACGGATCCCGGCCACCTGGAGCAGCCGCGCGATGGGAGGCGTACGATCGCAGACGGTGGGGAAGAGGTAACGGGGGGTATCGGAACGAATTTATCTGTCATCCCGAGGGTGCCGTTCGCGAAGCGAACGGACCCGAGGGATCTTCTCCGCAGTCATCGGAATTGGAAGCCAGCCCCCGAATCTTGCGGGCAAGGTCCCTCGGGGGCGTGAACGCCCCTCGGGATGACAGTGCCATTCAATGCTGAACTCGGGCGGCGCAGGCGCCGCCCCCGCACTCGGCGGTGGACCCGCCCTCCGGGCCCTTGTCCGCCCGTGCGCCTGTCCGGCCGTCCGCCCGTCCATATATTCCCTCCGCCCTCCTAGCCCAACCGGCAGAGGCAGGCGGCTTAAACCCGCTCCAGTGTGGGTTCGAATCCCACGGGGGGCATCAGCACCGGCCGGCGCCGACCCTCTAACTGGTGGTGACGCCGCTGCGAGCATTGCCGAGCGTGGTAAGTGGTTGTCGCAGAGCGTGTTGATTTGTTGACAGGGGGATGAGGCCGGGGCGTAACTTGCCCCCACTTGGCGTATCCTTAGCGACACCCTACTGTTAATGGGTGCTGTGAACCTCACCAAGGCTGACCGGGGCCATTCTCAATGGTCCCAGGCATAACAACCCCGTTCCAGGAGAAATCCAGATGAAGGGCTTCGTGAAGGCTGGGCTTGCAGCTGCGCTGGGTCTTGCAGTAGTGGCCGCACCAGCCCAGGCACAGAAGAAGAAGCCGGCCACCGCTCCGGTCGCGGCATCGTCCGCGAAGACGCCACTGCTCTGGAACGCAGGTATCGAGCTCGGCCTGCCCAGCACCGGTGCCACCACCGGCTTCGGCGCTCGGGTCGGTGTCACCCTGACCCCGCACGGCTGGCCGGTCTGGCTTCGGCCGGACGTGTCGTTCGATCACTTCGGGATCGATTGCAGCGGGTGCGGCAGCATCACCCAGATCGCCGTCGGTGCCGATGCCGGGTATGACTTCAAGACCACCAGCAGCTTGAGGCCCTACGTGCTCGGTGGGCTCAACATCTCCCACAGCAGCTGGTCGAACAGCTTCGGCGGTTTCAGCGTCAGCGGGACCGGCCTCGGGATCGACATCGGTGGTGGCATCCGGATCCCCGTCAGCAGCATGCGCGGCTACGGCGAACTCCGCTACCACAGCGTCGGCGGCACGGGCGGCGTGGACTTCATCGCGCTCACCTTCGGCCTGCTCTTCGGCGGCAAGTAACACTCCCGCCTGCGATATGCAGAAGCCCCGCCTTCGGGCGGGGCTTTTTGCTACCCACGACCCACCCCCCCTACGCCTCCACCGTTTCCCCCGCCAGCGCCCGCTCGATCAGTCCCGGAAACGACCGCACGTCGATGGGCTTGGTGATGTAGCCGTCAAATCCCGCCTCGCGCGCCCGCTCCCGGTCACTGCCCATGGCGTGCGCCGTGAGCGCCACCACTCGGAGCGTCCGCCGGCCCGAGTCGCGGAGCTCCTGGAGGAGCGTGTACCCATCCTTGTCCGGAAGCTGGATGTCCATCAGCACCAGGTCGGGGTGCGCATCGTCGATCGCCTGCAGCAAGCCGTGCCCATCGACCTGCTCAATGACCGTATGCCCCTTGAGCGCGAGTACGGTGCGAAAGAGCACCATGTTGTCAGGACTGTCTTCGACGATCAGGATGGTGGCCATGCGGGGGCCGGGTCGGGTGGAGTGAGCCTTCAGATCCTGTAAGGTACAAGCTATCAGGTGCGCGCGATCGCTGACAGGCGGTGACCGTCAGTCGTTAGTCGTTAGCTGATGGCCGTTGGCTGATAGCTGATAGCCGATAGCCTTTCGCCGTTCGCTGATAGCTGATAGCTGATAGCCTTTCGCCGTTAGCTGATAGCCGATAGCTGATAGCTAGTCGCAGTTAGCCGTTAGCTACCCCCTCACCCCCAACACCCGTTCGAGCTCGGCGATCGTCGTCTGGCCGTCCCACACCCGCTCCAGGCCGCTTTCCCAGAGCGACCGCATCCCTGCCGCTCGTGCCGCCGAATGCAGCTCGACCGGCGGCCCGCCGTTCCCGATGACCCGAGCCACGGCACCGGTCACCTCCAGGATCTCGACCACCGGCAGCCGACCCAGGTACCCGGCGCCGACGCACGCGCGACAGCCGACGGCGCTTCGTGGTGCGATCCGGCGGACGTGGTCGGCCGGCGGCCGCACTGCTGGGGGGAGCGCTCCGATGTCCGTGGGGACCGCACACTGGTCGCAGAGGCGTCGGACGAGCCGCTGGGCCACCACGCCCTTGAGCACCGCAGCCGCCTTGAAGGGATCCAGTCCCATGTCCCGAAGCCGGATCACGGCGGAGGGTGCGTCGTTGGTGTGGAGCGTGGACAGGACCAGATGGCCGGTGAGTCCTGCCTGGACCGCGGTGGTCGCGGTCTCCGGGTCTCTGATCTCTCCCACGAGCACGATGTCGGGGTCCTGTCGAAGCACCGACCGGAGGACCCCTGCGAAGGTGAGCCCCTGGGCCTCGTTGACCTGGATCTGGGAGACGCCGCCGAGCCAGTACTCGACCGGATCTTCCACCGTGACGATGTTGACCCGGCCGGTCCGGAGCTGGTTGAGTGCGGCGTACAACGTCGTCGTCTTGCCGCTGCCGGTCGGGCCGGTGACCAGGACGATCCCCTCCCGGTGCCCGAGGAGCCGGGTGAGCGCATCGTGTTCCGACGGGATGAGTCCCAGGTCGGCGAGTCGTGCCTTCAGGTTCGACGGATCGAGGATCCGGATGACCGCCTTCTGTCCCCGGCGGGCGACCGGCGCCGTGGCGACCCGCAGATCGACCATCTTCCCGTCCACCCGCACGCTCGCGCGGCCGTCCGCGGGGACCAACGGATTGGTGACGTCGAGGTTGGCCAGGATCTTGACGCGACGGACCACCGTCGCGCCGGCCGAATGGGGCAGGTGCATCGCCTCGCGCAGCACACCGTCCACCCGGTACCGCACCACCATCGTCCCGTCATCCGGGTCGAAATGGATGTCACTGGCACGTTCCCGCACCCCTTCGGCGATCAATGCGTCGACCAACCTGGCCACCGGCGCGTCGAGGATGGGGTCCTTGCCCTCGGGGGCGGCGGTCGATTCCACCACCGGCTCGACCGTGCCCGATCCCAGGCCCGACAGCAGGCGCTCGATGCTCCGCGCCGGGCGATACAACTCGTCGATCCGGCGGAGCAGCGCCTCCGGGGCGGCGAGCTGGAACTGGACCGCGCGCCCGGTGTGGAAGGCGAGGTCCCGTTCCACGTCCAGGTCGCGCGGGTCCGCCGTGGCCACGACGATGTGACGACCGTCCGCGGAGATCGGGAGGATCCGGTGCTTGCGCGCCAGCGACTCCGGAATGAGTGCCGTGGCCCGGCGTCCGATCCGTGAGAGGTCGGCCACCGGAAGGTCGAACCGCGCTGCGAGTACGCCGATGATCCGATCCGAGCCGGCCCACCCCCGCGCCACCACGGTCTGCCAGAACTCCGCCACACCGTCCGCGCAGGCCCGGTCCACCTGGTCGCGGGTGCAGACACCCGCCTCCACCAGCGGTGCCGCGATCCAGCCGTCAAGAAAGGGGAGCGCCCCTGCGGATCGCCGGTCGGTCATGTGCGCCTTCAGGATGGCCGCGCCCCGTGGGTGGGCGCGCCGCTGTTGAGGAACCTGCCGCCCATAACTACCATTGGCCCATGAAGTCGGCCAACCCGCGCGCACGCGCGACGGTGCAGAAAAACGGCGCGCATGCGACCTGAGTGCCTCGGCGTGCTCGGTCTCGGCGTCGTCGGCGGCTCCGCCGCCTGGGCCGCCCGGAGCGCCGGAGTGCCGCGGGTGATCGGATGGGCGGCCAGCCGAGCCGACGGAACGGCGGCACTCCGGGCCGGGGCCATCGACGACCTTGCCGATCGTGCCGACCGTGCGGTCCGTGGTGCCACGATCGTCCTGCTGGCCGATGCGCCGGCCGATCTCGATGCGGTGCTGCGCCGGGTGGCCGGACATCTTTCCTCGACCACAACGATCCTGCTCTGTTCCGAGGTCCACTCCGCCGCATTGACCAGTGCCGCGTCGCACGGCCTGGCGGACCGTACCGCGGCGCTGCACCCGATGGGCGAGGTCGTCGGTCCCGGGTTCCAGGGCGCCGCGCCCGGTCGATTCCACGGCCGGATCACATACGTATCCGCTGCGGACACCGACGCCGGTCACCGCGCCGCGCGCACTGCGATGAGTTTCGTCGAGGAGACCCTGGGGGGCGCACCGGTGCTGACCGATCCCGCGCGGCACGATGAGCAGGTCGCGTGGACCCGGCACCTCCCCGGTGCGGCGATGGCCGTGCTGGCCCACCTGCTCGATGGCCGCCGTCTCGGGGGCGTGACGTGGGGTGCCGCGGCGCGGCTGGCGCGCGAGGGGATGCCGGTCGACCCGGTCGCGGGCTCGGAGGTGATCCTGGCCAACCGGGTGGCCGTCAGCGCGGCGCTGGAGGCCCTGGCGGGTGACCTGGATCTGCTGCGGCGGTCGCTGTCGGAGGGTGATGCGGCGAAGGTGCGGGACTTCTTTGCGGCGGCGGCGCGCTTCCGGCCCGGGACTAATTGAAGAAGATGTACACCGATCCTTCGTCGCTGCCACAGTACGCGAAGATGCTCGGGTTCCGAGCCCCGCCCAGGCCGGCGTACACCTCGGGGCAGGCCGCGGGATCGGTCGGCGTCACGATCACGATGGGGTGGTGCAGTACGCCGTCGCGGGTCGTGACGTCCCGCAGGACGTAGTGGAGGACGTAGTCATCGCTCTGGAACGGCGTGCCGGTAGCGTACGATGCCAGTCCGGCGGGCATCAGTCCGGCTCCGGCGCTGGTCGGCCACGCTTGCCGGGCCTGCTGGAAGGTGCCGATCGCCGCGCCGACCTTCCTGGCCGCCGTGACGACTCGGGCCGCGCGGGCCCGCATTCGCCTGGCGCGGATCGCCGGGGCAATGAAGCCGGCAAGGACCAGCAACACGGCCAGCGCCACCATTGCCTCGACCAGGAACCACCCGCGGCGCGATCCCATCACGGTCGGCCCGGCGCCCGTGGGGGCGCGGACCGCAGGTCGTTGGGACCGAAGATCTGGAATGCCGCTCCGTTGCGTTCGACGGTCAGGCGCGCAACGCCGGTGGTGATCGGGACCTCGAGGATGAACCGGGCGCCGGTATCGGGGAAGTAGTGGATCTGGGGCGGGACCGGTGCCACCAGTGCCAGTGATCGGGGCAATTGCCGGTGACTCATCCGATATTCCTCGATCCGCTCCGCGGCACTCTCCAGTCCGCGTTCCACCCGCTCCGGGGTGGCCGTGCGCGGCAACGGTGTCACGAGGAACACCGGCGGGCGGGTGAGCAGGGGCATCACCCACACGACCAGGGCCAGCACGCCGAGCGAGATGACCACCGACCAGCGTTGGGTCGCCGGGGGCGGTGGCGGCGGCAGGGCCTCCTCCGCCTCACGTCGCCGCCACGCCTGCTCCTCGAGCTCCGCGATCGAGGCGAAGATCGCGTCCCGATTCTCGGGGTCGACCGCGTGGATCTCGGCGGGCAGCGCAGGTTCGCTCGGATCCGACGGGTCGGGCGGGGGGGACGGCGATCGGTCGTCAGGGAGCACGGCAAGTCTTCAGGCGAAGGGTGCGGGGTGGACGTCACCAAACTTAGGCCCATTCCGGAGCCGGCGACAGACCGATGCACGTGAGCGGAACCATTCGGGTCCCCGGGGACAAGAGCATCACCCATCGCGCGCTGATGCTCGCCGCGCTGGCGGGCGGCACCAGCTGGATCGGTGGCGCGCTCACGGCCTTCGATGCCCGTTCCACGGCACGGGTCCTGCGCGGACTTGGCGCCGAGCTCTCGCCGTTGATGCCCGATCGGGTGACCCGGGTGCGGGCCGGACGCCGCTTCCACCGCCCCTCGCGCCGGCTCGACTGCGGCAATTCCGGCACCACGACCCGGCTCCTGCTGGGCCTGTTGGCCGCCCACCCATTCCGGGCCGAACTCACCGGCGATGCGTCCCTGCGTGGCCGGCCGATGCGTCGCGTCACCACCCCGCTGGCACAGATGGGTGCGCGCTTCGAGGACCTGGTCGACGGCGATGGGCTCCCGCTCGCCATCCGGGGCGGACGCCTCCACGAACTGACCTACGAACTCCCGGTCTCGAGCGCCCAGATCAAGAGTGCGCTGCTCCTGGCCGGAATGGCGGCGGCGGTCCCGGTGCACCTTCGCGAGCCGCTGGGCCGTTCCCGTGACCACACCGAACGGCTGCTCCGCGCCTTCGGGTTTGCGGTGCAGGAGACGCCCGATGGCTGGATCCATTCGGTGCCCGGGGCCCGCCTGGCCCCGTTCGAACTCCAGGTCCCCGGGGATCCATCGTCGGCCGCGTTCCTGGTGGCCGCGGCACTCCTTGCCGATGCCGGCGAACTTGCCGTGGCCGGGGTCGGCTTGAACCCCACCCGCACCGGCTTCCTTCAGGTGCTGGCGCGGATGGGTGCCTCCGTTCGCCAGGAGCCGGAGCGCGAGGA
The DNA here is from genome assembly GCA_035693225.1 of Gemmatimonadales bacterium. Lineage (GTDB taxonomy): Bacteria > Gemmatimonadota > Gemmatimonadetes > Gemmatimonadales > GWC2-71-9 > CAMLHU01. The sequence goes on along the minus strand of DASSGV010000051.1, from coordinate 4,431 downwards.
GTTGGGTGAGCCGGTGGGGACGCTGGTGGCGCGGGCGTCGTCGCTGGTGGCCACGGAAGTGAACGGCGCGGAGATCCCCGCGCTCATCGACGAAGTGCCGATCCTGGCCGTGCTCGCGGCGCGGGCGTCGGGGACCACGGTCTTCCGCGGCGTCGGCGAACTGCGCGTCAAGGAGAGCGACCGCCTGGCCCTCCTGGCCGAGGATCTCGTCAGTGTCGGCGTCGCCGCCGAGGCGGTCGGCGATGCGCTGTACGTCACCGGCAGCGATCGTCCACCGCGGGGGCGGGTCCGCACCCTCGGCGATCACCGGATCGCGATGGCCTTCGCGGTGCTGGGTACGGTGCCCGGAGCCGCCGTCGACATCGACGACCTCGCCTGCGCCGGCGTGAGCTTCCCCGGCTTTTCGGCGACGCTCCGCTCGATCATCCCGCGCCCCGCTGGAAGAAGGGCATAGATTCACCTCATGCCCTGCGACCCCCGACCAATGACCGCGATCCGCGACCCGCGACCTGTGACCCGCGACCTGTGACCCGAACCCCGTGACCTACTCCCGCGTCATCGCGATCGACGGACCGTCGGCCTCGGGAAAATCGAGCACGGCTGCGGCCGTGGCCCGGGCCCTCGGCGTGCCGCACCTCGACAGCGGGGCGCTGTATCGGGGACTGGCACTGGTGGCGCTGGAATCGGCGATCGCGGCCCGGACCACCGCGTCGGCGATACCACCTGGAGAGATCCTGGCCACGGCCGAACGCCGGCGATTGGAGCTCCAGCCCGATCAGGCATCCTTCGGCGTCCGGCTCGACGGCGTGGACGCCGAACCAAGGATCAGGACCCCCGAGGTCACCGGGGCCGTGTCGCCGATCTCGGCCATCCCGGCGCTGCGCGACTGGGTCAACGTGCAGCTGCGGCAGGCGGCCGCGGTGGCGGGCAGCGTGGTGGTGGATGGCCGGGACATCGGGACCGTGGTCTTTCCGGAGGCAGGGCTCAAGGTGTTCCTGACCGCCGCGCCGGAGGTGCGTGCTCGACGTCGCTCCACCCAGTGGGGGAGGCCGGTGGACGAGGCCACCGTGGCGCGGGAGTCCGCCGCACTCGAGGCCCGCGACCGCGCCGATTCGACCCGGGCGGTGGCCCCCCTCCGACAGGCCGCCGATGCGCTCCTCCTCGACACCACCGGCCTCGATTTCGAGCAGCAGGTGGCGTGGATCGTCTCCCGCGCCAGGGAGCGGGGGCTCGCAGGGACCCCTTGAAAACGGGGGTCCGGGCCCCCATCTTTCGCGGCTCCCCCATCGGGCATCCGGCCCGGGACGGGGACAATCACCCTTGATCCGCGGCCTTCCCGGCGCGGCGTGACGGAAGGTCCCACCGGTATGCCCGAACTCCTCGATTCCGACAAGCACAAGATGCATTTCGACCTCCCCTCCGGCATCCGCGTCCGGAATGACCTCTATGACGAGGATTATTCCGACTCGGAGTACGAAGAGATGCTCTCGATGTACGAGGGCACGATGTCGCAGATCGCCGAGGGCGAGATCGTCAAGTCGAAGGTCCTGCGCGTGACCGAGAACGCCGTCATCCTGGACGTGGGTTTCAAGTCCGAGGGGTCGGTGGCGCTCGATGAGTTCAAGGAGATCCCGAAGGAAGGCGAAGAGGTCGAGGTCTTCCTGGAGCATCTCGAGGACTCGGAGGGGGCGGTGGTCCTCTCCAAGAAGAAGGCCGATTTCATGCGCGTCTGGGAGAAGATCCGCCAGGCGCACGAGAGCGACCAGCCGGTCGAAGGCACCCTGGTCAAGAAGATCAAGGGTGGCGTCGTGGTGAACCTGATGGGGGTCGACGCCTTCCTGCCGGGAAGCCAGATCGCGCTCCGCCGGGTGCCCAACATCGACGAGCTCCTGGGCCAGACCTACGAGTTCAAGATCATCAAGCTCAACAAGCGCCGCCGCAACATCGTCGTGAGCCGCCGGGTCATCCTGGAGCACGAGCGCGCCCACAAGCGCGAGCACCTGATGAAGGAGCTCGAGGTGGGCCAGGTGCGGAAGGGCGTCGTCAAGAACATCACCGACTTCGGCGCGTTCATCGATCTCGGTGGCGTCGACGGCCTGCTCCACATCACCGACATGTCCTATGGCCGGGTCTCGCACCCCACCGAAGTGGTCCAGATCGGCAAGGAGGTCGAGGTCAAGATCCTGGACATCGACTGGCAGCGGGAGCGCATCAGCCTCGGAATGAAGCAGCTGCAGGCGTATCCCTGGCAGAACGTGGCCGCCAAGTATCCGGTCGGCACGCGGGTGCAGGGCAAGGTCGTGTCGATCACGAACTACGGGGCGTTCGTGGAGCTGGAGCCGGGCATCGAAGGCCTGGTGCACATCTCCGAAATGAGCTGGACCCGGAACGTGCGGCACCCCTCGAAGATCGTCAGCATCGGCGAGACCATCGACGCCGTGGTGCTCAAGGTCGACGAGTCGGAGGAGAAGATCTCCCTCGGCATGAAGCAGACCGAGCAGGATCCGTGGGTCCAGCTGCCGCTCAAGTACCCGGTCGGCACCCGGATCACCGGCAAGGTGCGCAACCTCACCAGCTTCGGCGCCTTCGTCGAGATCGAGCCGGGCATCGACGGCCTGGTGCACATCTCCGACATGTCGTGGACCAAGCGGGTGCAGCATCCGTCGGAGGTCGTCAAGAAGGGCGACACCGTCGACGTGGTCATCCTCAACATCGACTCCGACAACAAGCGGATCTCCCTGGGCCTGAAGCAGGCGCAGGAGGATCCGTGGCTCAAGATCGGGGAGACCTACCCGATCGGTCGCGAGCTCCGCGGGCGCACCGTCCGGATGATGGACAAGGGCGTCGTGGTGGACCTGGGCGAGGACCTCGAGGGGTTCGTCCCGATGTCGCAGCTCGGCATCCCGGAGACCGACAAGCCCGAGGAGTCGGTGCAGGAGGGCCAGGTCGTCGAACTCAAGGTGCTCGAGGTCGACCCGATCCACCATCGGATCGTGCTCGCCGTCCTCTCCTATCCCGACGAGCCGATCATCCCACCGGTCAAGATCGACTTCAAGGCCACCGAAGGGGAGTGACCCCCGGCTGGTCCGCTGATGACAGAGCCCCGGTCCCCTGGATCGGGGCTTCGTCGTCCTGGCGGGACCTTTAGAAGTGTGGGACCACGGAGACATCCTTCGCTTCGCTCAGGACAGGCTCCGGGCACGGAGGGTGGGTTGGGGTCGACCGGGAGAGTCTCGTGGCGTGATCGCCCTGCGGTAAAATGGGGGCGCGTACGACGCGTGGGACCACGGAGGGCACGGAGCCCATCCTTCGCTTCGCTCAGGACAGGCTCCGGGCACGGAGGGTGTGTTGGGGTCGACCGGGAGAGCCCCGTGTTGTGATCCCAATTCGGTAGGATGGGGTCGCAGGGCATCGACCACGCTACAGTAGCACGCGACGCAGGCCGTTCTTCAGGACCTCGACGTTGAAATTGATGAGCAAGCCGGTCGACAGGCCGGTGACCTTGAGGTAAGTCAACATCTGGCTCTGGTGCACCGGGTTCAGTCTGTCTACCGACTTCAGTTCGACGATTAAACGCTCCTGCACCAAGAGATCGATGCGATACGCAGCCTCAACGCGCCTTCCGCGGTAGGTGACGCCGACCGGGACCTCCATCCGGCATTCCATGCCCCGGGCCGTCAACTCCCAGAACAGGCACTGCCGGTACGCCGACTCGAGCAGCCCCGGTCCCAGGACCTTATGCACTGAGATTGCGGCACCGATCACCTGATCGGAGATGTCGTGGGTCGGAGTCGCGAACAGTGCCATGCACCAGCGTAACACTTGGGCGTCACGCCCGCACCATCGAAAACGCACATCTTGGCGCCTGGAAACGCAGCCAGTCCGCCTCAGGCCCACTCCATCGCATGGCGATCGTGCCACGGAGGTCTCCCGGCCGACCTCAACTCACCCTCCGTGCCTCCCCGTGTGCTGAGCGAGGGATGCCCTCCGTGGTCCCACACTGTACGCGGTATCACGCTCCCACCTCGTGGCATCACGCGGAGCTCCGTCGGTCGACCACAACACACCCTCCGTGCGTCTCCGTGTCCTCCGCGCCCTCCGTGGTCCCACGTCGGGCTCGCGGGGTCCACGCTGCCGAATTGCGATCGTGCCACGGAGCCTTCCCGGTCGACCACGACAAACCCTCCGTGGTAAGGCAGTGCGTCCCCTGCAGTCTCGGAAGCGCCCGCACCCTGTTGGCCTGGGCCGATCCGGCGTATTCTCCTCTCCATGCCCACACCCCGCGAACTTCTCGACCAGCTCCACGCCCGCCAGGCCCAGGCTGAAGAGGGCGGGGGTGCCGAGCGCATCGCCCAGCAGCACAAGAAGGGGAAGCTCTCCGCCCGCGAGCGCCTCGACCTCCTGCTCGATCCGGGGTCGTTCGTCGAGATC
>DASSGV010000050.1:0-8703 GCA_035693225.1 Gemmatimonadales bacterium | reverse complement strand
GGACTTGACCGTTCCGATCGAACAGCCGGCCACCAGCGCGATCTCGGCGTAACTCAGGTCATTCTGATATCGCAGCAACAGGACCTCCCGATGGATCGGTGAGAGCGCCTCCACCGTCTCCAGCAGTTCCAACACGTCGGGCCGGGGAACGAGGCCGTCATCGGTAGCCTCGCCGTCGATCGTTCGCTCCGACGCCGCCAGTTCAAGCAGTCGCTGCTCCCGCTTCCGGCGCCGCAGCAGGTCGAAGGCCCGGTGCCGCGTGGTCTGGAAGAGCCAGGTCCGGAACGCTCCCGGGTCACTCAATCCGCCGAGGCCGCGATATACCGCGAGCCAGAGCTCCTGCTGGGCATCCTCTGCCTCCTCGCCGACCAAGGCTCGGAGGTGCCGAAGAGTGCGCTCGCCGAACGACGCGAAAAGCTGGGCGAACGCCTGCTCGTCCCCCGCCTGGCTGCGCAGCACCATCAGATGGAGCCGAAGCATCTCGTCCTCCGGCCGACCTCGTTCAGGCATCAACGCTCCATCCGGGGGACCATTCGGAAGTCGTCGTAGGGACGTCTCCCGGCCGGGAAATGTTCATTGAAAGCGACCGGCCGCCCCTTGCGGAACGGCCGGTGTACTGGAGGCAGCGGTGAGCGCCGGCGGTCAGCCCTTCACCCGTTCCGCCGTCACGTAGAACTCCGGATCGATCCGTACCGAATCCGCGGCGGTCATCATCGAAGGGGTACTCTGCCAGGCGGTGGTCGGAGTAAGGCGCACCCAGCTCGTGTCGGCGCCCAGGGAAACACGCACCGGCATCGCGAAACCGTCGATCACGTTGTTCCACCGGTACGAGAGTGCCTTCCCGTCCGACTTGTACTCCAGCACCGGGATCTTCGTCGTCTCCTGGTACTGCACGAAGATCTTCTGCAGGTCGACCCCGGTGTGCTGACTCATGTAGTCGCGGATCTCCTTCGCGGTCACGGTCTGGTGCCGGAAGGTGCTCTGCAGGCCGCGCAGTGTGGCCAGCCACTTGGCGTCGTCGTTCACCACGGCGCGCATCGTCATCAGCATGTTGGCGCCCTTGGGGTACCGGTCCTGCGACCTCGGCACGTCATACACGCCGTAGGTGCCGATGATCGGCATGTCGTTCCGGATCATCCGCCGCACGCCGACGAGATACGTGTCCTCCGCGGCGCGCCCCTTGGTGCACTCGAGGAACAACCCCTCGGCGTACATCCCGAAGCTCTCGTGGATCCACATATCGGCGTGGTCCTTGGCGCTGACGCTGTTGCCCCACCACTCGTGCGCGCTCTCGTGCACCACGATATAGTCCCACCCCATCCCTTCGCCGGTGCCGGAGAGGTCGCGACCGATGTAGCCGGGGAGGTATTCGTTGCCGTACGCGATCCCGCTCTGGTGTTCCATGCCGAGGTAGGGGACCTCGATCAGCTTGTAGCCGTCCTTGTACCAGGGGTAGGGGCCGAACCAGTGCTCGAAGCAGCCGAGCATCTGCTTGACCTGGGGGACGAGGGCGGCCGCCTTGTCGCGGTGCCGGGCCAGGGCCCAGAAGTCCACCGTGAGGGGCCCGTCCAGGCCGGCAAAGGTGTCGTGCACCTGGACATAGGTCGGATCGGCGTTGATGGCGACGTCGTAGCTGTTGATCGGGTTCGACACGAACCACTCGAAGGTGGTGGTGCCATCGGGGTTGTGGGTGGTGGAGCGGAGGCGCCCGTTCGAGATGTCGAGCATCGGGTCGGGGACCGTGATGGCGATCCGCTGGCTGTCGGGCTCGTCGGCGGGGTAGTCCTTGAGGGGCCACCAGGTGCTGGCGCCCGGGCCCTCAACGGCGGTGGCGATCCAGGGATTCCCGGCGGAGTCGGTGGCCCAGTGGAAGGGACCCCCGAAGCGGCGGCGGCCGGTGTCGGCCGGGGTCAAGTGCCAGCCGCCGTGGTAGTACACCCGGATCAGCTTCTCGTCGCCCTTCTTCTGCCGAGCTACCAGCGTTACGAAGAAGGCGTTGCCGTCGCGGCGGTAGGTGAGGTGGCGCCCGTCCTGCACGATGCTGTCCACCTCGAGCGGCACCTGGAGATCGATCTGCATCTCCCTGGCGGGTCCGAGCACGCGATAGGTGATCCCGTTCCACCCGACGATGCTGCTGTCGGCTGGCCGTGCCGAGACGTGGAGATCGTAGAACGTGGCATCCCACCAGGCGCGTTCGGGGGTGTTGGAGCCGTGGAGGGTATCGGCGTGGGTGAAGACGCGGGGCTGCTGCTGCGCCGCGAGCGGGAACGCGAGGGACGCCACGAGGGACGTGGCAGCGAGAAGACGGCGCATGGACGGCTCGGCGAGATGTGAGGGGTCAGAGAAGATACAATAGAAACAGGGAGACAGGACTCAGGAATCAGGACTCGGGATTCGGCAACGGTTTCCGGGTCCTGTAGAGGGCGGCCTGCGGCCGCCCCGATGGGTGGCCGCAGGCCACCCGCTACAGCTTCGTCACATCCCGCTTCCCTACATCCCGCTGCCTTTGCGAGCCGTCGGCGGCAGGATCCCGTTCAGCCGGAGGTAGATCGCCTGCTGGGCGTAGTGGTCGGACCAGTCGATGAGGAGCCCGAACGCCGCCAGCGCGCGGGGGTATTTCTGGCCGTAGTAAGGGACCGTATCGCCCATCCCGGCGTCCTTGAGCCCCTTGAGCGCCGCGTCGCACTCATCCATCGAAGCCTGCAGCGCCGCGATCAGCTTGTCCTTGCCGGCGGCGGCGGTGACCTTGACCCGTGGCGCCGGCGTCTGGCCGACGATGGCGGAGCAGGTGATGTGGTTGTCTCCCGCGATGTGCGCGATCAGCTGTCCGAAGCTCATCTCCGCCGGCGTCGGCTTGAACCCGTACTTCTCCGCCGGCATCAGCTGGGCCGCCGCGATGAGGTTCTTGGCGAGGTCCGTGGCGTTCATCCGGGCCGCATCGGCGACGGGGTCGCCCTGGGCGGCGACGACGGCGGGTGTCAGCAGAAGCGTGGCGACGGCGAGTGACTGGAACAGGCGCATGGATGCCTCGACGGAAGGGGGATCGCCAGGGGTCCGGACTGACCTTTCATAACGAGGGGGCGGGCGGAGGGTTTCAAGGGGTGGGTCAGATCGGGCCGTAAGGCCCCGAAGGATCGGCTGGCTTGCGGGCCGATCCTTCGTTCGCTTCGCTCACTCAGGATGACGTGGGGGGGGCAGCGCTCGCTCAGGATGACGTGCCACCGTCCGTTCCTCCGCCCGTCCGTCCGTGCGCCTGTCCGCCCGTGCGCCTGTCCGCCTGTCCGCCCGTGCGCCTGTGCGCCCGTCCGCCTATGCCTCCCGCACCCGGACCGGCATCGTCACCATCGTCTTTCCCACCCACTGCAACCGCTTCTGGATGGCAAAGGCGGTCTCGTTGTGGAGGATCCCCTGATACCAGGTCTCCCGCTGGAAGATCATCTTCCCGGCAAAAAAGGTGCTGCGGGGGAAGTCCTTTGCCACGTCGAGGCAGAGCTGCTCAGCGGTCTCGACCACCTCGGTGCCGATGGCCATCCGCGATGTGGCCGCGACGCCGAGCCCCTGGGTGAGGGTCACGTAGCGGGCCAGCATCTCCCCGGTGCGCGCCTTGAGTTCCTCGACGGCGTGTTCCCCCTTGAACTCCCCGGAGTCGACGACGCCGACAGAGATGAACACGACGTTCTTGAAATGGCCCGGGAAGGCGCGGAAGACGTTGAGCAAGGTGTGGATCCCGATCCCGCCGAAGGAGGCCACGAGCATCACGGCGGTCGGCGCCTTCGGTTCCAGGGCCGCCGGGGTGGAGCCGGGCTTGACGGTGGTGGGGAGGTCTCCCAGCTGGCGATAGAGCTCCTCGACCGTGGCGCTGGACCGGCGGTAGTGCCGGCGGATCCAGAGGCAGAGGCCGATCAGCATCGCGGTGACCGTCACGGTGACCCACCCGCCCTCGCTGAACTTCTCGACGAGCGTGATGCCGAGGATGGTGATGCACATCGCGAACCCCGCGGCGAAGAGCGTCATCCGGCGGGCACGGCCGGGGCGACCCTTGGCCGCGCGCCAGTGCTTGAGCATCGCGAACATCGAGAGCGAGAAGGTGAGGAACACGTTGATGCTGTACATCACGATCAGGTGGCTCACCTCGCCCCGCGTGTAGAGCAGTGCCACGAGAGCGGCGATGCCCATCAGCACGATCCCGTTCTGGGTGGTGAGCCGTTCGGAAAGGGCGGCGAAGCGGTGCGGGACCCACGAATCCACGGCCATGTTGGCGAGCACGCGGGGGCCGTCGATGAAACCGGCCTGCGCCGCCACCACGAGGAGCGCGCCCTCGGAAAAGAGCGTCAGGACGAGGAAGAGGTGCCCGAAGGGCATTCCGCGCACCATCCGCTCCACCAGCACGGCGTTCATCGTCTTGCCATCGGCCGGTCCGACGCTCCAGAGCAGGTAGCAGACGATGAGGCCGCCGGCGGTGAACGCCAGCGACGTCGCCATATAGAGCATCGTGCGCTTGCCGGTCCTGACCTTGGGGTCGCGCATGATGGGGAGGCCGTTCGAGACGGCCTCGATCCCGGTGTACGTGCCGCCTCCGAGCGAGTACGCGCGCACGAAGAGGAGGGTCATCCCCACGGCACCGAGCATCGACATCCCGTTCGCGTACCCGGTGTGGACCTGCTGGGCCACTTCGGGCACCCGGCCCAGGTGCGCCACGATCCCGCCGCCGATCACGATGACGTGGGTGACGACGAACAGGAGGAAGATCGGGAGCAGTGCGATGACCGATTCGCGCACGCCGCGGATGTTGAGCCCGGTGAGCATCACCAGCAGGACGCACTCGAGCGGCAGCTTGAGCGGCGCCCATTGGGGGCCGAGGAGGCTGAAGAGCGCATCGCCGGCGGCGGCGAGCGAGGTGGTGATGGTCAGCACATAGTCGACGAGCAGCGCACTGCCGGAGATGACGCCGGCGCTCGGCCCCAGCAGCTTGGTGGCCACCACATATCCGCCGCCACCGGTGGGGAACTCCTCGATCAGCCGGCTGTACGCCGCCGAGATGAGGAGCACGGTGAAGGCAGTGACCACCGCCAGGCCGAGGGCCAGGTAGGTGTGCTGCCCCAGGGCGCGGAACGCCTCTTCGGGGCCGTAGGAGGACGAGGACAATCCGTCGGCGCCCAGTCCCACCCAGGCCAGGAAGGGGATGAGCGAGAGCCGGTGGAAGAGGCCGGTGTCGGTGAGGTCGCGGGGGCGGCCGAAGAGGGCGTGCTTGAGCCGGCGCAGGCGAGAAGGCTCGGCGGCGCCTGGTTCTGGGTCGTTCGGTTCCGGCGGCAATGCGCCGGCTGGTTCGGATGTCATCAGCTCCACGGCAGTGACTGCCGGGGAACGAATATAGTGCCTGCGGGCCGGCGCGCTGGGGCAGCTATGGCGTGACGATCAATACCCGGTCGGGCACCAGCCAGGAGTGGTCGTGGCGGGCGGGTACGGGGAGGCGGAGCGGTGCAGTGGCGGAGGGCCGCAGGGGTTGCTCTGCGTCACCGCGCACCTGCGTCCCTCCGCTGATTTCGTACGTCAGCCGATACCCAGACTCCCCCGCGTTCCGGGCGTGCTCGGCCACGAAGCGATTGAGCGCCACGGGCCAGTGCCCCGCGGCGTATCGCCGGAGCGTGCGGTTCCTGGCGTGCCGATCCAGGGCGTCGATGACGGCGGTCCGGCTGGCGCCGAGCGCGCGGTAGCGTTTGCGAATCTCGGCGCCATCGGCCTTGGCATCGACCGGGTCGGGGCGGACGAGGTCACAGGAACAGCCACCGTGGAGCAGGGCAGCGACGGTCTGGGTCTCGGGGAGCAGGGTGCGCCAGGGGCGAAGCTCGGATGCGTCCCGCAGGTCGGCGGTCATTCCGGCGGGAAGCATCGAGCGGACCTCGCTCAGGGTGAGCGGGCTCGCGAGGCGAAGGAGGTAACACATCAGCGGGCCGGCGGCTGCCGGAGTGCGGCGCGCTCCTGGTCCTCGCGCCGGCGGGCAAGGATCATCCGCGCCGCGTCACCGGCGGGGCCCTCCTGCCGGGTGAGCGGCTCGAGTTCCTCGCTGCTCTTGTCCCGGAGCATTCCGGCCACGATCACCAGGGCGATCCGCTCGGCCTCCTTGTCCCTTGCCGACGCGGCGAGTCGCAGGCCCTTCAAGCCGAGGGCTCCGGCCAGCAGGAGCGCGGCAACGCTCAACGCGCCCGATGCCACACCAAGTCCAGGCGGTACCACGCCGCGGGCGCCCGCGATGGCGGGCACCAGCGCCACGACGGCGAGCAAAGCCATCAGCCACATGGCGGCGCGGTACTGGCGGGATTCCGAAGGTGGGGCGGCAGGCATCGATGTTCTGGGGGACGGGAGGAGAAGAGGAGAGGAGGTGAATGTCAGACCGATTGCGATGGGGAGAGCCCTGTGCGGGGCGCTGGCGATGTCTCCTTCTGCAACCAGTGCTGCGTTCTTCTCCTCTTCTCCTCGTCTCGGTACTCAGATCGGCATATCCTGCCGTACCAGCACCAGGATCGCGGCGAGGGGGACGACGAGATAGCGCTTTTCCTCGAAGGTGATCTCGACGGCGGCCTTGCGGAAGAAGATCGCGTGATCACCGATCTTCGCCTGCATCGGCCGATAGCGCTGGTCCTTGGTGCCGAGTTTCCAGGGTTCGGCGTCGAGGGCAGAGACGTCGTCGATCGGTTCGCCGGGGCCGGTGCCGATGACCGTGCCGCTCTGGACCTGCTGGGAGTCGAGGGCGGTGGCAGGGAGATAGAGTCCGACGCGGGTGCGCTCTTCGCCCTCCTCGGGCGTGATGAGCACCCGATCGCCGACGACGAGGAGCTGCTTCTTGGGGAAGTCCACTATGCCTCCTTCGCGACCGCTTCCAGGCCCACGACCTTGAGCTGGCGGCGCATCGTGGGGAGGACGAGTTCGACCTGATCGCCCACCTTGCGGCCCTTGAGCGCGCGCCCCAGCGGGGAGGCGAGGGTAATGTGGCCTTCGTCCACGTCGGCCATTTCGCCGAGGACCAGGACGAACACTTCCTTCTCCTTGGTCTTGACGTCGACCACGGTGACCGTGGAGCCCAGGCCCACTTCATTGGCGGGGGTCTCGACGGCCGAGAGCTGGTGGAGCTGGTTGAGCCGCTGGTGGAGCTGGCCCAGGCGGGCCTGGACGAACTGTTGGCGCTCCAGGGCCGCCTTGTATTCCGAGTTCTCGCGCAGGTCACCCATCGCGACCGCGGTGGCGATCGCCTGGGGAAGGGTCACGGTGAGCTCGTGGGAGAGCTCTTCGATCTCCTTGCCGAGCTTGTTTCGCATTTCACGGATCATCGGGATAGTCCGTTGACAGTAAAAGGAGACGATCCCGGGCATCTTCCGGCCCGGGATCGCTGATCTCTCCCTCTATTATAACCCCACCCGGTGAGTGCGTAAGGGTGGGGTGGCGGATGCCGGAAGCGGTCGTTACGCCCGCGGCATCGACCGGAGGAGTGCCACGGCCCGGTCCACGTCGACCGGCGAGTTATAGATGTGGCAGCAGTGCCGGACGCCGACGGGGCCTTCGCTGCGGACCCGGATCTTCCCGTGGTCCCAGAGGTAGTCCTGGATCGCGTCGCCGGTGACGCCGTGCAGGCCGTAGACCGTCGAGGCGCAGGTGAGGTCGGGGTGGAGCGGCGAGGCGAAGGTGGCGCCGGGGACCTCGCGCAGGGCGGTCCGGAGCCGATCCGCCATTCCGAGGATCCGGTCCTGCACGCGCTTCGGCCCGATCTGCAGGTGGAACTCGATCGCCTTGCCGAGCCCCTTGAGGAGGCTCAGGTTGCCGGTCCCGTACTGCATCAGGGCGAACATCCGGTCGTCCTGGTCATCCCAGGCGAATGACGCGAGGGTGGCCCAGAGTCCCTTCTGGCGTTCGGGTCGGACGTAGAGGAAGCCGGTGCCCTTCGGCGCCAGGATCCACTTGTGGGGGGAGCCGAAGTAGGCGTCGCAGCCCATCGCCTGCACGTCGATGGCGAGATGACCGAGGGCCTGGGCGCCGTCGACGGCGGTGAAGATGCCGCGCTCACGGGCGAGGGCGCAGAGCTTCTCCACCGGGTAGCGGATGGCGCGGCCCGAGGAGATATGGGGGATGGCCCAGACCTTCGTCCTGGGGGTGGTGAGGCCCAGGAAGCCATCGATGAGCTGGTCGGGTGAGGTGACCGGGTCGGGGACCTTCACTTCCTTTACCACGATCCCTTCGCGCTTGGCGCGGAGGTCGTACCCCTTGCGGCCGCCGGGGTGGGCCTGGTCGGTGACGATCACCTCGTCGCCGGCGGCGAGTTCGAGCCCGTTGGCGACGAAGTTCATCCCGAAGGTGGCATTCTGGCAGAGGGCCACGTCCTTGCCGCTGCAGTTGAGCACCTGTCCCAGCTGGTCGCGGAAGCCGCGTTCGTTGAAGTAGCCGGTGAAGTACTGCTCGTGGTCGCCCTTGTAGTCCCAGTGGGCCACATCGCGGTCGACGTGGCGCATATGGTCGATGACGGTCTCCTGGACGATCCGCGGGCTCGAACCCATCGTGCCGGTGTTGAAGAACGCCTCGTCCTTGGGGATCGTGAACTCTCGACGCAGCTCCTTCCAGAACTTCTCGTCGTCCCGGACACCGATCTCGGAGGGCATTCGGGGTCGGGCGTCGGCGATGTCCAGGATCGGAGCTGCGGCGGGATGGACGGCCGGC
>DASSGV010000049.1:0-45127 GCA_035693225.1 Gemmatimonadales bacterium | reverse complement strand
GCTTCGCAATCCATTCCGACGGGGGGCGGAGCCCCCCGCTCTAAGTGGCGGAACTGCCGAAAGTTCGCCAAGTTGGTGGTGTTCCCCTTTTCAATTTAGATCGCGCGTTGGTCCGGGCCCCGCCCGGGGTTCGCGCGCCATCGAATAACAGTTAGGTAGCCGCATGCAATCAGTTCATGAGATACTGATATGTGTGGTTCTTGCCGCGGCATGTGTGACGCGACCTCCAAGAGACGCCAAGCCCTTGGGTATTCGACTCGACTCCTTGGCGCGCTCCCATCCTGGTTGGCTGGTGCCTGATACTGTCCCAGATACGTTGTTGCGTCATCTCCTAGTTGCCGATTTCAATCACGATGGCATTGACGATCGGGCCCTACTCTTGACGAGGGGTGACAGTGGAGTGCTCTACTTCCTGCCCGGGATGGCGGGAGGCCTGTTCGGAACTCCGGACGAGCTCGGGTCTAGCGACGAGATGGCGTCCAACGTGCTTGTGTGGAATGGCGACGACTTGATCGTCGGGCCGGCGGCAAGTGACAACACGTTCGATTGGCACTGGGATTCGATGTCGCACAGGATGAAGTATCAGCCCCAGCCTCAAGACTCCGAGTAGCGGCTACCTAACCAGCGCTTGGAGCTGTCGGGCCGCCCGGGCCGGCGCTCCGTGGACAGATTGATCAATCGGGAGGCCGTTATGGAACCAGACATTTGTGCAGCTCGGGCCGGGGCCCGCAGCTCAAGCGCGCCTCGTTAGGCGCACTGCTCATGACTTCCCTGTACCTCTGGCTCTTCCTTGCGCTTGGCGGTCCCCGTGCTCACCCCGTATGCGTCATGGGGCACCCGTCGGTCGACAAGGAGTTCGCCCAGTCCGTGGCGGTCGTCGAAGGCCGAGTCCTGGCGAGCCGCCCGGATTCCGCCACGAAGGAGTGGCTCGACGGCACGACCTACATCGTACGTGTCGAACGGCGCTTTCGGGGCGCCCTGCCGAAGCACCTTGAGCTGTTCAGCGAAAACAGCAGCGGCCGCTTCCCCATGGACTCCGGCGCGGTCTATCTGCTCTTCATCTCTCGTGCCTTCGGGCGTCTCGTGGTCGACAACTGTGGCAATTCCGGCCTCCTGAGCACAAGCGCACCAGCGCTGAGTATCGTCGAGCGACTCGCCAAGCACTGATGCCGGCACCGGTGTGCCGCAGGCGCCTAACAAGCGCTTGGAGCTGGCGGGCCGGACGGGCCGGGGCGCCATAGATTGATGATGGATCGGGAGGCAGTTATGGAACGTTCAATTGTGTTCATCCCTGGCTTGCGCCCGCAGCTCAAGCGCGAGCGTTAGGCGGACGCGCAACAAGAACAACGTCTTGTAGGAACTGCTACTGCTCGATCACGTGGCGCCGCCAGGGCTCCCGGTCGCGGCGGCTAATGGGCCGCCGGCACGAAGATCGAGGGGCGGCGCCAAAGATCTTGAAGCTCCGAGGAGAGTTGGGCTCCGTGCCCAGCGCGCCTCCTAACCAGCGCTTGGAGCTGACGGGCCGGACGGGCCGGGGCTCCATGGACCGACTGATGAATCAGGAGGCGGTATGGAACGATTGCTTGTGTGTTCACTGAGCTTGGGCCCGCAGCTCAAGCGCGGCCGTTAGGCGGACGCGCGAACGGGTAGGCCTTTCGGTAGGAACTGCAACTGAAGCATCTCATGGCGGCGCCGGAGTCCTGGTGATGGGCGCGGCCCAACCGAAGATATGAGTGGTGGTCCCACGCGAGGCAGGCCGCGCCCGGCTGGACTGATCTCGCGGCGGCGCCGAAGCTGGTGGTTCCCTGCTCGGGCAACGGTCCGTGCCCAGCGCGCCTCCTAACAGGCGCTTGGAGCTGACGGGCCGCACGGGCCGGGACTCCATCGAAGGATGGATTGAGAGGGAGGCAGCTATGGAACGTTCACTTGTGTCCTTCCCTGGCTTGGGCCCGCAGCTCAAGCGCGGCCGTTAGAAGGACGCGCAACGACATAGGTCTTTGATAGGAATTACAACTTCAGCTTTTCGTGGTGGCGCCGGAGTCGGAGTGGTGGGCGCGGCCCAACCCAGGACTTGCGTGCTGGTCCCACGCCAGGCAGGCCGCGCCCGGCTGGAGAGATCGCGTGGCGGCACCAAGGTTGAGCGGTTCCCTGCTCTTCCGGAGCTCCGCGGGCCGCGCGCCTCCTAACCAGCGCTTGGAGCTGGCGGGCCGGACAGGCCGGCGCTCCATGGAACGACTGATGGATCGGGAGGCCGCTATGGAACGATTGATTGTGACCATTCACGGCTTGGGCCCGCAGCTCAAGCGCGGCCGTTAGACAGCGCGCCCACAACGCCATGACGAGTCCACTAGCTCTTCCCGCCTCACCGGATGGGCGCCCGCTTCTCGTTCGGACCGGTCGGCATCGGTTGGAGGAAGCGGATTGCTTCTCAACCGGCTACCTGGTGGCTCATTCCGCAACCCTCGTCCTCTTGCATCGGATAAGTGACGACTTGCGACTCGACGGATACGAGGTTCTGCGGCGGTCCGATCTCACAGCTACCGAGGTTGTGTTTCCCAAACGCGCGTTCTTTGGGCGCGTCGCCGAGCTCAAGGAGTTCCGCCCCGTTTGCCCGCCCGGCATCGACCTGGAGAGTATGCCCAGCGCTTTGGCGAGCATTCAACGGCAATTTCCCCTCTTGGTAATTCACCGGGAGCTCGTCGCGCCAACAGAGTGCGAGATTGGTCAGATTAAGCTTGCAGGGAATGGCGTGTACGCTCTGAAGTGGATGAGCCCTGAAGCGGTTTGGGAGGGCGATTCGCGACACTTTCGATTCGCCGATATCACCCGCGTCGGCTTCGGGGCGGAGTACGAGACAACACTGGCTCTTGTGAGTGGCGTCGCTGTCTAACCAGCGCTTGGAGCTGGCGGGCCGCACGGGCCGGGGCGCCATGGACCGACTGATGGATCGGGAGGCAGCTATGGAACGTTCAATTGTGCCCTACCCTGGCTTGAGCCCGCAGCTCAAGCGCGGTCGTTAGACCGTACCGGCCTCCCCGATGACCCAAGCGCGGTACTACCGGATGGCGATGTTCTTCCCGATCGTGATGCCAGCCATCGGCTGGCTAATCCTGTTCACAGACTTGGGCGCGTCAAACCAGCAACCTATCTACTCTGCGCTTCTCTTTGGATTAGCCGTGTGGTTATGGCTCGTGACCACGGGAGCCGTGTTTTACGGACTGCCCTATCTAGTTGCCGTTGGCATACTATGGCGTCGATCGAGCACTTGGACACCGGCACGGCTTCGGCGGTGGGTCTGGATCCTTCCAACGCTGTTCGTGATTGCTAGTGGGGTTGTGGTAGCTGTTGCCAACATAGCCTTTACCTACGATCCGAATTGGTTTGACTACGTCCGGGAAACGGTCCGTGCTTCAGCGGCCGTGGGTTATGGAGAGGCGTTGGTGATCTGGGTGGGTGAACGCACGGGCACGCACTTCGGGTGGCTAGAACCGCAAGCCGGTACGGTCTAACTAGCGCTTGGAGCTGGCGGGCCGGACGGGCCGAAGCTCCATAGACCGACCGATAGATCGGGAGGCCGCAATGGAAACAATGAATTCGTTCACTCCAGCTCAGCGCCCGCAGCTCAAGCGCGAGCGTTAGGTGGCTCCAGGAGAATGCCGTGAAGACGAACCGTCTCCTTGCCGCAGCCCTAGGCTTCCTCAGCGTCTTCCCATTGGCCGCTGTGCCCCTCTTCCTGTACGTACTTTTCCCGCAGGCCGAGGCCAGCCCGACCCCAATCACCTCTTCCTTTATGATCGATAGCGTTCTCTTGGTGATCGCTGCCTTTCTTGCGATGGCCATCTTTATCGCCTTCGTCTGGCGCAGTCGCCGCGTGCCCCGAGCGGACAAGAGACTGTGGAGCTTGCTCATCATCGTTGGTAGCCTCTTCACGATGCCAGTGTTCTGGTTCCTCTACATTTGGAAGGAACGGCCACTTGAAGAGCGTCCAACCTTGGAGAGCTTCGTCTCTGGAGCCACCTAACCAGCGCTTGGAGCTGGCGGGCCGGGCGGGCCAGGGCTCCATGGAAGGACTGATTGAGAGGGAGGCAGCTATGGAACGTTCATTTGTGTGTTCACTGAGCTTGCGCCCGCAGCTCAAGCGCGGCCGTTAGGCCGCAAAGCATGACAATGCGCCGTGCCGTCGCATCGGCTGCCGTGCTCGTATTCTCGCTCGGGGTCCGCCCGAACGGCCCCACTGGCCCGATATGTTATCGTCTTGCGTACCGACCATCGACCAAGTTCGCTGACGCCTCCGGTTTGCCCATTGAAGTGACCTTGGAACCAGGAACTGGGAATGGGCAAGTGATGTCAGTTGCCAGCCCAAGTGACACTATCGGTTTCTGGCGGATGTTTCAAAACCGCGGCGCGAAGTGGGCGCAAGTTGATGGCGGCCTACTCCAGTTACGGTTCGACAACGGATTCACCTTTGTCACAATGAACACGCGGGTCATTGGGGATTCGCTGACTGGGGCTGCTGCGATCGACTTCGACTTTGGGAAACCTGAGGATCAACCACGATATTTAGTGTATGGCAAGCGCATACCCTGTTCTGAGCCACA
Source organism: Gemmatimonadales bacterium (assembly GCA_035693225.1). Classification (GTDB taxonomy): domain Bacteria; phylum Gemmatimonadota; class Gemmatimonadetes; order Gemmatimonadales; family GWC2-71-9; genus CAMLHU01. Next base: position 40,529 of record DASSGV010000049.1, on the reverse strand, counting down.
GACGTCAGCGGGGTTGCGGCCTAACAAGCGCTTGGAGCTGGCGGGCCGAAGGGGCCGGGGCTCCATAGATTGATGATTGATCCGGAGGCCACAGTGGAACCAATCAATTCGTTCACTCCAGCTCGACGCCCGCAGCTCAAGCGCGAGCGTTAGGCCACGGTCAAGCATCACGAGCCACATGACTCGACGAATACTGATTTCGATCGTACTTGCCGTCGCGCTGGTGCCAGGTGCCAGGGCTCAGGCTGCGCCGTCTATTTCGCCTGACGTTGACGCCGTCGCAACAGGCGGATACTGGACTCTTGGCGACCAGGAAGGCCACTACCGCCTGATCATCGTGAGCGGTGGGTTTGAACACGTTGTTTCGCAGATCTACCTACAGTGGCTCGCACAACCGGCATCACCTGACGACTCGGTGACTGTCGTCGCCAGCATCGAGCTCACGGATATTGATTCCGGCGGATGGGCTCTGTCTGATCCGCAGTTTGCCCGCCGTGACACGCACTGGGAGGCCACCGTTGATGGCCAGAACTCCCATATGGACCCGATGCCACAGGCACAATGGCTCGTGATACTTGGTACTCCAGGCAAGTACACCGTGGCCGAAGAACGCTCGAAGCCACAGTAGATTCGCGTGGGAGCGTGGCCTAACAAGCGCTTGGAGCTGGCGGGCCGCACCGGCCGGGGCTCCATAGAACGATTAGTGGATCGGGAGGCGGTATGGAACGTTTGATTGTGCGGTTTACTGGCTTGGGCCCGCAGCTCAAGCGCGGTCGTTAGAAGGACGCGCAACGACACAGGTCTTTGTTAGGAATTACAACTGCAGCTCTTCGTGATGGCGCCGGAGCTGAGATGGTGGGCGCGGCCCAATCGAAGAATTGTGCGGTGGCCCCACGCGAGGCAGGCCGCGCCCGGCTGGAAAGATTGCGTGGCGGCACCAGGACTAAGCAGTTCCCTGCCCTGATTGGGCTCCGCGGGCCGCGCGCCTCCTAACCAGCGCTTGGAGCTGGCGGGCCGGACGGGCCGGAGCTCCATCGAAAGAGTGATTGAGAGGGAGGCAGCTGTGGAACGATTCATTGTGACCTTTCATGCCTTGGGCCCGCAGCTCAAGCGCGGCCGTTAGGGCGCTGGCGGACAACCCGTGTCACAACGCGATCGGGGCCAACCCAGCCGCATTATGTATATCGAGCTGAAGTCCGGGCATGGCGATTGGGGTCCGGCCCGAATCGGCCGTGTAACCTTCTCGAAGACCGGCCAGACAGTGTACTACGGGGGCAAGACGTTCCGCGCTGCCAAAGGGCGCGGCGTCAGCGGCAACTTCATCGACGTTGACACCGGAGATGAATACTGGATATCGGGCGTCAAGAAGAACCGGCAAGATCGCCATTCGGCCGGCGGTGGTCCGGTGCACATCGACGACGACGTCCAGGCGGAGTACGCAGCGCTCCTGGCCGAGGGACGCCGTGTGTCCCAGCGCCCTAACCAGCGCTTGGAGCTGGCGGGCCGAAGGGGCCAAGCCTCCATAGACTGATGATGAATCGGGAGGCCGAAGTGGAACCAATCAATTCGTTCACCCTGGCTCAGCGCCCGCAGCTCAAGCGCGGCCGTTAGGCGCACAACGCGAGCAATGGCTAAATACAAAGTCCTGAAGAGCGTTGCCCATAGCGTGGGCCACTCCTTTACGAGCCTGATGAACTACGCACATGACGACTACGTCATGGGCCACCTGCTCCGCTTCGCCCGCTCCACGAAACACGACACACTACTAATCGATCTCATGACTGGAACAGCCCGTCCTCAAGCACTGCTCCAGTCGCCCATTGAAGACGTGCCACGTCGGTACGCCTCTTGGCTCAGGGATTTGGTCAAGAATCACCGCAGTGACATGCGCTTCGTACACACCGCCGCCCTTACGTTGCACTTCAATCTGGCCGTTGCACGTCCCCTTCGCGGCGACGCCAAGCTGAGCGAGAACCCATATCGTTGCGATGTTGTTATCACTGACGATCGGGGCAAGGAGTATGCTGCTCACTTTGAAGGATGGTGGTACCCGGAACGCACCAACGAGTCAGCCGACGACCACAAGCCCTGGTGGAAATTTTGGTGAAGGTTGGCGCCTAACAAGCGCTTGGAGCTGGCGGGCCGAAGGGGCCAGAACTCAGTAGACTGATGCTAGATCGGGAGGCCGAAGTGGAACCCAACAATTCGTTCACCCTGGCTCAGCGCCCGCAGCTCAAGCGCGGCCGTTAGGTGGCACGGTCATGAAACCTTCCCTGCTTCTTCCCTTTGCCCTGGCGTCGCACCTAGCCGCTGGTGCCTTGTGCGCCCAGGTCCCAGGAGGAGCGGGCATTATCTATGGCGCGCACCACGCCTTCACGATAGAGGCGCCGCCTGGCTGGGTGATCGATAACCAAGCGGGAATCTCCCTCGGTCTCCACGCCGTCTTCTATCGGACCGGCGAAAGCTGGCAGAGAGGGACCGCCGTCATGTACGTCAACACGGCACCGCCGGACTCGGGGCACGAAGCCGATCCGCTACGCATTTTCGCACAGGACAGCGTACGGTTCGTGACAGAGACCCCCACCATGCGCATTGTGAGTAGACCATCATTGCAGACACATGACCATAAGGTCGCCTATGTATGGTACTTCAGCGGAGCGTCCAACGGCCGCTATGAAGCCGTCGCCTATGTCGCCGAGAAGACCACCACTCCAATGATCGTGCTGACATCGAAGACGCAAACTGCATTCCAACGAGCGCTGCCGGCATTTAGGCAGCTGGTGGGGTCGTACTCCTTCTTGTCGTCGGACGTGACACTCCCGCGATGACTTACTGACCGTGCCACCTAACCAGCGCTTGGAGCTGGCGGGCCGAACGGGCCGGGGCGCCATTGAAGGGCTGATTGAGGGGGAGGCAGCTATGGAACGATGGATTGTGACCTTTCACGCCTTGGGCCCGCAGCTCAAGCGCGGTCGTTAGACAGCCACCGAGTGTCGTGCAGACCCGAGAGGCCACATGAGCGATGACTGGTTCGCCCGCCGTTTTGCTCCGCTGGAGAACGCCGCCTGGATCGGGACTGGTGGCGTGGTCCTCGTCGGAATCGGGCTCTTTTGGTCGGACAATGATGTTGCGACCACCTGTTGGGTCATCGGTATCCTGGGCCTGCTGCCGCTGATGTTTCACCTTTTCATGATTCCAGTGTGGCATTGGCGCGAGCGGTACCGGGGTGCACACCCGGATCTGTGGGGCGCCTTGCTTGTTATCGAGACCTCCAGCTGGTCGAAGCTCATCTACTGGTTTCGCCATGTCCTTCCGGACTGGCGGGGGCGAGGCCGTTATCGACGGCCGGTGGACCAGGCTGTCTAACCAGCGCTTGGAGCTGACGGGCCGGACGGGCCGGAGCTCCATCGAAGGATGGATTGAGAGGGAGGCAGCTATGGAACGAAGAATTGTGACTCACCCTGGCTTGGGCCCGCAGCTCAAGCGCGAGCGTTAGGCGGACGCGCAACAGCAACACCAACTTGATGGGAACTGCAACGGCAGATTCCCGTGGCGGCGCCGGCGCTCCAGGTTCGGGCGCGGCCCAACCAGAGACTTATGTGGTGGTCCCACGCCAGGCAGGCCGCGCCCACCACGGCACTCCGGCGAGCGGCGCCAAGGCTCCGGGCTCCCTGCCCTGTGCAAGACTCCGTCGCCCGCGCGCCTCCTAACAAGCGGTTGGAGTCGCGAGCCGCACTGGCCGAGGCTCCATAGAGTGATGATCGATCGGGAGGCCACAGTGGAAGCAATGAATTCGTTGAGGCTGGCTCAGCGCTCGCAACTCAACCGCAGCCGTTAGGTGGCATCGCCACGAGGGCAATGATGAGCAGTTCCAATCCCGCCCAAGGTATCGTTGAGCAGTTTATTCTAGGGCATCTGTCGCAGCGTCAAGCGGTCGACGCGCTGATTGCCGTGATGCAACAGCACAAGGCCTCGGGCGGAGAGCCGGGCTCGATCGCGGTCAAGAAACCAGTCGGGATGACGCTCTCGGCAGAGGATCATGCCCGGCTCGACGCCCTCATGCAGGCCGTCGACCAACGACTCTCCGGCGCCTGATGCCACCTAACCAGCGCTTGGAGCTGGCGGGCCTTCAGGGCCGGGGCTCGGTAGACCGATTGATGGATCGGGAGGCAGTTATGGAACGTTCACTTGTGCTCATCCCTGGCTTGGGCCCGCAGCTCAAGCGCGGCCGTTAGGCCTCTCCGGGGACCTGTGATCACATGAGCATTCTTCGCCGAGCAGGGTTGGGCGCGTTAGGCGGTGGCGCGATCGCACTTGTCGGGATAGCGATTGGGATGATCCGCGCCGGACTCCTGAGCACTCGGGGAACCTCTATCGACTTCTCCGGCTCGCGCGCTGAACTCCTCGGCTACTGCGGAGCCCTCGCACTGGCAGGCGCGTGGATCGCGAGCGCGGATGACCGCGCCGGGAGTCGGGCCCGGCGGGTGGCCGTGTGGGCGAGCGGCGGCATCGCCCTCATGGCGGGCATTGCAGGCATGGACAAGATTGCTCGTGTCCAGCCGTGGTCGATTGGCGATCTCGTTTTCGTGGTCGCTTTCGGCTTTATGCTGGGCCTCGCGGGCCTAGTAGGCACCGGTGCCCGGTAGCCAGAGGCCTAACCAGCGCTTGGAGCTGGCGGGCCGATGGGGCCTGGGCTCTATGGAACGACTGATTGATCGGGAGGCCGCTATGGAACGTTCACTTGTGCGGTTTACTGGCTTGGGCCCGCAGCTCAAGCGCGGCCGTTAGGTGGCTGCACCATCCAGGATCATTTGCTTCATGAGGCCTCTATGTCCGCGGCAGAATCCCGCCTCTTCGGCCGACTCGTCGAGGCCGTGCAGACCAACAATCACGTGTCCGAGCTGAGCGATCGCGAGGGCCTCTCACTGCAGGTCGCGTGGTCCCCGGCGATCGGCATTCGCGCTCGTGCCCGCCTCGTCCGGGCGCCCGGCGAGGCAGAAGATTACGCCGTGGTGTACGAGGCCCAAGCCGCTTGCCCCGCCGACTATCCGTCGGACCTGCCATTTGTGACGGATCAAGTGGTCATTGTCGTGCTTCACGCCGGCCCCACCAAGTCGCCGGCCGCTCACTGGATACCCTCGGGGTCAATCGCCACCTTGGGCGAACGGGTCCTCGCTGAGAGCCGTACCGCCGGCTGGACGCTGGGATCCACGTCGCCGACGCGTGGTGGTGGGCCCGGCCAGATACAGATCCGAGAACTCTGGCGGGGTCCGTCCCGGCGTTTTCTCACGATTGTGGGGGATGATACCGATGGGCTCGTGGGCCTCTTCGACAATCCCGTGACGGCGGCAGCCACCTAACCAGCGCTTGGAGCTGGCGGGCCTGAAGGGCCAGAGTTCCTTTGACGGAAAGCTTCCCAGAGGCCATGCTATGGAACCGATCAATTCATCGCTGTGGAGTGTTGCCCGCAGCTCAAGCGCGCCTCGTTAGGCCGCTGGCCGTGATGCTCATGCCACCGCCAAGCCGCGTTTATCGTGCTATTGCCGCCATACTGGGCTGTGGATGCGTGATTCTCACGTTCAAAGGGATTGTGCTTGTTGGCACCACGCCGTTTGGAGTGACAAGCCATGACTGGACAGTCGGATGGCCCTACCTGGTGTTCGGCCTCGCCGGCAGCGCCGGGTTCGGACTCACCGCCCTGACAGGCCGCAATATGTTCTGGCCCCTGCGCTGGCGCATGCTGGGAATCTTCCTCGCGTGGCAGCTGCCAATTGCTGTGGTATTCGGCTTTCTGTCCACATGGATCAGCCATCGGCCTTGGCCCGGGTTCATCCGCGTCGCCCTCGATATCATCCTCGGCGGCATCGTGATCAGCTTGGCTGGCACCGGGCACCGGGTTGGAGCAGAATGACTTGACCAACGGTGTATCGGCCCAGCGTCATGGTGGCCAGCGGCCTAACCAGCGCTTGGAGCTGGCGGGCCGGATGGGCCGGAACTCCATGGAATGACTGATGGATCGGGAGGCAGTTATGGAACGTTCACTTCTGCCCTACCCTAGCTTGAGCCCGCAGCTCAAGCGCGGTCGTTAGGCAGCGAGGAACTACGTGAGCCTATCCTCACGCCTTGCGGGCGCACTTGAGAGCGCGACGCTGGCGCTTTCACGACGCCGTGAAGTTCTTGGAGTGCCCGTGTAGCATTTCTTGCCGGACGAGCCGGACGGCTCCAAACAATTCGCCACAGTAATGGCCGCCCTTCAACTGCTACACGATGTAGATCCGCGTCGGTTCAACCGCATGAAGCGTGACATCCGAGGCATCTGGCTCATCGGCATTGCCGGCCTTGGCGAGTACGACACCAAGCGCCGTGTCTGCAAGATTGACCCTGACTACATTATGAGCCTCGATCGGTCGGCAGAGTCGATTGCGTCCACCATCGTACACGAGGCGATGCACGCGCGCCTCGCCGGCTGCGGCTTCGAGTATACCATCGAGCGCCGCCATCGGATTGAACAAATCTGCACGCAAGCCCAGATCGCCTTTGCGTCCCGTCTCCCAGACGGCTCAGCGATCGTCGCTCAGGCTCGGCAGGTGCTCGATCAACCGGCATCAGCGTGGTCCGATGAAGCATTGGTTGACCACCGGCTCCGTCGGCTGCGAGAATTAAAGCTTCCAGAATGGCTGATGCGCTGGTTTGAGAGACGCGCCAAGCCCCCTGCCTGACCAGCGCTTGCAACTCTCAGGCCGAGCTGGCCCAGACTCCATCGAAGGAGTGAATGTGAGGGAGGCCGCTGTGGAACGTTCATTTGTGCGGTTCACTGGCTTGGGCCCGCAGCTCAAGCGCGGTCGCTAGGCGGCCTCGATGACTCGCGGCATTCTCGGCCTTCTGGCTCTCTGTGCCATCACGGCACCCGCGTCGCACCGACCGCCGGCGGCCGTCGGGTCGACAATTGGCGCCTCTCACGATTCCGCATGGAAGACATTCCGCAGTAAGGGTGGGTGGCAGATCCAGTATCCGCCGACGTGGCGCAGGTGGAGTTGCATGAGCTGCTCGGACCCGACTGCCGCAGACGTGTACGTGACCTTCGGCCGGCCCGCCTCGGCCGGTCGGACGGTCATGGTCGAGCCTCTTGCGCCTCGGCGTGACCAAGAGACTCAGCGCGAGTGGGTACAGGGCGCGGAGCACACGGCTAATCAGAACCCTATCGTTGACCAAGACAGTATTGATGTAAATGGCCTTCCCGCGTTCAGGGTCCGCTATCGGCACCCTGCCGGGGAGATGGAGTGTTTCTACCTAGTCGATGGATCACGTATGTTCGCGATTTCCACCGACATTCTCAACCCAGAGTTTTATGCGACCTACCGACGCATGGTTAGCACATTTCGCGTCACCGTGCGAGGACGGCCGCCTAACCAGCGCTTGGAGCCGGCGGGCCGCAGAGGCCGGAGTGCGATAGACTGATGGTAGATCGGGAGGCCGCTGTGGAACGTTCGATTGTGTGCTCACTGAGCTTGAGCCCGCAACCCACGCGCGACCGCTAGCTCGCAGCCGAGGTGGTGCTTGCCCCTGCCGCATTACCCTGCCCTGCGCATCCTCCGTCGAGACCGCGGTGGCAGTTCCTCCCCCGTCGTCGTCGAGACGATCGCCGGCCGCTTTCTCGTCAAACTCCGCGGCGCTGCGCAAGGACCGGCCGTCCTGGTGGCCGAGGTGATCGTTGCGGCGCTGGCTGACGTTCTGGGCCTCGCGGTCCCCCGGCGGGCGGTGATCCAGCTCGCGGACACCACCCCCACGGACGACCGCAATGATGAACTCGCCGATCTCCTCCAGGCGAGCAGGGGCGACAACCTGGGGTTCGAGTTCCTGGAGCGGGCCCACCCCGTGGATCCCACCGAACTGGCCTTTGTCGACCGGGATTGGGCCACGCAGGTCCGCTGGCTGGATTGGCTGGTGCTCAATCCGGACCGCACCCCCGCCAGCCCCAACCTCCTCGCGCACGGTCGGCGGGGGTGGTTGATCGACCACGGCGCCGCCCTCCACTTCCACTTCGATTGGGCCTCGGTCACCGAGCAGTCACCCGGGCGACGCGAGAACCCGGGGCATCTGCTCGCCCCCTGGGCGACGAACCTCGTGGAGTGGGACCCGATCCTCACCGGCCTGCTGGGCCGCGAGGAGCTCGAGCGGGCGGTGGCGGAGGTCCCGGACTCCTTTCTCATTCCGCTCGTGCCCGGCCCCGCCACCGCGGAGCAACTCGCTCGGCGCCGAGCAGCCTATGTGGCGTTCCTCTGGAAGCGGCTCAAGGGACCGCACCAGTTCGTGGGCCTGGACACACTGGCTGCGCGCTGACGACCGCGCGAAGCAGACGGCCTCGGCCATCCGATCGTGTGCCCCCGGGCGGTGCCTGCTCGGCTTGCCCCCATGCGCCTCGGGCCGCAGCTTATGCGGGGCCGGGCAGGCGACGATCACGAACGAGGAGAGATGCCGATGCCCAAAGTGACCCCCTTCCTGATGTTCAACGACCAACTCGAACCGGCGATGGCGTTCTACACCGCGACGTTCCCGGACTCCAGGATCAAGACTGTTGCGCGCACCGGCAAGGACGGCCCGATCACGTCCGCCGAATTCGTCATCGGTGGTCAGTCGTTCATGGGCTACAACGGCGGCTCATACTTCAGTTTTTCCCAGGGATTCTCGCTCTTTGTCGACTGCGTGGACCAGGCGGAGGTCGACGGGTACTGGAACACGCTCGTCAACGCCGGCGCGACCCCGTTGCAGTGCGGCTGGATCACCGACCAGTTCGGCGTCACCTGGCAGATCGTTCCGAGGCGTTTCATGGAACTCGTCAACGACCAGGACCCCAGGAAGGTACAGGCGGTGATGGCCGCGATGATGACGATGGTCAAGCTCGACGTCGCGGCGCTCGAGAAGGCGTATGATCAGGCCTGACGATCGGCCACGCCGCCACGTGGTCGTTACATCGCGAACTGGATGACCTCACATCCATGCGCCTGACCATCGCCATCCTCGTCGGAGCCGCCCTCGGAGTCATCGGAGGCCGATATCTCTTCGTCGGTTCCTGGATGAGTCTCGTACCCTGGAGCCTGGCCGGCCTGGCGATCGGCTACTGGTCGCGGCCAGCACCCTGGCTTCGCCTGGGCTTGGCATATGGATTCACCCTGCTCTTTGCATTCATGATCGCCGGGTACTCAGGAACGGCGCCGCTCCTGGGCCGAACGCCGTTCTTTGCTGTCATCGGCCTGGCGGGGGCGGTGTATGGCGCTGCCCTCACCCTCGTCGGGTGGGCGCTGCGAAGGAAGGTCCGGCCAGCCTGACGCCCCCTGACCGGCGCCTGGAGCTGGCGGGTCGGACGGGCGAGCTTACGACAGCTGCACATTGGCGTCACATTTGGCGGTCGCCGTGCAAGCGCCGTTCGCCGACACCCAGACCGATGGAGACGTGATGACACTGTACATGCCGGCCCTCTGGTCCTACATCGTGATGGTATCGGTGGTGTTCGGCTCGGGCGTGTACGAAGCGCTCGTGGTGCACCCGGCCTGGAGCCGGAAGCCGCCGGAGTCATTTCGCGGATTCATGGGAACGCCTGTCAGTCGCATGAACCTGGCGGGGTACTGGAAAGTGGTCGCCCCGCTCTGGGCACTGAGCGCCCTCGCCACCCTCGGCCTCGCCCTGCCCGCGGCGCACCACGGGAACGCCATCATCGGGTCGACGGTCTGCTCCGTCGCGGTGGTCGTGTGGACCCTGGTCTACTTTCGCCCCAACGTCGAGCGATTTCTCACCGATGGCGGCGGGAACGCCCCGCCGGAACGCTTGCAGGCCGAAGCGCGCCGGTGGGTGGGGCTCAACTGGGTACGCCTCGGTCTGACCGCGATCGCCTGGTGGGGAGCGCTCACAACCCTGGCAAATCATTGGTGACGCGATGGCCACACTCGTCTTCGGGATGATGCAGTCCCTCGACGGCTACGTCGATGGCGTCGGCGACACGCTGACGTTCCCTCCCCCCGGCCCCGCACTCGGTCGGCATTTCACCGATCGCATTCGCGGCCTGGCCGGCTGCCTCTACGGCCGGCGGATCTACGAGATCATGCGCTACTGGGACGTGGATCAAGCGGAGTGGGACGCCGGCGACCACGAGTTCGCGGCGGTATGGCGTTCGGTGCCGAAATGGGTCGTCTCGCGAACGCTCAAGTCGGTGGGCCCGAACGCGACGCTCGTCGCCGAGAGCCTCGACACCGTTGCGCGCAAGCTCAAGCAGGAGATCAAGGGTGAGATCGACGTCGCCGGCCCTGCGCTCGCCGCGAGCCTGAGCGACCTAGGCCTGGTCGACGAGTATCGGCTCTACTTCCGGCCCTTCGTCTTCGGCGCCGGCAAGCCGTTCTTTGCCGGCGCCCGCCCATCCCTCCGGATCGTCGCCACCGATCGCATCGGCGAGGACGCGGTACGGCTGACCTGCGTCCCGACCTGAGCCGGTGATGCCACCGGATCGGTGGATTTTCCATCGACGACCGTTGCTTGGATGAGGTCTGGCGGTCGCTCGGCATCGGAGGGGTCAACTCGGGAGGCGGCGGCCTGATGCCATATCGTGCGCCGTGCCACCTCGCCTTCACTGCGAAAGGAGGAGCTCCATCATGGACGCTATCGGGGACCGCCGGCGTGCCGGGCCACGAGGCCGGCAAGGCCGGAAGGTGGCCGCACTGCTGCTCGGCCTGTCGCTCGGCGTACTCGGGCCGCCGCTCCGGGCACAGACCGCCGCCGACACCGCGGCCATCCGCGGAGTCGTCCAGGATGAGATCACGGCCTGGGATCAGGGTGACGCGGCCGCCTACTCGCGTCACGTCGCCGACGACGCAACGTTCACCAACATCCGCGGTCAGTTCTTCACCGGCAAGGCCGGCTTTCAGCGGCAGCACGCGGCGATCTTCGCCGGCATTTTCAAGCATACGACGCTGCGCCAGGACATCGTGTCGCTGCGCTTCGTGGGTGCCGACGTTGCCGTGGTCGAGGTGCTCACGGCGGTCACCGGCGTGACCCAGCGCCGCCCGGGGATGACGTTCGATGCACACGGGCGCCTGCGCACCCGGCTGCTGCAGGTCCTCACTCGACGGACCGGCGAGTGGACGATCGTGGCCTATCACAACGTGGACATAAAGCCTGGAGTGCCGATCCCGGAACCCCGATGACCACCAACGGCTCGACCAGAATGCGGGACGTGGTCAGGCCGGCGAACCGGCGCGCCGAGCCATTGCGGAAGGAGGTGCCAGCATGGAAATGGCATACGGTGAGCGCTGGAAGGCGGAGATTGCCGCGATGCGACGGGTGCTCGCCGGCCTCGGGATGAAGGAGGAGTGCAAATGGGGCAAACCCACCTACACGGTGGACGGCAAGAACGTTGTCATCCTGCAGGGCTTCAAGGAGTATTTCGCGCTGGGCTTCTTCCAGGGAGCCCTGCTAAGCGATCCCCCGAAATTGCTGGTCCAGCTCGGCCGGGTCCACGCAGGGCGGGTGATGAAGTTCACCGGCGCCAAGGATATCAGGGCAAGAGCGACGACGATCAAGGCCTACGTCCGCCAGGCCATCGCGGTCGAGAAGGCCGGGCTCCGGATGAAGCCGAAGAAGACCTCGGACTATCCGGTGCCCGAAGAACTGCGGAAGCGTTTCCGAAATGACCCGCGTTTCAAGCTCGCCTTCGCGGCGCTGACGCCCGGGCGCCAGAGGAGTTACCTCTACCACTTTGCCTCCGCCAAGCAGCCGGCGACTCGAACCGCACGGATCGCCAAGGCGATGCCCGCGATATTCGAAGGCCGAGGGTTCCTGGAGCGACGCTGATCTGCGTACTGCACAACGATCGTCAGCAGGATGCGCAACCACCTTGCAGTGACAGGACTCCAATGCTGCGCTTCGATCCCAAGGCCCTGCACCACGCACTGGACGAGCAACGGCGCGCGCGCGGATTGACCTGGGCTGCCGTGGCGCAGGAAATTGGCGTCAGTCCTGGCACGCTGACCCGCACCGCGCGCGGCGGGCGGATGGAGTCCGACGGAATGCTGGCGATCTGCCGCTGGCTCGGCCGGCCGGCAGAGTCTTTCGTTCGAGAGACTGACGCGTGAAGGTGAGGGTGGGCGTCGCGGCGGCGCTCTGCTCTAGATCTCGACCCGGTTCGGTCCGATCAACCGGCCCTTCCGACCTCCGGAGCGTTGGGAAGAGCCATATGTGGCCATCGATCCTTCCGCCGACGGCTTCGGCCGGAAGCGCCGCGCCTCAACGCCGGCTGTCGGGCGAGTCCTCCGGCCAGCTCCCGCCGATCGCCTTGTAGAGCTCGACGGCGGCGGTGAGCTGGTCGAGCTCCGCCTGGCTCGCGGCGAGCTGCGCGGCGAAGAGATTCCGCTGCGCATCGAGGACATCGAGGTAGCTCGAGAGTCCGGTGCCGTAGCGCAGCCTGGCCAGGTCGAGCGCGCGGTGGAGCGCATTGGCCTGGGTCTCGCTCGCGGCGGCGACGTCCCGCGCGGCGCGCACACCCGAGAGCGCGTCGCCCGCTTCCTGCATCGCCGTGAGCGTGACCTGCTCATAGGCGGCACGTGCCTGCTCCGCCCGCGCGCGCGCCGCCCGGCCCTCATTGACGAGCCGGCCTCCGGTGAAGATCGGGATCGAGAGGCCCACCTGCGCCTGATAGACCCGCGAGTTCGAATCGAAGACGGCGCTCAGCGCCTGCGCCTGCGCTCCCCAGGACCCCGTGATCAGGATCGTCGGAAGCCGCGCCGCGTCCGCGATGCCGACCCGCGCGGACGCCGCCGCGTACGAGCGCTCCGCGGCCTCGACGTCGGGCCGGCGCGCGAGCAGGGCGGACGGAACGGAATCGGGCACGGCGATCGCCTGGGCCGCCTCGGCGAGCGAAGCGCCCCGCGGGATCGGCGTCGGTCCTTCACCCAGCAGCACGTTCAGCGCGTGCTCCTGCCGTGCGCGCAGTTGCTCCAATTGCGCGAGGCGCGCCGCGGGCACCGCCACCTGCGCCTCGAACTGCCGGACGTCGAGTTCCGAGATCACGCCCCGCGCAAAGCGCTGGCGCGCCAGGGCCAACGTCGTGTTCTCCGAGGCGAGGGTCTGTTCGGTGACCGTGCGCTCCTGGTCCAGCTCGAGGAGCTGCAGGTAGCCGGTGGCGACGTCGCTCACGAGCGAGAGCGCCATCGCACACTCGGTCGCCTCCTGCGCGGCGAGATCGGCGTTGGCGGCGGACAGCCCCTTGCCGAGGCCCCAGAAGTTGAGCTCCCACGCCACGTCCCCGGTGGCGCGCCAGGCGGTGTACGCGGGGATCGCGAGAGTTCCGAACGCCACCTTGTTCCGCGCCCAGCTCCCGTTCAGCGTCACGCTCGGGAAGAGTGCTGAGCGCGTGACGCCCAGCTCCGCGCGATACTCCTGGATCGCGGCACGCGCTCCCGCCAACGTGCGGTTCTGCCGGAGCGCCGTCGTGACGAGATGGTGCAGTACGGTGTCACGCAGGACGTCGAGCCAGTGGAGATCGGCGAGCGAGTCGATCGGCAGCCGGCGCGTGAAGACCGGCGAGACAACAGATCCCGCCGAATCGGCGGCCCGCGCGGCCGCGAGCGAGTCGAAGAACGTCCGCATGCTGTCGCTCGACCGCGGCACACCCACCGCGGTGCCCGCGGGGAGGGGCGCAGCGGCCCGGTACGAGCCGCCCACGCACCCGGCGAGCGCGAGCACGCCCACGATCGCGACGAGATGCCGGGTCATGGCGCGTGCTCCGATGCCGCGAGCGCGTCTTCCGGTGCGGGGCCGTCTCCGCCCACGCGTTCGGCGAGCCCACGGATCAGGCGGAAGAAGAGCGGGATGAACAGGATGGCGATCGACGTCGCGACCCCCATCCCGAAAAAGACCGTCATCCCGATGGAGTGCCGGCTCATGGCACCCGCGCCTCCGGCCACGACGAGCGGCGAGACGCCCAGGATGAACGCCAGCGAGGTCATGAGGATCGGCCGTAACCGTTCGCGCGCCGCTTCCACGGCCGCGCGAACGATCGGCATGCCCTCGGCGCGGAGCTTGTTCGCGAACTCGACGATCAGGATCGCGTTCTTGGCCGAGAGGCCGACCACCGTGATCAATCCCACCTGCACGTAGATGTCACTCGGCTCACCGCGGAGCCAGACGCCAAAGTACGCGCCGAGCACGCCGAACGGGATCCCAAGCAGGACGGCAAAGGGCAGCGACCAGCTGTTGTACTGCGCCGCGAGCACCAGGAAGACGATGACGAGCCCGAGGGCGAGCACCGTGCCCGCGGCCCCGCTCGATGCCCGCTCCTGGTACGACTGCCCCGAATACGCGAGGCCCAGTCCCTCCGAGGCGAACCGCGCGCGGACGAGGCTGTCCAATTCCGTCATCATCTGACCGGTGCTGTGGCCGGGCTTCGGCGCGCCGGTGAGCAACGCAGACGTGAACCCGTTGAACCGGCTGATCAGCGTGGGCGCGCTTCGGAACTCGGTCGTCGTGACCGCCGAGACCGGCACCATGGCGCCGTGTGCGCCGCGCACGAAGAGCCGCCCGATGTCGGCCGGCGTCTGGCGGAACGGTGCCTGGGCCTCGAGCTGCACGCGGTACGTCTTGCCGTAGAGGTTGAAGTCGTTCACGTAGAGCGTGGACAGCAGCGCCTGCATGGTGCCGTAGAGTTCGCTCAGGTCCACGCCCCGGGACATCGCCGCCGCCCGATCGACGTGCACGAAGAGCTGCGGGACATTCGCCCGAAAGTTGGTCTGTACCGACTGCACCGTGGGGAGCTGGTTCGCCGCCTGGACGAACTCCTGCAGGGCCGAGGCGAACTGCTCGACCGGCATGCCGCTTCGGTTCTGCAGGTTGGCCTCGACACCGGCCGTGGCACCGAGTCCCGGGATCTCCGGAAGGTTGAAGGCGAAGCCGATCCCGTCCTTCAACAATCCGAGCATCTTCCCGGTCGCCCGGCCGGTGATGGCATCGAGCGATTCGTTCTTCCCGCGCTCGTCCCACGGCTTGACGCTGACGAACATGACGGCGCTGTTGGTCTGGCTGGCGCGGCTCA
This sequence comes from Gemmatimonadales bacterium, assembly GCA_035693225.1. Taxonomy (GTDB): domain Bacteria; phylum Gemmatimonadota; class Gemmatimonadetes; order Gemmatimonadales; family GWC2-71-9; genus CAMLHU01. Next base: position 25,456 of record DASSGV010000049.1, on the reverse strand, counting down.
GGATGTCGAACCCGGTGAGCGCCACGATGTTCACGACGGCGGGGTCCTGCCGCAGGAATCCCTCGACCTGCTCCAGCGTGGCCTTGGTGCGCTGGAGCGAGGCGGCGTCGGGGAGCTGGATCGCGATCGCGAAGTAGCCCTTGTCCTCGGTCGGGATGAACGACGAGGGAACGATCCGCCAGAACAGCACCGCGAGCCCGATGACCACCATGAACGCGGCCAGCGACGCGCGAGGCCAGCCGATCGCCTGCTCGACGAGGTGCACGTACACGGCGCGGGTGCGCGCGAAACCCCGGTTGAAGGCCCCGAACGGACCGGTGGTATGCACTTCCGCGGCATCCTTGAGGAGGAGGCCGCACAGGGTGGGCGTCAGCGTGAGCGCCACGATCCCCGAGAGCACGACGGAGATCGCGATCGTGATCGCGAACTGCCGGAAGAGCGCCCCGGTGACGCCGCCCGCGAAGGCGACCGGCACGAAGACGGCGACGAGCGAGAGCACGATCGCCACGAGCGCAGGCGCGACCTGCCGGATCCCGCGGTCCGCGGCCACGCGCGCCGAGACGCCTTCGGTGGTCATGATGCGTTCGACGTTCTCGATCACCACGATCGCGTCGTCCACCACGATCCCGATGGCGAGCACGAGCGCGAACAACGTCAGCACGTTGATCGACATCCCGAGCGCATACAGGCCGAGGAAGGTCCCGATCACGCTCACCGGGACGGCGAGCATCGGGATCAGGGTCGCGCGCCAGCTCTGGAGGAAGAGGAACACGACGCCCGCCACGAGCACGAGTGCCTCGAGGAGAGTGATCACCACTTCATTGATGGACGTCTTGACGAAGGGCGTGGTGTCGAACGGGATGTCGAGCCGGAGCCCGGGCGGGAGCCCCTTGGCCAGCTCACCGAGCCTCGCCACCACGGCGTCGCGCGTCTTCAGGGCGTTCGCGCCGGACCGAAGGTACAGCAGGATGAACGCCGTGGGGCTGCCATTCAGCCGCCCGGCGAAGTCGTAGTTCTGGGCGCCGAGCACCGTCTTGCCCACATCCTGGATGCGGATGAGCGAGCCGTCGGGCGAGGCCCGGATCACGATATGGTCGAACTCCTCCGGCGTCGTGAGCCGCCCCGTGGTCGTCACGGGAATGGTGAGCTGGGTGCCCGAGGGTGCGGGCTCTTCACCGAGGCGTCCCGCGGGGTTGGTGGCGTTCTGCTCCCGCACCGCGTTCGCCACGTCGGTCACCGTGACGCCCAGGCGCGCCATCTTGTTCGGGTCGAGCTGGATGAGCATCGAGAACTGGAGCCCGCCGAACGTCTGCGCGTTGCCGACGCCGGCGACGTTCTTGAGCTCGTCCTCGATGTTGAGGTGCATGTAATTGGTGAGGTACGACGCATCGTACCGCGCGCTGTCGGACGAGAGCGCGACGACACCCAGGATGTCCGTGTTGGCCTTGACGATGCTGATCCCGAGCTGACGTACGGTGGCCGGGAGCTGCGGCTCCGCGAGCTGGACCGCGTTCTGGACGTCGACCGCCGCCAGGTCCTGGTCGCGATTGACGTCGAAGTAGATCGAGAGCGTCATCGTCCCGTCGCCCGCGTTGGCCGACGAGTAGTACAGCAACCCCTGGAGTCCCGAGAGTTGCTGCTCGATCGGCGCGGCGACCGCCTGGGCGACGTCCTGCGCGGTGGCGCCGGGATACACCGCCGTCACGACGATCGACGGGGGGGATATCTGCGGGTACCGCGAGATCGGGAGGAGCCGGATCGCGAGCACACCCATCAGCGTGATGATGAGCGAGATCACCCCCGCCAGCACGGGCCGGCGGAGGAAGTAGTACTTCGGCTGGTGCCGCTCCGGAGCGGTGTTCGTCGTGTCGCTCACCTGCCCGCCCCGCGGCCCCCGGCCGCCTTGCCCGTCTCGACCGCACCGGTGCTGTCCGCGAACGGCACCGGCTTGACCGGCCGCCCGGGAGCCACTTTCTGCACGCCATCGACGATCACGCGATCGCCCGCGGAGAGCCCGCGGTCGATGATCCAGAGACCGCCGGACCAGGGCCCGGTCACCACGTCCCGGATCGCGGCGCGGTCGCTGTCCCCGACCACGTAGACGAACTGCTGGCCGAGCGTGGTCTGCACCGCGCGCTGCGGGATCGCGACCGCGTTCGCACGCTCAAGACCCACGACACGCACCTGGACGAACTGCCCCGGGACCAGGATCAGCTCGGGGTTCTGGAAGACCGCGCGAAACTCCTGCGTGCCGGTGGTCGAATCGAGCGCGGGGGCCACGAAATCGAGCCGACCCACGTGCGGGTAGACCGAGCTGTCGGGCAGGACCACCTGTACCTCGAGGCGGCTCCCCGGCTGGATCAGCCTGCGCCACGCCGGGTTCTCCCGCCACTCGAGGATCTGCTGCGACGACGGCTGGAAGGTCACGTAGATCGGATCCACGCGGTCGATCGTCGTGAGGAGGTCGCCCGGGCCGGTTACCCTCGCGCCCACGTCGAGCTGCGTCCGCCCGATGCGTCCCGAGATCTCGGCCACCACGCGGGTGTCGGCCAGGTCCTTCCTGGCCGCGTCGAGCGCCGCTTTGGCGGCGTCCCGGGTGAAGCGCGCGTTGTCCACGTCCTGCTGGGCCACCGCGTGCTGCGCCAGGAGCGGCTCCATCCGCTCGTAGCTCTGCTCCGCGTTCTCGTAATGGGCCTGCGCGCTCCGGGCCGCGGCTTCGTAGAGCGTCGTGTCGATCTGATAGAGCAACTGCCCACGCTCGACGATCGCCCCCTCCGTGAACGGGCGCTCCTCGATGATGCCGGAGACGCGGGCGCGGACCTGCACCTCGCGGTACGGCTCGACCTGGCCCGGGAACTCGAAGGGCTCGGGAATGCTCTGGAGCCGGACCGTCACCACCGAGACCTGGGCCGGCGGGAATCCGCCCTGCTGGGCGCCGCCGTGCCCGCACCCGGCGAGCAGCGTCACGCCCGCCGTCAGGAGACAGGGGGCGATCCCCCGGCGACCACGCAAGCTCATCTTGCTCAAGCAACCTCCACACCGGCGAGACGCCGGCCGATTCAAGTGCCCGTCGTGGCGCCGCGCGTCCGTGCGCACTGCGGCCCCGTCGACCTCAGGCGCGGAAACTAATGAGTTAGTCGGTCGCGCAACACCAAAGACGATTCCATCGGGATTGCAACGACGGTTCCTGGCGGCGGCGCCGGCGCGATGATCAGGACGCGGCGCCCAAGCTCCCGGGTCCCTGATCGGTGTAAGATTCCGTTGTCCTCGCGCCGCCTGACCAGCGCACCGACACCTGCACCCGCGAGCAACAGGACCATGAGCAAGGTATTCGTCAACATCGCGCTGAGCCTTGATGGCTACATGGCACCGGACGGGATGACCATGGACCGCCCCGAGTACAAGAATTGGGGCGCCAAGTGGGGTGCCTTGATGGCCTGGCTCATCAACCAACAGTACTTCCGCGAGAACCTCCAGCGCGGATCCGGGGGAGAGACCGGCCCGGTCAATGACCTGATCCGCAGCACCACCGAGCGCATCGGTGCCAACATCATGGGCAAGCGGATGTTCGACCAGGGCGAGAGCGCGTGGCCGGAGGAGGCCCCCTTCCACACGCCGGTCTACGTGCTGACCAACAAGACACGCGACCCGTGGGTGCGCCCCGGCGGGACGACCTTCCACTTCATCAACGACGGCCCCGAGCGTGCCCTCGAACTGGCTCGGCGGTCCGCTGACAGCCGTGACATCCGTATCGCCGGTGGCGCGGACGTGATCCAGCAGTACCTGAACCTGGGTGCCGTCGACGAACTGGAGATCGCCCTGGCACCGGTGTTGTTCGGCCGCGGGCGACGGCTCTTCGAGAACCTGCGCGACCCGGGACCCCGGTTCCGCATCGACCGGGTCCTCGATGGTCCGGCGGCCACCCATTTGCGTTACGTTCGGGCCTAGCGCCTCTTCCCGCCAACGCCGGGCACCGCCGCCACCTGCTTCATCCACGCCGCAACCTGTCGAGCGTCGAGGTCGTCCACCGACCGGATCTCCACGCCCCGGGTGGACTTGCCCATCCCCACCGGCGTCACCGGCGGTACCGGTGTCAGTGCCACGCCGTTGATGAACATCACCTTGACGTGGCCGACAAAGCCGCCGCTGGAAAAGCACCAGCCGTCGCCGACACCATAGTAGGCCATCCCCCACTTCACGGAACGCTGCAGCCCGGGCAACGTCCTGGCCGCCAGGGCATCCACGCTCTCGGCGATGCCGCGCTGCGGCTGCGGCAAGCTCGCGATGTAGGCGAAGACCGGCTTGTCTCCCTCCGCGGCCTTGGCGGGACTGGCCTTGCCGGTCATCGCCTTCAGCAGCGTGATGCCGCCGGTGCTCTTCGCCGCCTTGCGCCTGGCCGGCTTCCGAGCCGCGGATTTGACCAGCTTCTTCTTGCGAGCGGGCATCGTGGTTTCCTGGGGTCAGGCTCCCCCTCTCCACGAACGTGGAGAGGGGGTCGGGGGGTAAGGAAGGGCGGAGAAGCGGGCCAGGAGCTGACGCCGTTACTTGTTGAGCGTGCCGAGGAGATCTTCGAGCTGCTGGAAGGTCTCCGTCGCCGCGCCCGAGCTCGAGCTCCCCGATTCGAGCGATTCGTCGAGCGCCTCCTTCGAGGCGTAGAGGTCGCTCATCACCACCAGCGTCTTGCCATCCTTCTCCTCAAAGGTCACCGTGGTGACGTTGCCCCCGGAGCCGTCCTCTTCGTTGGTCCAGACGATCTTCGCGTTCGGCACCACCTCGAGGTACTTGCCGAAGAACGCCATCGTCTGCCCCTCGCCGTGGGCAAAGACCAGCTTGTACTTGCCCCCGACGCGGACGTCCTTCTCGCACGAAAGGAGGGTGATGGGGAACGATTTCGGCACCCACCACTGCTTGAAGAGATCGGGGGTGGTCCACGCCTTGTAGACCAGGCGCGCCGGGGCGTTGAAGCTCCGGGTAACGACCAGTTCCCGATCGGACTTCCGTTCCATCTTCGTCTCATTCTTCATCGGACTCGCCTCGCTCCTAGTGCCTGGGTTCATTGTTGGTCTCCTGCCGCTGTAGTTCGTCCACGACCTTGTCCAGCTCGCTGAAGCGCGCCTCCCAGAGCTGGCGGTACCGCTCGAGCCACGCCATTTCATCCTCCAATCGCCGAGGGCCGATCCTGCATGTCCGTACCCGTCCGACCTTTTCCGTGGTGACGAGTCCCGCCCGCTCCAGGACGCCGACGTGCTTCTTCATCCCCGTCAGGGTCATCTGGAACCGGGCGGCCAGGTCCGAGATCGAGGCGTCGGAGCGGCCCAGCCGTTCCAGCACCCCGCGGCGTGTGGTATCCGAGAGCGCGGCGAACGCGTCATCCAGGCGGGCCCGATTAAACTGAACCATATGGTTCAGTATACAGGATAGCCCGGCAACGCGCAAGGGGCACCTGCATCGGAGGTCGGCACCCCCTCTCCACGGACGTGGAGAGGGGGCCGGGGCGTGAGGAAAAGCGCGGTACGCAGGGGCCGGCGACGACCGAGAACCTTCCCGAGGGAGCGCAGCGACCGAGGGACCTGCCCGGGACTGAAATGGTTCGACGATCCGCCAGTCCTAAGGCCCTCCCGACATCACCTCCTGTAATTCCCCCCGGAAGTCGTCCACGAGCGTCGAGATCGTCTGCGCATCGAACAGGTCCGGATTGTACTGCACCCGGCCGAGGACTCCCTGCGCACGCCGGTCGTCCAGGACGAGGTAGAGGTCCCAGCGCGCCCCGCCACTCGTCACGTCCATCGGCGTCAGGTCCCACGCCGGACCCAGGTCGGGCATCGGCGGCTCCTGTGAGATGGCTACGGTAAAGAGCGGGTGACGGCTCGGGTCGTTCGCGGTCCCCATCTGCTCGACGATCCGTTCGAATGGTACGTCGTCGTGGCTCACCGCTTCCGCCACCACTCGGCGCGCCTGGCCCAGCAGTTCCCGGAACGTCGGCTGCGCCGAGAGGTCGAGCCGCAGCGCCACCGGGTTCAGGAAATAGCCGAGGAGCCGCTGGACCTCGGAACGCTTCCGTCCCGCCGGCGAGGGCGTGCCGATCAGAAGATCCTCCTGCCCCGTGTAGCGGCGGAGGAGCCGCGCGAACGCCGCAAGAAAGGTGACGAAGAGCGTCACCCCTTCCCGCGCCGCGAACCCGCGCAGGCCGTACCCCAGCTCCGCCGAGAGCGCGAAGGGATGGATGGCCCCGGCAAAGGTCTGCTGCGGTGGCCGCGCAAGGTCCCGTGGCCAGCGGAGCGGCTCGGGCAGTTCCGCCAGCTGACCCTCCCAGTACGCGAGCTGGCGTTCGAGCGCCTCCCCCGTGAGCCACCCGCGCTGCCACGCGGCAAAATCCGGCATCTGGATCGGCGGCTCCTCAAGCGGGGAGGGGCATCCTTCGACATATGCGTCGTACAGCGCCGCGAGCTCGGGGACCAGCACGCGATAGACCGACACGCCATCGAGCAGGATCTGGTGCACCGCCAGGAAGAGCCGGTGCTCGTCGTCGCTGAACCGCACGAGCCGGGGCCGGAAGAGGGGCCCCCGCTCCAGCTCGAACGGCACCCGCGCATCCTCCGCCGCGAGCCGCAGCGCCTCGGCGAGACGCTCTCCCTCGGGGAGATTCCGCAGGTCGTGCATCGGAATCCGGACTGGCACCCACGGCTCCACCCGCTGCACTGCACCGCCATCGTCGGTGCCGTGAAAGGTCGTCCGCCACGCCTCGTGCCGGCGCACGATCTCGTTGAACCCCTGCTCCAGCGCCGCGATTTCCAGCGGTCCCCGGTGATGGATCGTGATCGTCTCGTTGTAGAGCGTGCTTCCCGGCAGCGACTGCGCCTTCCGCCAGATCCCCTCCTGGCCGAACGAGAGCGGTGCCGGCCCGTGGTCTCCCCGCGGCGGGATCGGCCCCTCGCGCGGCGGGGCGTCCACTCCCGGGCGCGCGTTGAGATACGCCTCGAGACGCGCCTGTCGGGCTTCCGCGGCCGGGGCGCTCACGCCTGGAACCGGACGGGAAGCGCCGTGAGCCCGCGGAGCCCCAAGTTGGTGCGCCAGACCAGAGGCGCCGAGTCGAGCTCGAGCTTCTTCATCCGATCGAGCACGGTCTCGAAGACGATCTGGCCCTCGATGCGCGCCAGGGGCGCACCAAAGCAGAAGTGCGGACCCCACCCGAATGACAGGTGACGGTTGTCGACGCGGGTGATGTCGAGGCGGTCCGGATCCGGGAAGCGCGCGGGGTCGCGGTTGGCCGCGGCCATGACGGCGATCACCGCCTGACGCTTCCTGATCGTCTTGCCGCCCATCACGAGATCCTCGGGGGCGAGCCGTGCGGTGTGCTGGCTCGGTGCTTCAAATCGGAGGAGTTCCTCCACCGCCGAGGTCATGAGCGAGCGGTCGGCGTCGAGCTTCGCGAGCTGCTCGGGCCAGCGCAACAGGCTCAGGAGCCCGTTGCCGATGAGGTTCGTCGTGGTCTCCTGCCCCCCCACCATCGTCACGATCAGGTTCGCGACCAGTTCATCCAGCGTGAGTTTGCGTCCGTCCACCTCGGCCTCGATGAGCGCCTGGATCAGCCCGCCATGCGGGTTGACCCGGTGCTCGGCGATCTGGTCGTGGAAGTAGGCGCTCATCCCCTCGGCCGCCGCCAGGGCGCGCGCGAACCGATCGGGGTTGTGCTGGAAGTTGCCGAGCATCTCTGCAAAGTCCGCCGACCAGTTCTTGAGCATGTCGTGGTCCTCGCTCGGCACGCCGAACAGCTCGGCGGTGACGATGGCGGGGAGCGGTGCGGCGAGGTCCGCGATCACCTCCATGCGGCCGGACTCGGCGACCTTGTCCACCAGGCGGTTCGCAATGTCCCGGATGTGGGACCGCAGCCCCTCGACCCTCCGGGGCGTGAACGCCGTGGATGCGAGTCGCCGGAGGCGCGTGTGGTCGGGGGGATCGAGGAAGAGCATCTGGCGCACCATGATCCGGGCCAGCGGCGCCATGCTCTCCAGCCCCATCGTTTCGAGCTGCTCGGGCGTCGGCGTGCGCGCGGCGGTGAACTCGTGCAGCACTCGCTGGACGTCCTCGTAGCGCGTGACGACCCAGCAGTGCAGGAACGGATCCCAGTGGACCGGGTCCTCGGTGCGCAGATGGTGGAAGAGCGGATACGGATTGGCCAGAATTTCAGGATCCATCAGGCGATGGAGGCTCAAGGCTGCGACGGCGTCGGCACCGACGGCGGAGAGTTGAGCGGTCGGGCTCATTCCCGACCTCCGCGACGGGTCATCCCCGCGCCCTCCATCTCGGTCTCCTCTGCCGCGTCCACAGCGTCCAACTTCTCGAGGATGAGGCGTTCGACCTCGGTGGCGATCGCCGCCACGGTCGGCGCCTCGAAGAGCGCCTTGAGCGACAGCTCGATGTCGAAGCGATCCCGGAGCCGCGCGATGAGCTGCGTGCCGAGGAGGGAGTGTCCGCCGAGGAGGAAGAAGTTGGCCTCGACGCTCACATGCTCCAAGCCGAGCAACGGGGCCAGGATCGCCGCGACGTCTCGCTCGACCGCGGTACTGGGCGCGACGAACTCCCCGGACGACCCGGCACTTGTGTCTTCCGGGGACGGCAATGCGGCCCGGTCGATCTTTCCGTTCGGCGTCAGGGGAAACTCCTCCAGACGCACGAACGCCGACGGGACCATGTAGTCGGGTACCCGCTCCCGGAGGAACCGCACCAGATCCTCCGAACTCGGCGCCGGGTTCGCCGTCGCCATCCAGTACGCGACCAGGCGCTTCCCCTCCGCACCATCGTCCCGCGCAACCACGACGCCGTCCCGCACTCCGGGCAAACCCTTCAGCGCGTGCGTGATTTCGGCCGGTTCGATCCGATAGCCGCGGATCTTGACCTGGTCGTCGAGACGTCCGACGAAGGCGATGTCGCCGCCGGGGAGCCGGCGCACGAGGTCGCCGGTGCGGTACAGCCGCGCCGCGGGATCTGCCGCGAACGGGTCGGTGACGAATCGCTCGGCGGTCAGATCGGGGTGGTTGCGGTAGCCACGGGCCACCGACACGCCGCCGATGCACAGCTCTCCAGGCATGCCGTCCGCAACCTCGTCCAGGCACGGGTCCACGACGTGGACCTGCACGTTGGTGATCGCGCGACCAATGCTCGGCGCCTCGGCGCCGTCTCCGCCCGGGCGCACCACACCTGACGTGGCGACGACGGTGCACTCGGTGGGTCCGTAATTGTTCACCAGTTCGAAGGGGAGTCCGGCCGGCGGGTAGCGGTGCAGCGCGTCGCCGCCGGTGAGCATGATGCGCAGGGGCGTATCGTCGGGCCACGCAAGCTCGATCAGTCGCTCGGCCATGACCGTGGGCGCGAAGGCGATCGTGATGCCCTGCTCGAGGAACCAGTCGCGGAGCGCCGCGGGGTCGGCACGGACCATCGCGGGAGCGAAATGGACCGGCACACCCGCCGTCAGATACGGCCAGATCTCCCAGACGGCGGCGTCGAAGCCCACGCCCGCGATCTGGCTCGCTCGGTCCGCGGTGGTCACACTGAAGGCGCGCTGGTGCCAGAGCACAAGGTTCAGAAGATTCCGGTGCGTGATCTCGACCCCCTTCGGGGTCCCCGTGGAGCCGGACGTATAGATGATGTAGGCCAGGTCGTCGGGCGCCACGGTCTCGGCACTCGTCGCCGCCCGGGGCCCCTCCGGCCAGTGGCTGTCGTCGAGCGACACGACCTGGTCAACGGTGCCGACGGCCCAGGGTGCCGAACCGTCGTCGGTGACCAGCACGGAGACGCCGGCATCCAGCACGATCTTTCTGAGCCGCTCCTCCGGTTGGGCCGGATCGAGCGGCAGGTACGCTCCCCCCGCCCTCAGGATGCCGAGCGCGCCCACGACCATCGCAGGGGAACTCGGCAGGCAGAGACCGACCGGTGTGTCCGGCCCCACGCCCAGGGTCCGCAGCCGGTCGGCGAGGCGGGTCGAGCGGGCGTCGAGCTGACTGTATGTAAGGGACCGCCCGGCCTCGGCCAGGGCCATCTCATCCGGGCGGCGTTCGATTTGGTCCTGCACAAGCCGGACGACATATCTCGTCCGGGAGCTGTGGTTGTCCGAAGGGATCACGCGGCCGCTCCTTGCTGTGTTGTGGCTGTATCGGCGCTGTGTTGTGGCTGTATCGGCCGGCCGCCCGCTTCAAGGCAACCGCGTGGGGGCGTCCATTGAGGGGAGGGAGCAAAGACGGTGCCGAGGCTTCGAGGGCAGGGGCGCCGTCCGGGGGTGCGGGCGCCACCGCCGCGCGTTCACGGGGCCAGCCAGCGCCATGCGTTGCGCCGCCGCCGCAGCGCGGCCGGCACATACGGTACCGAGACGCCGCTTACCGATAGCGCATAACTTGCAACCCTCCACCCCGGCCGGGGTCGTGGGGCGTCCACGCCTCCGCGACCCCCCGGTGTGGAGGGTGATGTGGTCGAAATTCTGATGACGCAGCTGGATCTCGGTCCCGCCGCCGTGCAGGAGGCTGCGATGCTCTTGTCGGGCGATGAGCGGCTGCGGGCGAGCCGCTTCGTCCGTGCGCGCGACCGGCGGCGGTTCACCGTGGCCCGTGCCGAGCTGCGGCGGCGGCTCGGCGCCCGCCTCTCAACCCCTCCCCACACCATCGAATTCGCATACGGCCGGCACGGCAAGCCATTCCTGGCCGGCCGGCAAGGACGGACGGGCCTGCGCTTCAGCGTGTCGCACTGCGACGGCGTAGGCGCCCTCGCCTTCGCCACCGGCCGGGAGATCGGGGTGGACATCGAGGCACTGCGTGCGGTCCACGACGCCGACGCAATCGCCGCGCGGCTCTGCTCAGCGGTCGAGTGGCGGGCATACGAATCGCTGGCCGCGCACCAAAAACTCCGCGGTTTTCTCAACTGGTGGACGCGCAAGGAGGCGGTGGTCAAGGCGCACGGTGGCGGCCTGTGCCAGCCACTCGACACCTTCGACGTCTCCCTCGCGCCGGGCGCACCCGCGCGCCTGTTGCGCGTCGCCGGCACCGGGGGAGAGGATGCGGGCTGGGCACTCCACGCGTTCGCGCCCGGACCACACCTGGTCGGCGCGGTCGCGTTCGCGACGGCCGGCGTGGAGCGCGTGGTCGTCCACCCCCTGACGCCCCCGGCCGATCCCGGACACTGGGCTGAGAGCGCATGACGCGGGCCACGACACCAGCGTCGAGCGCGAGTCCCCTGAGCGGGACCGGTCGGGACTCCAACCGAAAGGGGACGGAGGCCATTGTCGCGTACGCCCACTGAGGAAACCCACCGCTCGCGGTCGGCGATTCCGCCACGGCCCGATCCCGGCACCGCCCCGCTCTCGTTCATTCAACGGCAAGTGTGGCTGGTGGACCAGCTCGAGCCGGGCAATCCGGCTTACAACCTGCCGCGCGGGTTGCGGCTCCGCGGCCGGCTGAACGTCGCGGCCCTGGAGGCCGCCCTCAACACCGTGATCCGGCGCCACGAAGTCCTCCGCACGACGTTCGCCGCGGAGGGCGGCGAGCCGCGCCAGTTCGTGCATCCGGACCTCACGATCCAGGTCGACGTCACATCGCTCGAGCACCTCCCGCCGGAGGCGCGCGAGGCGGAGGCGCACGGACTCGCCACCGGGGAATCGCTCCGGCCGTTCGACCTGTCGCGCCTGCCGTTGATCCGGGCCGCCGTTTTCACGCTCGGTGCCAGTGAGCACGTCCTGGTGGTGAACGTGCACCACGTCGTGGTGGACGGGTTGTCGGTTGACCTGCTGCTCCGCGAGGTAGATGTCGCGTACCGTGCGTTGGCCGTCGGCGCGGAGCCGGACCTTCCCGCGCTGCCGCTGCAATACGGCGACTTTGCCCACTGGCAACGGCGGGCCTGGGCCGACGACGCAGCCCACGCGAGCAAGATCGAATACTGGCGACGGCATCTGGGCCACGGCCTGCCGGTACTGGAGCTGCCGACCGACCGCCCCAGGCCCGCCGTTCAGTCATCCCGGGGCTCGAACGTGTTCTTCCGGCTCCCCGCCGATGTGGCGGAAGGCGTGCGGGCACTTGCGCTGCGCGAGCGCGGCACCGGCTTCATGGTCCTGCTGGCGGCGTTCCAGGTCCTGCTGGCGCGTTACGCCGACACCACCGACCTGGTAGTCGGAACGCCGCTCGGGTTGCGGGAACGCGAGGAGCTCCACCCGCTGATCGGGAACTTCCTGACGATGGCCGGCCTGCGGTGCGACCTGTCGGGCCAGCCGACCTTTCTCGACCTGCTGCGGCGGGGGCGCGACGCCACGCTCGACGCACTCACGAACGCCGTACCGCTCCTGGTCGTGATGCGCCAGCTCGCGATCGAACGGGTGGCCGGCCGCAACCCGGTCTTCCAGGTCATGTTCGAAATGCTCCCGACGCCGGCCACGCGCATCGGCGATCTGGACGTCACCCCCTTCGACTTCGATTTCGGCTTCGCGCAGTTCGACTTGAGCCTGCACGTGCACGATGCGGGCGACGGGTACCTGGCCCGGTTCGAGTACAGCACCGACGTGCTCGACCGCGAGACCGTTGAGCGGATGGCCGCCGCGTTCACGGAGGTCATCCGCCACGCCGTCGCCCGGCCGGAGCAGCGAGTGGGGGATATCCCGCTGCTGGCCGCGGCGGAACGGGAACGGATTGTCGCGGCATCGAAGGGCCCCGCGGCGGAGATCGCGGACCTGCCGGTGCACGCGCTGGTCGAAGCGCAGGCGGCCCGGACGCCGGAGCGGATCGCCGTCCGGGCCGGCGCCTCGGCGCTGACCTACGCCGAGTTGGAAGCGCGGGCCGGTGCCGTGGCCTGGGCGCTCCACGCTCGCGGCGCCGGCCCCGGGCAGCGAGTCGGCGTATGCCTCAATCGGAGTTGCGACACGGTTGCGACTCTGCTCGGCGTCCTCAAGACCGGGGCCGCGTACGTCCCGCTCGACCCCGCGTATCCGGCGCCGCGGCTGCACTTCATGGCGGAGGACGCGGAGCTCTCGCTGCTCGTATCCACGGGGCCGCTGGCCGGTTGGTGTGCCCTGCCGCGAGAGCGCCAACTGCTGCTCGACGCCGACGGGCCCGAGGTCGCCGGAGCGCCCGCGTGGCCGTCGCGATCGACGCCCGACGACACGCCCGACCGGCCGGCGGCCGCAGACCCCGCGTACCTTATTTACACCTCCGGCTCCACCGGCACCCCGAAAGGCGTCGTCGTCCCGCACGGCGCAGTCGTCAACCTTCTGGCCAGCATGGCGCAGGCGCCGGGCATCGCCGCGAACGACGTACTGCTTGCCGTCACCACCGTGGCATTCGACATCGCGGTCCTCGAGTTGTTCCTGCCGCTCTACGCCGGGGCGACGGTGATACTCGCCACACGCGACGAGGCGAAGGACGGCCGCGCCCTGCGGTCTCTGCTGGAGGACCGTGGCGTGACGGTCATGCAGGCCACACCGGTGACCTGGCGCCTGCTCGTGGAGGCCGGATGGGGGGGGCGCCGGCCCTTCAAGGCCCTCGTCGGCGGTGAGGCTCTGCCGCCAGATCTCGCCGAGGCGCTGCTCGCGCGGGGAGTGGAGTTGTGGAACATGTACGGCCCCACCGAGGCCACCGTCTGGTCCACCTGCGGACTCATTCGCGACCTCTCCGCAGGGATCACCATCGGACGGCCGATCGCCAACACCACGGTGCGGGTACTCGATGCCGGACGGCGCCCATGCCCGATCTCCGTACCGGGAGAGCTGTACATCGGTGGCGCTGGACTCGCACTCGGCTACTGGAACCGGCCCGAACTCACTGCCGAGCGTTTCGTTCCAGACCCGGAGGGCGCAGCTGGCACGAGGCTCTATCGCACCGGCGACCGGGTCCGACTGCGGGGAGACGACCACCTGGAGCATCTGGGCCGTCTCGACGACCAGGTCAAACTGCGGGGCTTTCGCATCGAGCTGGGCGGGATCGGGGCTTGCCTCATGCGGCAATCCGGAATTCGCGAGGCGGTGGTAACGGTGCACCAGGACTCGCCCGGCGACGCGCGCCTGGTCGCATATCTGGTCGCCGAGCCCGGTGCCGGAGAGGTGGTGGACAGTCTGCGTGAGCGGCTCCGAGCGGAGCTCCCGGAGTTCATGGTCCCGGCCCAGTACGTGGTACTGGAGGCGTTGCCGCGCACCGCCAACGGCAAGCTCGACCACCAGGCACTGCCGGCCCCGAGCCCGGACGCGAGGAGGCGCGTTCCCTCTGCCGGACCGCGGACGCCGACGGAGACGATGGTCCTGGAGATCTTCCGCGACGTGCTTGGGCGATCCGATGTGGGCGTGCACGACAACTTCTTCGACCTGGGCGGCGATTCGCTCATGGCGGCACGGCTGGTGCTGCGCCTGCGCGCCGCGTCCGGGTGCGACGTGCCGCTGCGTCGATTGTTCGAGCGGCAGACCGCTGCCGGACTCGCGGACGCGGTCGAGACGATCGGCGTCACGGCAATGCTGCGGACCGGGACGGCGGACGGAGCAGGCGAGCGGGTGGAGATCGAACTGTGAGTACCCTCGCGCTGCTCTCCGAACTGCGGAGCCGGGACATCCACCTCCGGGGCGACGGCGACCGGTTGCGCTGCAATGCTCCTCCCGGCGCATTGACGCCTGCGCTGCTGGAGACGTTGCGACGGCGGAAGGGCGAGATCCTGGCCTACCTGCGCTCGATCCGCGGTGCGGCGACCCGGCCACGTGCGATTGTGCCCCTGCAGCCCCACGGCAGCGCGCCGCCGATCTTCGCCGTGCCGGGCCACAACGGAGATGTGTTCTGTTTTCTTGCCCTCGCGCGCCACCTCGGGGAGGACCAACCATTCTACGGGCTCCAACCTCCCGGCCTCGATGGCCACGCTCCCCCTCTTGACCAGATCGAGGACCTTGCCGCGTACTTCGAGGAGCAGATCCGCGCCTTCGAACCGCGCGGCCCTGTCGTGATCGCCGGCCACTGCGCTGGCTGCCTGACGGCGTTCGAGCTGGGCCGCCGGTTCCGCCAGGCGGGGGCGGCACTCGACTCGGTCGCCATGTTCGGCGCGCCATTCGCGGGGCGATATCGGCGCCTGCCGTCGTATCTGGACCAGACGGAGGCGTGGGTGGGGAAGCAGGCAGAGCGACTGGCGGGGCACGTACGGGCGCTGGCGTCGCAGTCGCCGGCGCGCTGGGGGGCGTACCTCGGGGCACGGGTGGCCCTGGTCAGGGCGCAGCGTGCGGCGCGCCGATCGGCCGTGCCGGATCCCGCCCTGGCGCTGCGCGAAGCGGTGGAGCGAGCCACGCTCGCGGCGGCGCGCCGCTACCGTCCGCGCCGCTTCGACGGTCGGCTGCGCCTGTTCGTCTCGTCCCGCGCGGCACTCGGTACCCGCGACCGCCCGCTCCACTGGCAGGCCCTGGCCGCGGACTCGGAGGTTTGGTTGGGTCCGAACGAATGCCCCCGGAACGCCATGCTCCTTGAGCCGCACGCGAAGACGTTCGCGGAGATGTACGTCCGCCGGGCCCCGCCGCCTCCGCCATCACCCCGGACCGCGCTCCGGACCAACGAGGCTACGGTCGAGTCCCTGGCGAGCGACTGAGCAGGGCCACCGGACCGGGGAGGGGACCACGACCGGACGACCGAGTCAGGCGTCCGACCGCGAGATCACTCACTTCATCAGCGTCCCGCACTCCCGCTCAGCGTGACGAGGCGCGCTTCCAGCTGGTCGAAGGACCCGCCGAAGCCGCTCGTGCTCCCGATCCCGCCGTCGAGCGCCTCCTTCTGGCGGCGCGCAGGGGCCGGGCGTGGCCGCGGCCTGCAAGCCTCATCCTGGCACCCCGGGTCGCGCCCCGTCCGTACCAACCAGACGGCTCGCCGGAAACGGCTATCTTCTTCCTGAGCCGCTGCCAGTCATCGCAACTCGGGCGGCGGAGCGCCGTCGGACCGGGGAGGGAGTGACATGGCACTCCAGCGGATGGACAACGTCGGCATCGTGGTGGAGTCTCTCGACACGGCGATCTCGTTCTTCGCCGAGCTGGGCCTCATTTTCGAAGGACGGGCGATGATCGAGGGGGAGTGGTCGGGTCGCGTCACCGGCGTGCACGGGCAGCGCGTCGAGATCGCGATGATGCGCACTCCCGATGGCCACAGCCGCCTGGAGCTTTCACGCTTTCTGACCCCCGCCCCCATTGCCGACCACCGGAATGCCCCGGTGAACGCCTTCGGCTATCTCCGCGTGATGTTCACCGTGGACGACATCGACGACACCGTTGCACGGCTCCAGAGGCGTGGTGCCCGGGTGGTCGACGAAGTGGTCCGGTACGAAGACTCCTACCGCCTCTGCTACATCCGCGGCCCCGAAGGGATCCTCATCGGGCTGGCCCAGGAGCTCCGGCAGGCGGCCAACGCCACCCACCAAGAGAAGAGATGAGTTCACTCGAAGCAAAGTTCGCGCAGCTCGGCACCGATCACGCCCCCGGCCAGGAAGTGCGCCAGGGGGCCGCGCTCCCGAACGCTGAACTGCGCGGCGAGCCGCTCCCCGGCGTCCCCGTCGACTTCTCCCACGGGGATGTGAACGACACCGCCTTTGCCCCCGCGCCCGGTGCCCTCGACGCCTTCATCGCCGGCGAGCATCGCGGCGGCGCGCAAGCCTACACGGAGTACCGCGGGGGCGCCGAGCTGCGTGAAGAGGTGGCCCGGAAGCTCACCGCGTTCACCGGCCGACCGGTCGCGGCGGCGGAGGAGTTGATCATCACCCCCGGGACGCAGGGCGCGCTCTTCCTCGCCCTGGGGGCGACGGTGAACGCCGGCGACCGGGTCGCCATCGTGCACCCCGACTACTTCGCCAACCGCAAGCTCGTCGCCTTCCTCGGCGCCGACGTCGTGCCGGTGCGGCTCGACTACCTGGGCCACACCGACCGGGCCGGCCTCGACCTGGATGCACTGGAGCAGGTCTTCCAGTCGGGGGTGCGGACCTTCCTCTTCTCCAACCCCAATAATCCGACCGGGGCCATCTACTCCCCGCAGGAGATCGCGACCATCGCCGAGCTCGCGAACCGGTATGGCGTGACCGTCATCGCCGATGAGCTCTATTCGCGGCTGGTCTACTCCGGTCGGACCTTCACCCACCTCTCTGCGTCCGGCATCTCGCGCGACCAGGTGCTCACCATCATCGGGCCGTCCAAGACCGAATCGCTGAGCGGGTACCGCCTGGGGGTCGCCTTCGGTGCGCCGCAGCTCATCGAACGCGCGGAGAAGCTGCAGGCGATCGTATCACTCCGGGCGCCGGGGTACTCGCAGGCGGTGCTCCGCACCTGGTTCGAGGAGCCGGAAGGGTGGCTCGCGGAGCGTACCCGAAAGCATCAGGTCATTCGGGACGACCTGATCAAGGTGTTCGGGAGGGTCCCGGGCCTCTCGGTGCGCACGCCGGAAGGGGGGAGCTACCTCTTTCCGCGACTGCCGAAGCTCACCCTCGCCCTCCACGACTTCGTGGCCGCGCTCAGGGTGCAGGGGGGCGCCATCGTCACGCCGGGGACCGAGTTCAGCCCCGACGCCACCGACAGCATCCGGCTCAATTTCTCGCAGAATCACGGCGCCGCGGTGCACGCCGTCGAACGGATCACCCGATTGATCGAACGCTACCGCGCCCCGTGATGCCCTGATGGCCTACCTCCGCCACCTCTTCAGCGACGACGGGACCGATATCCGGCGCCGGCTCCTGGTCCTCTACGCGTTCCTGGCCGCCGCCAACGTGGGCGCGTGGATCTGGGCGCTGACGGCCTTCCGGCACTACCCCCTGCTCCTGGGCGCCGCGCTCCTGGCGTACGGGCTCGGGCTGCGCCATGCCATCGACGCCGACCACATCGCCGCCATCGACAACGTGACGCGGAAACTGATGCAGGAAGGGAAGCGCCCGATCGGGGTCGGGTTCTTCTTCTCCCTGGGGCATTCGACGGTCGTGGTGGTGGCCTCGGTCGTGATCGCGGCGACGGCCGTCGTCCTCAACACCCGCTTCCAGTGGCTGCACCGGGCGGGCGGCGTCGTGGGCACGGTGGTCTCGGCGGGATTCCTGCTCGCCATCGCCGTGATGAACCTGTTCATCCTGGCCTCGGTCTACCGGACCTTTCACCGCGTGCGGCGGGAGGGGCGCTACGTGTCCGATGACCTCGACGCGCTGCTGGCCGGCGGCGGCCTGCTGGCGCGCATCTTCCGGCCGATGTTCGCCATGATCCGCCGCAGCTGGCACATGTATCCGCTGGGCCTGCTGTTCGGGCTTGGCTTTGACACCGCGACCGAGATCGGCCTGCTCGGCATCTCGGCGGCCGAAGCGGGACGGGGAATGAGCCTGTGGAACATCCTCGTCTTCCCGGCACTGTTCACGGCCGGGATGTCGCTGGTGGACACCACCGACAACGTGCTGATGCTGGGCGCCTACGGTTGGGCGTTCACCACGCCCATCCGGAAGCTCTATTACAACATGACGATCACATTCGTCTCCGTGATCGTGGCGCTGCTGGTGGGCGGCATCGAGGTGTTGGGGCTGGTGGGCGGCAAGCTGGAGCTCGACGGCCCCTTCTGGGACGGGATCGCCACGTTGAACGGAGACTTCGGTTCCATCGGCTACCTCATCATCGGCGTGTTCGTGCTGAGCTGGATCGGCTCGCTCGCCATCTATCGCCTCAAGGGCTATGATGCGCTGGAGGCGGTCCGCGAGGGATGACCGCCCCGGCGGCCGGTCGACGCAGGACTGCATGCTGCCGTACCCCGTGGTCCCCCTGGTCTGCGAGCAGGCATCGCCGCTCACGCGTCGCTAGCCAGGTCACGGCAGAAGCACCACCCGCCAACCGCACCGCGGAGGTTCCCATGAAGCGAGTCACCGGCATCGGCGGCATCTTCTTCAAGGCCAAGGATGCCCCCGCGCTGCAGGCCTGGTACAAGCGCCACCTCGGCATCGACGTCCAGGCGTGGGGGGGCGCCGCGTTCACCTGGACCGATCCTGACGGCAAGCCCATCGGTGGCACGACCGCCTGGTCGATCGCTCCGGAGGAGAGCGATCAGTTCGCGCCCGGCAAGGCCAGGTTCATGGTCAACTACCGCGTGGACGACCTCCGCGCCCTGATCGCGGCGCTCAAGGCGGAAGGGTGCAACGTCCTCGACACGATCGACGACTCCGAGTACGGCAAGTTCGGCTGGGTCATCGACCCCGAGGGGAACAAGGTCGAACTCTGGGAGCCGATGATCGGGGGCAACGAGCACACCGGCGCCCAGGCCTGACCGCCGGAGCGGCCCCCCGGTGATCCCGCGGCACAGAGCCTTGGCTGCCCGCGGCGGGTCCCTTCCCCGGCTGCCGCCCCCGGGGCTGGACTTGCCACCCCTCCCGGTGCGAGCTTTTCCCCGGCATCACCCCAGTATGCGGCGCACCCCCTGGCGTTCAGCTGAGGATCATCCATCATGCGGTTCGTCGTCTTTTTCGGGGCAGCGATCGCGATCGGCTGCGCCGGCAAGTCACAACCCGCGTCACCGGTCCCTGCCCGTGCTCCGGGCATCGTCCGCGCCGCGCCCGAGACGGTCACGGTCCGTGACCCCGAGCTGGAGCGCGCGCTCGCGCGTGCCAATGTCCAGTTGCTCGAGCGCTCGGCGCGCCTGGAGGACATGGACCGGCGGCTCGCCGAGGCGACCACCGAGGTGGTCCGCGCGATGGCCCGCCTTCGCACCCTGGCCACGCGCGCGGAAGCGGCCTCGGCGATCGCCGAGGCCGAGGTGACGCTGCAGCAGCTGCGAGGACGGGCGGGGCAACAGGCCCCACCGGAAGTGGCCCAGGCGGATGCGGCGTTGCACTCGGCCAGTGCCGCCTTCGACGCCGCGAACTACGGCGGTGCGGTCTATCTCGCCACCCAGGCCAAGCGCGCCGCGACCGCCGGCCGGGGCCGCCTGGCCGAAAGCGGGGACGCGGCACCGCTCCCCGGCGAGCGGCTCTTCGCGCTCCCGGTCTCCCTCACCACCACCTCAAACGCCAATCTCCGCACCGGACCGAGCGGCTCCGCGTCGGTGCTCTCGACGGTCCCCACCGGCACGGCGCTCACGGCATACTCGTATCTGCAGGACTGGCTCAAGGTCACGACGCCCGAGGGCACCAGCGCCTGGATCAACCAGAGCGTGGTGCGGAGCGCGACCCCCTAGCTCGCGGTGGTGACCCGGTTGCGCCCTGCCTGCTTGGACCGGTAGAGCGCTCCGTCCGCCGCGACGATCAGCGTGTCCGGCGTGCGGCCATGCTGCGGGAAGAGCGCCACGCCGATCGAGACCGTCACCCGCGCTTCGGCACCCCCACCCTCGATCACAAATCGATGTTCCTCGGTGGCCGCACGGATCCGCTCGGCCTTCTCGACCGCGCCCGCCAGCGTGCTCTCGGGAAGGATCACCACGAACTCCTCGCCGCCGAAGCGCGCCACGATGTCCCCCTTCCGGGTATTCTCCTGAAGGATGCGCGCAAGTTGTCGGAGCACCGCATCTCCCGCCGGGTGCCCGCGGGTGTCGTTGAGGGACTTGAAACGATCGACGTCGAGCATCAGCACGGCGCAGGTGCGTTTGTGGCGTTCGTGTCGCTGCACCTCCTGCTCGAGCTCCGTATCGAGGCGCCGACGATTGGCGAGACCGGTGAGTTCATCGGTGATCGACAGGCGCTCAAGCTCGGCCCGCCCCTCGCGCAGTCGACGCACCATGTCGTTGAAGACCGCCGTGAGCTGCGATACCTCACCCCCGCCGGAGACCGGGACCTCCACGTCGAGATCGCCGCGGGCCACCTGGTCGGCGGCGTGGGACAGACGTTCGAGCGGCAGCACGACGAGGAGGCCGAGTCCGTAGGCCAGCGAGCCGACCACCAGCAGCAGCAGCAGGACCAGGATCACGGTGGTATTGCGCAACCTCCGGATCCCCTCGAAGGCGGTGGTCGCCGGGACCTCGGCCACGGCCACCCAATCCGCCGAGGGCACCGACGCCTGCATTCCCAGGACGTTGACGCCATCGGCGGAGCGATAGGCCACCGACGACCCGCTGTCGGCCTGGAGGAGCGTCTGCAGGGGCGTGGCCGGGAACGCAGTGGCTTTCGTGCCGACGGCGACGACGACCTGACCGTCGGGACGCACGACGATGACCCGGCCGTCCGCGCCGGGCTGATCGCCCTGGACCGGTTTCTCGATCCCGGTGAAGTTGAGGCGGGCGACCAGCATCCCGAGGAAGCGCCCCGCCGCGTTCACAATGGGGACCGCCACTTCCATCGTGGCGACGGAGGCCGAGTCGGCGCGCTGCGGATCGCCGAGGATCGCCCCGCCTTCCCGGGCCCGGCGCAGCCAGTCGGCGCCGATGTCCAGCTTTCCGGTGGCGCGCCCGGTATGGGCGACCGTGCGACGGTCCGGCGCCACGACGACCAGCTCGTCCAGGTCCGGGAACCGGACGTCGACCGAGTTGAGATAGTCGGCGAGCCGGCGTGCGCCACCGCCGCCCCGTTCGAGGTTCTCGGTGACCTCGTACGACGCCGCGAAGACCCGCAGATTGTAGATCTGACCCTTGAGCCAGAGCCCCACCTCGCGCGCCGACTGATCGCTCGAGTTCTCGAGCTCCCGGTCCAGCGCCGATTTGAGCGCCCGGCGGTTCTGGCGGTAGGAGACCCACCCGGTGGCCAGCGACGGGATGAGTGTCGCGAGCACCGCGAGGGTGAGGATGGTCGTCCGCACGCTGCCGAGGCCGACCCGGCGGAGAGCGCTCCCCACCCGGGATTCCCAGAGGACGCGGACTTGGAGCTGGATCGAATGGCGCGGCACGGAGGGAAGATGGGGTCCGTGGCGGCCCGGCGCCACTCCACGGCGGACGGAGGCCGATCAACCCCGGGGTGGTCCGCCGGGACCCGGCTCGTGCGGACCCGAGGCCGGCCGCGAACCTGACGAACCCGTCGTCAGGGCATTGACACCATCCACGAGGGAGGCGCCATGAAGGCAGTGGTCATTGGAGAACGTGCGGACGTCACGATGGAGCAGATCATGGCGGTGTATCCGCGGCATAAGGCGGTCGTCGAACGCTTCGTCGCGAGGGGCGAGGTCATCGGCATCGGTCCGTTCGCCGATCTCGGGAACATGGCCATCTTCAGGAGCCGTGCCGCCGCCGAAGAATTCGTGAAGCTGGATCCGTTCGCCGCGGAGGGCATGGTGAGGTCGTATGTCATCCGCGACTGGAACGACACGATGCTGACGTGAGCGGCCCGCAATGCCGCCCCCCGCGGCCTCCCCTTGCACTTCTACAGGTGACCCCGTACCTTCTCCTGTAGAAGCCACAGGGGAAACGATGACGCAGGGATCGCTCGACCTCCCGCAGGGCACCCTCGACCTGCTGATCCTCAAGGTCCTCTCCCTCGGACCACAGCACGGCTGGGCCATTTCCGAACGCCTGCACCAGGTGTCCCGCGCTACCCTCGAGGTGCCGCAGGGCTCCCTCTATCCTGCCCTCCATCGCCTCGAACGGCGAGGCTGGATCGCGGCCACCTGGGGCGCCTCGGAGAACAACCGTCGCGCCAAGTTCTACGAACTCACCCGCGCCGGCCGCCGCCAGCTCGACGCCGAGACCGAGGAGTGGCGCCGGCTCTCGAGTGCGGTCGCCGCGATCCTGCGGCTGGCATAGCCCGCGATGCTCACCGACCTCCGCCACCGTCTCCGCGCCCTCTTCCGGCGGGACGCGCTGGAACGCGAGCTCGACGACGAGCTCCGCTTTCATCTCGAGCAGGAGACCGAGAAGCTCCGGCGCGAGGGACTGAGCGCCGTCGAGGCTGCGCGTCAGGCGCGGATCGCGCTCGGGATCGAAGCCACCAAGGAGGCGGCGCGGGACGCCCGTGGCGTCGCCGCATTCGAACACCTTGCCCGCGACGCCCGCTACGCCCTCCGGGCCGTCCGCCGCAACCCCGGCTTTGCCTGCATGGCGGTCCTGACCCTGGCGCTCGGCATCGGCGCCAACACCGCCATCTTCAGCGTCGTCAACGCCGTGCTGCTCCGCCCTCTTCCCTACCCTGACGCCGACCGCCTGGTCACCATCTCGTCATCCGTCAGCGGAATGCCCGGTGACGGCGGCAGTTCCGCGATGGCGCTCTCCTATCCCGACTACCAGGACATCGGGAAGCTCACCGACGTGCTCACCGGCGCCGCCGCCTGGTCGACCGACCATTACAACTTCTCCAGCGCCGCGGAGCCGAGGGAACTCGAGGTCGCCCGCACCACCGCCCCGCTCTTCCCGGTGCTCGGCGTGGCGCCCGTCATCGGGCGCACGTTCAGTGTGGCGGAGATGCACGATCCCGTCGCCGTCATCTCCCACGGGCTCTGGCTTGGCAACTTCAACGGTGACTCGACCGCACTCGGGCGGACGATCACCCTCGACCAGAAGAGCTTCACCATCGTTGGGGTGATGCCCGCCGGCTTCGCCTTTCCCGGTCCGGCCACCGACGTCTGGATCCCCGTCGGCTGGGCGATGACCGACGCCCCGGAGATGGCAGAGGTGCGGGAGTATCGGGCGTTCTCGACGGTGGCGCGGCTGACGCCGGAGGCGTCGCTCGACGGGCTGCGCCGAGCGCTCGACCTGCTGGGAAAGCAGATCACCGCTTCCGGGGAGGCGACCTCCAAGTTCGGGAGCGGCGAAAGCTTCACCGCCAACCTGCTCCGCGATCAGATCGTCGGCAACGCGCGCCAACCCCTCCTCATCCTCTTTGGCGCCGTGGCGCTGGTGCTCCTCATTGCCTGCGTCAACGCCGCGAACCTCCTCCTGGCCCGGGCCAACGCGCGGGAGCGGGAGTTCGCCGTCCGCCGCGCGATCGGCGCCGGACGGCGGACCATCATCCGTCAGCTCCTGGTCGAGAGCCTCCTGCTGGCGCTTGCCGCTGCGCTGGTGGGGATCCTCCTCGCCGCCGCGGGGCTCCGACTCATCAGTGCCCAGCTTCCGCACGGCTACGCCGCCGGCATCGACGGGACGGTCCTCGCCTTCACCCTCCTGCTCGCCATCCTCACCGGGCTCGGTTTCGGGATCGTTCCGGCGCTCCGCGCGTCGGACCCGGCCCTGGAGCAGGCGCTCCGCGATGGATCGTCGGGGACGGCGGGACGGCCGCGCCGGCGTGCGCGCAGCATCCTGATCGTCAGTGAGGTGGCACTGGCGCTGGTGCTCCTCGTCAGCTCGGCGCTCCTCGTCCGGAGCTTCGTCTCCCTCAACGCGATCAACCCCGGCTTCGATCCGGAGGGGCTCCTCGCCGCCCGGATCCGGCTGACGCCGGCGCGTTACGCCACCACCGCCCAGCAGCACGCCTTCTTTGCGGACCTCATCGAGCGCCTGCGAACTCAGCCCGGTGTTGCTGCCGCCACCGTGGCCGACGGGCCTCCTCTCTCGGGCGGGGTCATCTCGGTGGGGATGCGCCCCCGTCAGTTCCGACCCGACGATCCCGATCAGGTCCTCATCGTCAACGAGACCCACGTGGGTCCCGACTTCTTCTCCACGATGCACATCCCGGTCATCGAGGGTCGGGCGATCACTGTCGAGGACCGGGACGGGTCAAAGCCGGTCTGCGTCATCAATCAGGCCCTCGCGCACGAGCTCTGGCCCGACCAGGATCCGATCGGCAAGACCGGGCTCGGACGCCACGGCGACCAGACCGTGGTCGGCGTCGTGGCGAATGTGCGGAGCCAGGCGCTTGAGCGCGCCGGCGGGCCGGCCATCTATACGCCGCTGGCCCAGTCGGATCGGGACATCGACGAGATGTGGGTAATGGTCCGTTCCGATCACCCGCTCGGCGCCATTCCGGCGCTCAGGGGCGCGGTCCGCGCCGAAGACCCGAGCCAGCCGATCGCGAGCATCTCGACCTACGACGCCATCGTCCAGGCGCAGTACGCTGGTCTCCGGCTCATCACCGGGCTCATTTCCCTCTTTGCCGGCCTGGCACTCGTCCTCGCCGTGATCGGCATCGGAGGCGTCACCGCCTATGCCGTCTCCCAGCGCACCCGCGAGCTCGGCATCCGTATCGCGATGGGTGCGCGCGCGGGCGATGTGATCGGCCTCCTCCTGAACGAGACGGTCATCCTCGTCGCGATCGGACTCGGCATCGGACTCACCGCCGCGTTCGGCGTCACCCGGGCACTCCGCTCACTGCTCTTCGGGGTGACGAGCACCGACCTCGTCACGTTCGCCGGCGCTGCCATTGTACTCGGACTCGTGGCACTCCTCGCGACGCTCATCCCGGCGCGGCGCGCGGCGCTGGTGGACCCGGTGATCGCGCTGCGGCAGGAGTAGCGAGCGCCCGCGGTCGCGCCGACCATCGCCACCCCGAGCGAGAGTCCGGCTCCGTCACGCCCGTGCCTTGCCATCGCCTGGATCCCGCAGCAGCGGCGCCCGGCAGGATTCCCCATCAAGCCCTTCAGGGCGCCACGCCGAGAGGCGGCTTGAGCCGCCGGCAATGCGGC